>NZ_NHML01000007.1:0-330439 GCF_002165735.1 Rhodococcus sp. NCIMB 12038
AGCAGGCGATGNTCGACGCCGGGCACCATGCCGGTGGTNTCGACGACGTCGAAGGCATCGTTCCGCAGATGAAGGCGACGCCGGGGATGCCGTTCCGGCAGGCCGTGGCCCGCCGTCAGGAACGGGTCCGGCACATCATGCACACGTTGCCGGAGAACGCCCAGATCGCGATCCAGGAAAGCCTCGACGAGACCTCCGGCGGAAACGGCGGCGGCGGTTACGACTACGCATACAGCCAGGAAGACACACAGGTCATCCCCGCATACCGGGGCGAAGGATACGAAAACACCACTCACGGGCAAGGGTAGGCATATCGGATGGGGGTTACCCGCAGCTCGGTCTTGCGGCCGGTGAACGGTGCGCTGACGCAGGCCGGAAACATCGTCGAGCTCTTCGTCGACGTCGCTCGAAACACGTTCAAACGGCCGTTCCAATTCCGCGAGTTCATCGAACAGGCCTGGTTCATCGCCAGCGTCACGATCCTGCCCACGGCCATGGTCGCGATTCCGTTCGGCGCAGTGGTGTCACTGCAGACCGGATCGCTCATCAAACAGCTCGGTGCAGAGTCGTTCACGGGAGCGGCCAGCGTGCTCGCCGTCATCCAGCAGGGTTCCCCGCTGGTGACGGCACTATTGGTGGCCGGAGCTGCGGGCTCGGCTGTTACGGCGGATCTCGGTGCGCGGACGATCCGCGAAGAGATCGACGCCATGGAAGTGCTGGGCATCAACCCGATTCAGCGACTCGTCGTGCCCCGGGTGCTCGCCATGGTGCTCGTCGCGATCCTGCTCAACGGCCTGGTGTCCGTCGTCGGCATCGCGGGTGGCTACTTCTTCAACGTCATTCTCCAAGGGGGTAATCCCGGTGCGTACCTGGCATCGTTCTCGGCCTTCGCGCAGCTTCCCGACATCTGGGTCGGCGAGCTCAAGGCGGCCGTCTTCGGTGTCATCGCCGGTGTCATCGCCGCATACAAGGGGCTCCATCCGAAGGGCGGACCCAAGGGCGTCGGTGACGCGGTGAACCAGTCGGTGGTGATCACGTTCCTGCTGTTGTTCTTCGCGAACCTGATCCTGACCATGGTGTACCTCCAGATCGTTCCGGCGAAGGGATCGTGATCCGATGACAATCGCCAAGGGACGCGGTGACCGGACGCTGATGGCAGCACGCCGGGTCGGTCGTGCGCCGCTCAACGTGCTCGACCGGGCCGGCGAGCAGATGTCGTTCTACGCCAGGGCAATCGCCTGGTCACCCCACACTCTCGTGCACTACCGCAAGGAGGTGCTCCGGCTGCTGGCCGAGGTCACCTTCGGCAGCGGCGCGCTCGCCGTCATCGGTGGCACCATCGGCGTCATCGCGATGATGTCCGGCTTCACCGGCGTCGTCGTCGGACTGCAGGGTTTCGCCGCACTCGAGCAGCTGGGCAGCTCGGTCCTCACCGGCTTCCTGTCCGCCTACGTCAACACCCGTGAGATCGCGCCGATCGTTGCGGCACTCGCACTCTCGGCCACCGTCGGCTGTGGTTTCACCGCGCAGCTCGGCGCCATGCGGATCTCGGAGGAGATCGACGCGCTCGAGGTCATGGCGGTGCCGAGTGTGCCGTTCCTCGTCACCACCCGCATGATCGCGGGATTCGTCGCCGTCATCCCGCTGTACATCGTCGGTCTGCTCGCGGCCTATCTCGCCTCCCGCATCATCAGCACCGTGTTCAACGGCCAGTCGACCGGGTCTTACGACCACTACTTCAACCTGTTCCTGCCACCGCAGGACGTCCTCTACTCGTTCGCGAAAGTGCTGATCTTCGCGTTCGTGCTGATCCTGATCCATTGCTACTACGGCTATCACGCGTCGGGTGGTCCCGCCGGTGTGGGTGTGGCCGTGGGCCGGGCGGTCCGCACCGCGATCGTTACCATCGCCGTTCTCGACTTCTTCCTGAGCCTCGCCATCTGGGGCACGACGACCACAGTGAGGGTGGCCGGATGAGCAACACGACATCTGTTGTGGGACGACGGGTGCTGGGGTTGGTGTTCTTCCTCGTCCTCGCGCTGTTCCTGGCCTTTACCATCGGCATGTTCAACAAGACCTTCACCAAGGTCGTCAAGATCGATCTCCTCACCGATACCGCAGGAAACGCCCTGCCGCCCAATGCTGACGTGAAGGTCCGTGGCCTCATCGTCGGCGAGGTGCGCTCGGCATCCTCCCAGGAAGGTGAGGTCACGCTCGCTCTCGCGATCCAGCCCGACAAGGCACCGCTGATCCCGTCCAACGCGACGGCACGGCTGCTGCCCAAGACGCTGTTCGGTGAACGCTATGTGTCGCTGATCGTCCCGGAGGGCGACACGGCTCCGCCGATCCAGGCCGGTGACACGCTGCGCCAGGACAAGAGCGGCAACGCCGTCGAGGTCGGCGAGGTGCTGGACGGTCTGCTGCCGCTCCTGCAGGCCATTCCGCCGCAGGACCTGGCGAACACGCTCGGCGCGCTGTCCCAGGGTCTGAGCGGCCGCGGCGCCGAACTCGGGCTGACGCTCGACCGTCTCGAGGAGATCTTCGGTGGGCTGAACACCGAACTTCCCGCCATCCAGGAGGATCTGCGCGGCCTGGCGGACTTCTCGCAGACGTACTCCGAGGCGGCGCCCGATCTGGTCAACGCCCTCGACAACCTGCGGACCACCGGAAACACCGTGGTGGAGAAGCAGAATGAGATCTCCACGCTGCTCGTGTCGCTGACCGCAACCGCGTCGAGCACCGCGGATCTCCTGCAGACCAACGCCGAGTCGATCGTCAGCATCGCCGCCGATTCACGTGAGGCGCTGCAGATTCTCGGCCGCTACTCGCCGAGCTTCGAGTGCACGTTCGCGGGCTTCGCGAAGTCCGCTCCCGTTGCCCGTGAACTACTGGCGCCGGACGATCCGTACCCGGGCGTGCGTGCCAGCGTGCAGTTCGTCAACCCGAAGGGCCGCTACGTGCCCAACCAGGACGAGCCGCGCCTGCTCGACAACCGCGGACCGGCTTGCTACGACAACGTCACCGCACCCGGTGGGAAGTTCCCGCAGTACCCGGGCGGCTCGTCCTACAACGACGGTGCCTACCAGGTGCCTTCGAGGAATCCCGGACCGTCGACCATCGACTTCTTCCCGGCGCCCGCCGGCGTCCCCGACCAGGTCCCCGGGTACGGAGCCCAGGTCACGCCCGCAAGTTACGCGGGTTCGAAGATGGAACAGGACACGTTGGACGTCGTCTACGGCGAGGCCGGGGGAATGGCACCGGAGGACGTGCCGAGTTGGACGACACTCGTCGGCGCGCCGACCATGAGGGGGACTGAGGTGAGCTTCAAGTGAGGGGCCTGACCGCACCATTGGTCAAGCTGATCGTGTTCGCCGTGGTCACCATCCTGGCGACCGGTCTGCTGGCCGCCACCATCGCCAACCTCGGTGGCGGCGGTGGCACCAAGTACAACGCGATCTTCTCGGACGTCACCTCGCTCAACGAGGGCGACGAGGTCCGCATCGCCGGTGTGCGCGTGGGGCAGGTCGAAAAGATCGCGATCCACGACGACCGTGAGGCGGAAGTCCAGTTCACCGTGGCGGAACGGGACTGGCTGCCCGCCAGCACCACCGCGACCATCCGCTTCCGGAACCTCGTGGGGCAGCGCTACATCGCGCTCGAACAGGGCGAGGGCCAGCAGGGCATGAAGATGAACGGCGGCGACACCATTCCGATGGAACGGACCAAGCCTGCCGTCAACCTCACCACCCTGTTCGACGGCTTCCGCCCGCTGTTCCAGACCCTCAGCGCCGAGGACGTCAACAAGCTGTCGTACCAGATCATCCAGGTGTTCCAGGGTGAGTCGGGAACCATCACGGAACTCGTCAAGAACACGGCAAGCCTCACCAACACCGTCGCCGACAAGGATCGCGTGATCGGTGCGGTGATCAACAACCTCAACTCCGTGCTGGCCACGGTGAATCAGCGTGACGATCAACTCGATTCGCTGATCGTCAACACCCAGCAACTCGTCACGGGCTTGGCGAACGAGCGAGGAACCGTCGGTTCGGCGGTGACGTCCCTCGCGGGACTCACCGACGCGACAGCCGATCTGCTCGAACCCACCCGACCGTCCATCCAGGAATCCATCACGTCGCTGAACACGCTGGCGACGACGCTGAACCGAAACTCCGACACGGTCAACAGCGTTCTCCAGACGCTCCCGGTGAAGCTCGAGAAGCTCGGCCGGGCAGCCAGTTACGGATCCTGGTTCCAGTTCTACCTCTGTGGAGTCGACATCGTCGCAGGACCAGGTACCGCGCCCCAACTGAACCTGCCCACGGGCTTGCCCACCGTCAACCAGCCGATCTATACGAACTCGGCGAAACGGTGCACGCAGGACGGCCTACAGGAGTTGCAGACACGATGAGCAGACGTCGCAGCCCGGCAGTGGCCGGTGCCCTCGGCATCCTCGTGGTGCTGCTGGCCACCCTGTCGGCCTTCTTCCTCGATTCGCTGCCGTTCATCGGCGCCGGGTCGACCTACCACGCCCAGTTCACGGAGGCGGCCGGTCTCAAGCCCTCCAACGAGGTGCGGATCGCGGGCGTGAAAGTCGGCAAGGTCACGTCCGTCGAACTCGACGGCGACCACGTGGACGTCGCCTTCAAGGTGTCGGATGCGTGGGTCGGCAACGAGACGTCCGCGTCCATCCAGATCAAGACGATCCTGGGCCAGAAGTACCTGGCCCTCGACCCCCGCGGCTCGGACACGTTGAACCCGAGTGACACGATCCCGTTGGACCGCACCACGTCTCCGTACGACGTGATCGAGGCGTTCTCGGCCGCCGCGCAGACGGTGGGTGACATCGACTCCGATCAGCTCGCACAGAGCATGGTGACGCTCTCGCAGGCGTTCGAGGGGACACCCACGGAGATCCGCGCGTCCCTGGACGGTGTCAGCAGGCTGTCGCAGACCATCGCCAGCCGCGATCAGGAACTGCAGAAACTGTTCGACGCGACCGGCAAGACCACCAAGGTCCTCGCCGACCGCAACGCCGAATTCAACCGGTTGATCAGCGATGCCGGGCTGCTGCTCGGTGAGCTCAACAGCCGTCAGCAGTCGATTTCCCAGCTGCTCACCGGAACTCAGCGGCTGTCGCAGCAACTGACCGGACTCGTGCGCGACAACGAGGCCGCCATCGGTCCCGCGCTCGAACAGCTCAACGGTGTCGTCGAGATCCTCGAGGCCAACAACGAGAACCTGGACAAGGCGATGAAACTGTACGAGCCGTTCGTCCGCCTGTACACGAACGTGGTCGGCAACGGTCGCTGGTTCGACCAGGTCGTGGTGAACCTCTTGCCGCCGGGGCTGCCCGACATTCCAGGTCCGCGCGAACCCGTCCGCACCTTGGGGGGTAACTGATGGCGGACGTCGACAACGGAGCCGACCGCGGAGGACGCGGCGGGGTCGCCCTCATCGCGGGAATCGTCATCGTCGCGCTGGTGATCGCCGGCGCCCTGTGGTGGGTGTTCACCCGCGCGGGCACCACCAAGATCACCGCGTACTTCGACAAGTCGGTGGGTATCTACGAAGGCTCGGATGTGCGGGTCCTCGGTGTGAAGGTCGGATCGGTCGACGGCGTCGAGCCGCTGGGCGATCAGGTGAAGGTCGACATGCGCGTCGATCGCGGCGTCGACATTCCCGCCGACGCGAAAGCCGCGCAGGTCACGCCGTCCGTGGTGTCCGACCGCTACATCCAGCTCGCGCCCGCCTATACGGGCGGCGAGAGGATGGCGAGCGGCGCGGTGATCTCCCGGGACCGCACCGCGACCCCCGTCGAGGTCGACCAGTTGTACGCGAGCATCGAGGAACTCTCCACCGCGCTCGGCCCGAACGGGGCGAACAAGGACGGCGCGCTGTCGCAGTTCGTCGAGACCGGCGCCGCCAACCTCGACGGCAACGGTGAAGCGCTGGGGCAGAGCATCACCCAGCTGTCCGACGCTGCCCGCACTCTCAACGAGAGTCGCGGCGACCTCTTCGACACCGTCAAGAACCTCCAGGTCTTCGTGGGCGCGCTGGCGGCCAACGATCAGCAGGTCCGCGACTTCAACTCGCAACTCTCCGACCTGTCCGGATTCCTGGCGGGGGAGCGGGAGAACCTCGGTGCCGCCCTGAACCAGCTGGCGATCGCCCTCGGCGACGTCTCGAAGTTCGTGGCCGACAACCGCGAGATCCTCGCCGAGAACGTGGACAATCTGGTTCCGGTGACGCAGACCCTTGCGGACAACCGGGAGTCCCTGGTCAACTCGCTGACCCTTCTGCCCCTGGCGATCAGCAACCTGGCCAATTCCTACGACGCGGAATCCGGAAACCTGGCCTCGCGCCTGGCGTTCCCGGACCTGCAGGACCCGGCCGGCGTCGCCTGCAAGTTGATCGACCTCGGCAAGCTGGTTCCCGGCGATCCGCGATTCGAGCAGCTCGGACGTCAGATGCAGCCGCTGATCGACAACTGCTCCAATATCACGTCGCAGATCACGCAATCGGCGAAGTCTCCGTCGCTCGTGCTTCCGTTCGGAATCATGAGTGCAGACAACATTCAGCGGACGGTCACACCCGGCACGGTGCCCGGTGTCGTGTCGCCGCGATTCGAAGGCGCAACGGGAGGTGGGGGCGAATGAAGCGGTCGGTAATCCTCGGCGCCGGTGCGTGCGCCGTCGCCATCGCAGTGACGTCCTGCTCGTCGGAGGGGATCTACGGGGTTCCGCTGCCTGGCGGTCCCGATGTCGGCGACCACCCCATGCATCTGACGATCCAGTTCGACGACGTCCTCGACCTCGTCCCGCAGTCCGCGGTCAAGGTCGACGGTGTCCCGGTGGGCCGGGTCGAAACGATCAAGGTGGCACCGGACGGCTGGACGGCGGACGTGGAGGTCGTTCTCGACTCGTCGGTCGATCTCGCTGCCAACGCGGTCGCCGCCATCGAGCAGACGAACCTGCTCGGTGAGAAGTTCGTCCAGCTGTCCCAGCCGCCGGAGGACAAGGATCCCGCGCGGCTCGAGGACGGCGACACGATCCCCCTGGATCGCACCCGTCACGCCACGGAGATCGAGCAGGTTCTCGGCGCGCTGTCGCTGCTGCTCAACGGCGGCGGCGTCGGCCAGTTGCAGCCGATCGTGCACGAACTGACAACCGCCCTCGATGGGCGTGAGGATCGGGTCCGGAGTCTTCTGGAGCAGACGAATACGCTCATCGACGGTCTCAACCAGCAGCGCGACGACATCACCCGCGCCCTGGACGGTCTCGACGCGCTGACGACGCGCGTGGACGAACAGAACGAGAAGATCGGACTGATCCTCGACGAGTTGCCGATCGCGGCGGAAGTGCTCAACGAGCAGCGCCCGCAGCTCACCCAGATGCTCACCCAACTGGACCGGCTCGGCACCGTCGGCACCGACGTGATCAACCGGTCGAAGGACAACCTGATCGCGGATCTCCTCGCGCTGCGGCCGACCCTGAAGGCACTCGCCGATTCGGGCGACAACCTGCCCAATTCGCTCGCGTTCATTCCCACCGTCCCGTTCCCGGACGGCGTCGAGAAGATCGCGCTCGGCGGATCGGTCAACCTGTTCCTCTCGGTCGACCTGCAGATCGGCGATGCGCTGAGCGCACTCGGCGTCGGACAAGGCGACCCCGTGTACGTGCCGCCGAAGTTCGGTGAGCCCAAGCCGATCGTCGATCCGTCGAACCCGTACTACAACGGCAACGGTCCGAAGCCGGGGTGGCCGACGGTGTCCCTGCTGCCGATTCCGCCGATCGTCCCCGCCCCGACCGGCCTGCGGATCCCGGGGCTCCCCGGCACCGCGCCCGCCGGCAACGGTGGCGCAGGGAACGGCGCGGCACCGCCGCCGCAGAACCCGCTCGGGGGACTGCTGGAGCAGTTCGGAATCGGGGGTGGACAGTGAGGTCACGACTGGTCAGGATCCAGCTCGTCGCGTTCGCCATCGTGGCGATGCTCGGGCTGGTCTACGTCGGCGCCAAGTACGTCCGCCTCGACAATCTGCTCGGGTTCGGTGAGTTCGACGTAAACGCGCAGTTCAAGGACTCCGGCGGCATCTTCACCAACGCCGAGGTCACGTACCGCGGAGTTCCCGTCGGCCGCGTCGGCGACCTCTCGCTGACCGCGGACGGCATCAACGTCCAGTTGAAGATCTCCTCGGGCGGGCCGGACATCCCGGCGTCGGCCAAGGCCGTCGTCGCCAACCGGTCCGCGATCGGTGAGCAGTACGTGGACCTTCAGCCAGACAGCGACCAGGGACCGTACCTCGAAAACGGCTCGGTGATCGTCGAGGCCGACACGTCGACACCCGTTCCGGTGGAGCAGGTGCTGATGGCCACCGACGGTCTGGTCCGGTCGGTTCCGGTCGATTCGCTGCGCACCGTCGTGACCCAGCTGGGAACCGCGTTCAACGGCAAGGGTGAGGATCTGCAGACACTCGCGGATTCGCTGTCGACGCTGACAAAGGACGGACTCGACGTTCTGCCCCAGACGCTGGCGCTCGTCCGGGACAGTCAGACGGTGCTCGCGACGCAGTCCGATCAGTCGTCCGCGATCGTCCAGTTCAGTTCGGACCTCGACGCGGTCGCGGCACAGCTGCGGACCAGCGACCCCGATCTCCGGGCGATCATCGACAAGGGAATTCCGGCGAGCGACGAGGTCGGTCTGCTGGTGAACCAGATCGGCCCGAGTCTCACCACCGACCTGACGAATCTCGCCGCGGTCGGTGACAAGCTGGCTCCGCAGGCGATCGCGCTGCGGCCGATCCTGATGTTCCTGCCCGCCATCGCGGCGTCCGCGTCGACCGTGGCCCCCGGCGACGGCACGGTGCATCAGGGCATCGTCCTGGAAACCAACAATCCGCCGTCGTGCACACTCGGTTACGAAGGGACGCAGGAGATCCTGGCCGAGATGAAGCGGCAGGACCCGAACTTCGACGACACCCAGCAGGACTTCCCGTTCAACACGAAGGCCAATTGCGACGCTCTCCAGGGAAGCGTGACGGGTGTGCGAAGTGCAGACCGCATCGTGTTCGCCGATCCGGACACGATCCAGCCGTGGGATTTCAAGCCGAAGGTCATGCCTGACACTCTCAACTTGAATCCCATCGCAACGCAGCTCGCGCCGCTCCTCGGGGTTACTCCCAAGTAGCATTCGGTTCCGGCCGAGGGCGAGTTGAAGAAAACAATCAGTAGGGTATTGGTGTGACGCGAATTACCACGCCCCCGGAGTCGGGACAATCGGCTCCGGGGAAGGACAGAACTCTGAAGGCCTCGTTTGCTGCGGTGACCGCACTGGTGGTGATCGCGGTTGTCGCAGCCGGATGGTTCGGCTTCGGGTGGGCGCGAGCGCTCTTCGTGGACAAGCCGATCGCCGACGCACGCGATTCCGCGTTGACGGGCGCCCAGCAGGCCGCGATCAACCTCAACTCGGTCGATTCCGCGGACCTCGACGGATCCTTCGAGAACATGAAGTCGTCGATCACGGGCGACAAGATGAACCAGGACCTCCAGGCGACGATGGACGGGTTCACCGACCAGATGCGCCAATCGGGTGCGGCGAGCAAGGCCGAACTGATCCAGGGCACGCTCACGGAACTGAACACGGACGACGGCACCGCGAAGGCGCTGGTCGTCGTGGCCGTCACCACCACGTGGCCGGACCGCTTCGACAAGGCCAAGGTGACGATGCGGATGGATGTCCAGGATGTGGACGGGGTCTGGAAGGCCTCGTCGGTCGAACCGGTGGGCGGACGTATTCCGCTCGAGAGCGGTCCGGTGCCCGCCGACGGCGCGGCCCCCGCCCCGGCCCCCGCCGAACCGGCGCCGGCCGAGCAGGCGCCCGCCCCCGAGGGCGACAGCGGCGGACAGTAGTCCTGATGTGCCGCGGCGGCGTGCTGCTGCGGTGTCCACGTCGACGACAGTTCGTCGTGCAATGAGAAAGTGGTGAACTATGCCCCCCAAGCGCCGAAACAACGTGCCGGACAGCGCTGCAAAGGGCAGGCGTCCGCGCGTGGCGGGGACCCGTCAGGCAACGCCGAAGCCTCCCCGATCGGACACCCCGGTCGACAAGCCGGACACGGTGAAGAAGGCGGAACCGGTGAAGAAGCCGGACACGGCGAAAACGCCGGATCTCGCGAAGAAGGTGGAACCGGTCGAGAAGGCCGAGACGACCGCGGTGGCGACCGCGGCCGCCGCGGTCTCCACAGACGCCGCGAAGGCTCCCGAGACGACCAAGGCTGCCGACACGGACACGACCGTGTCCATGGCCAAGAGCGTGTCGACGGGGAAGGCTGCGTCGGCGGGGAAGGCTGCGTCGGCGGGGAAGGCTGCGTCGGCAGGGAAGGCTGCGTCGGCAGGGAAGGCGAAGGTCCCGAACCTTCAACCGCGCATCAGCAAGCAACAGGCGCCCGCTGTCGCCGAGGCTGCGCCCGCCGCCGGCAGCGGGACCGGTCGCATCACCTGGAAGCTCGTCGGGATCCTCGGAGCCGTCGCGGTGGTGCTCGGTGTGTTCGCGGTGGTCGCGGCATTCAAGCCCGGAGCGGACATCACGAACACCGCGTGGGTCGACGCGGGAGCAACCGCCGAGGTGACAAAGGCGGGCACCGAGGCGATCGAGACGCTGTACACCTACAGCTACGAGACGATCGATCAGGACTTCGACAAGGCGCGCGGCTACCTCAATGACGCCAAGCGGCAAGAGTTCGACTCGACCGCCGACACCACCAAGCAGGCTGCCATCCAGACCAAGACGGCCACCCAGGCGTCCGTCACCGACATCGGGGTCACGGTGCTCGACGGCGACCGCGCAGAACTCCTCGCGCACATGAACGTCAGTGCGACGGGTGACGCCGTCGCTCAGGGCAGCGCCGCCACGCCGCTGTCGATCAAGATGGAGAAGATCGACGGCAAATGGGTGCTGTCCGACATCTCCGACAGCGAAGGCTGATCGGCTCCCGGAAAAGAGTGAAGCGGAACGAGATTCGAGCGGCCGGTCGGCGGCACGCCTGAATTGAGTTCTCCGGCAGAGTGAATCGATCCCTGAAAAGGGATCGTTTTCACGTTTGAATGGGAATCTCTTGCTGTGGTGACGGTTTCGAACTGTCCGACGGTCCGGGGCCGGCCGGCTTCCGTGCGAGGAATCCCGGCGCCCACCAGTTGGCCTCGCCCATCAACTTCACCAGTGCGGGCACCAGCATCATGCGGATGACGGTGGCGTCGATGATCAGCGCGACGATCATGCCGAGACCGATGAACCGCATCATCGTCAGTTCCGAGAGCGTGAACGCTCCGGTGACGACGATCAGCAGCGCGGCGGCGGCCGTCACGATGCGCCCCGTGTGCGCCGTGCCGATCCGCACGGCGTCCTCGGTCGACGCGCCCGCGTCGTGGGCCTCGACCATCCGGGACATGAGGAAGATCTCGTAGTCGGTGGAGAGCCCGAACACCACCGCGATGATGAGGACCACCATCGTCGCCGGCAGGGGCCCCGGCGTCACGCCGAGAAAATCCGCGCCGTGACCGTCCTCGAAGATCCACGTGAGCACACCGAACGAGGCGGCGAGGCTGAGGGTGGCCATGGCGATCGCCTTCAGGGGGAGCACCACGGACCGGAACGCGAGCAGCATCAGCACGAAGGTGACGGCCACCATGATCCCGATCATCCACGGCAACCGGGCGCCCATCGCGTCCAGTCCGTCGGCGGTCAGGGCGTTCAACCCGCCCAGCATCTTCTCGGTACCTTCCGGGGTGGGGAGGTTGCGCAGGGTGGCGGCCGTCGCCATCGCCCCCGCCGTCCGGTCCGCGTCGTCGAAGACCGCCCGGATGGCGACGAACGTGTCGGTGGCGCCGACCGGGACCACCCGCTGGACGCCGTCGACCGCAGCCGTCGCGGCGAAGAACTCTGCCGTGGCCGCCGGCGGCGGCGCCTTGCCGTCGCTGCCCTGCAGCACCAGCGTCGCCCCGTTGTTGGCGAGCGGAAAATCGGCGGCGAGATCGTCGACGGCGACCCGGAGTGGGTGCCCCACCGGCAGGCCCGTGTGATCGAGATCGCCCAGCGACGCGCCGGCCAGGGGTGCGGCGAGCACGAGCAGTCCCGCGACGATCCCGGTCGCGATCGGGACGGGCCGCCGCATCACCCGTTCGGCGACACCGCCCCAGAACCGGTGTGCCCGGTCCTCGCCGCGTTCGACCACTCCCCGTCTCCAGGTCAGCGAGTTGATGCGCGGCCCGAGCAGGGCGAGGGCGGCGGGCAGTGCCGACAGCGTCAGCACCGCTGCGATCGCGATGGCCGCCATCCCGCCGTAGGCGAAGGACCGGACGATGGCCTGGGGAAACACGAGCATGCCCACGAAACCGCACACCAGGAGGAGCGCGGAGAACCCCACGGTCCGGCCGGCGGTGGCGAGCGTCCGGCGGACGGCGTCGTCGGTGGCGGCGCCGGACCGCAGCTCCTCACGGAACCGGGTCACCACGAACAGTCCGTAGTCGATCGACATGCCCAGTCCGACGAGACTCGCGATGTTCACCGAGAATGCGCTGACCTCGGTGAAGTACGAGATCACCCGCAGGGCACCGAGAGCGCCGAGGATCGCGAGACCGCCGACGCACAGCGGTACGGCCGCGCCGACGAGGCCGCCGAAGATGACGAGGAGCAGGAGCAGCAGGATCGGGAACGACACCGCCTCGGCCCGCAGCAGGTCGCTCTCGGACACCTCGTTGAAGGCGTTGGCGGCCGCGCTGAAACCGCTGAACTCCGCGTCCGTGCCGTCGATGACGAGCAGCGGCCGGAGGTCGTGGTACGCGGAGATTCGACTGTTCTCGTCGCCGCTCAGCGACATCACCACAAGTCCCTCGGTGCCGTCGGTGGACCGCAGGAACTCCTTCGCCTGCGGCGGCGCGGACCAGTACGACAGGGGAGTGACGGCGAGCACGCCGGGGTCGATGCGCGCGAGGTGGGCGGCCACTTCGGGCCCGAGATCGTCGATCGTCGAACCCGGGCGCGCGTGGTAGGTCACCGCCAGATCGGGGGTCTGCCTGCCGAACGCCCCCTCGATCAGGCGCTCGACACGCGCGGACTCGCTGCCCGGGTCGGTGTACCCGCCGAGGCTGAGCCGGTCGAACACCCCCGAACCCCACGCCCCGCCGAGCAGCACCAGCAGCACCGTGGCGGCGAGAACCAGCTTCGGTCGGGCGACGACGAACGAACTCCAGCGCGTCACGGCTCTGCTTCCCTCGAGAAATCGACGGCGATCGCGTGGGCATATTGTTCACCGCCCGTGCGCAGCTGGGAAGGGGCGCCGGGAAGGGGGCGCGGGCCTCGCGAAACGACACGACACGCCCTCAGACTCTTGACGCCGCGATGATCACGCGTCACTCTGATGCGTGAACATGCGCAGTGACGCGTGGCCGAGCGCCCGGCTGGGTGCTGTTTCGGGTGCCCGACTCGACATCTACTGAGTTTGGGTGTACTTTTGGACGTTGCGCTGGCTGCCTCCTGTCCACCTCTCGTCCGTACCGCTGCGAAGTGATTCACTCTTCAGCAACTGTGACGAGTTTCGTTCGGGTTGTGACCAGCGAAATTCGAAGCAGATACAGCGGCGGTCGCAACAGCAAGAGCGGCCCGCGTGAGGTGCTGGAAGGACGCATCTTGGCAGTCTCTAGCCAGACCAAGGCAGTTTCCGGAATCCCCGGAGCCCCGAAGAGGGTTTCGTTCGCAAAGATTCGCGAACCCCTCGAAGTTCCCGGGCTTCTTGATCTACAAACCGATTCGTTCGAGTGGTTGATCGGTGCGCAGAGCTGGCGCGAACGCGCCGCCGCTCGTGGCGACAGCGCAATCTCCGGCGGTCTCGAGGACATTCTCGCAGAGCTTTCCCCGATCGAGGATTTCTCGGGCTCGATGTCTCTGTCCTTCTCGGACCCGCGCTTCGACGAGGTGAAGGCCTCGACGGACGAGTGCAAAGACAAGGACATGACCTACGCGGCGCCTTTGTTCGTCACCGCGGAGTTCATCAACAACAACACCGGTGAGATCAAGAGCCAGACGGTCTTCATGGGCGACTTCCCGATGATGACCGACAAGGGCACGTTCATCATCAACGGCACCGAGCGTGTCGTGGTCTCGCAGCTGGTGCGTTCCCCCGGCGTCTACTTCGACCACTCCGTCGACAAGGGCACCGAGAAGGACCTGCACAGCGTCAAGGTCATCCCGGGCCGTGGTGCATGGCTCGAGTTCGACGTGGACAAGCGCGACACGGTCGGCGTCCGCATCGACCGCAAGCGCCGCCAGCCCGTCACCGTGCTGCTGAAGGCCCTCGGCTGGACCACCGAGCAGATCGCCGAGCGCTTCGGCTTCTCGGAGATCCTCATGGCGACCCTCGAGAAGGACAACACCGCAGGCACCGACGAGGCGCTGCTCGACATCTACCGCAAGCTGCGTCCGGGCGAGCCGCCGACCAAGGAGAGCGCGCAGACGCTCCTGGAGAACCTGTTCTTCAAGGACAAGCGCTACGACCTGGCTCGCGTGGGCCGCTACAAGATCAACAAGAAGCTGGGCCTGAACACCGGGCAGCCGATCGTCGCGTCGACCCTCACCGAGGAAGACATCGTCGCGACCATCGAGTACCTGGTGCGCCTGCACGCCGGCGACACCGAGATGACCGCCCCCGGCGGCGTCGCGGTGCCCGTCGAGGTCGACGACATCGACCACTTCGGTAACCGTCGCCTGCGCACGGTCGGTGAGCTCATCCAGAACCAGATCCGCGTGGGCCTGTCCCGCATGGAGCGCGTGGTTCGTGAGCGCATGACCACCCAGGACGTCGAGGCGATCACGCCGCAGACGCTGATCAACATCCGGCCCGTCGTGGCTGCGATCAAGGAGTTCTTCGGAACGTCCCAGCTGTCGCAGTTCATGGACCAGAACAACCCGCTGTCGGGGCTGACGCACAAGCGTCGTCTGTCCGCCCTCGGCCCGGGTGGTCTGTCCCGTGAGCGTGCCGGCCTCGAGGTGCGAGACGTTCACCCGTCGCACTACGGCCGCATGTGCCCGATCGAGACCCCCGAAGGTCCGAACATCGGTCTGATCGGTTCGCTGTCGGTGTACGCACGGGTCAACCCGTTCGGTTTCATCGAGACGCCGTACCGCAAGGTCGAGGGCGGCCAGGTCACCGACCAGGTCGACTACCTGACCGCGGACGAAGAGGACCGCCACGTCGTCGCACAGGCCAACTCGGCCGTCGACGCCAACGGTCACTTCACCGACGATCGCATTCTGGTCCGTCGTAAGGGCGGCGAGGTCGAGTTCGTCTCGTCCGCCGAGATCGACTACATGGACGTCTCGCCGCGGCAGATGGTGTCCGTCGCGACCGCGATGATCCCGTTCCTCGAGCACGACGACGCCAACCGTGCCCTGATGGGCGCGAACATGCAGCGTCAGGCGGTGCCGCTCGTTCGCAGCGAGGCCCCGCTCGTCGGTACCGGCATGGAGTTGCGTGCCGCCGTCGACGCGGGCGACGTCATCGTCACCGAGAAGACCGGTGTCGTCGAAGAGGTCTCCGCCGACTACGTCACGGTCATGGCCGACGACGGCAGCCGCAAGACCTACCGGATGCGCAAGTTCGCGCGTTCCAACCAGGGCACCTGCGCCAACCAGCGTCCGATCGTGGACGAGGGACAGCGTGTCGAGTCCGGACAGGTCCTCGCCGACGGCCCCTGCACCGAGAACGGTGAGATGGCGCTCGGCAAGAACCTGCTCGTCGCGATCATGCCGTGGGAAGGCCACAACTACGAGGACGCGATCATCCTGTCGCAGCGCCTCGTGGAAGAGGACGTCCTCACCTCGATCCACATCGAGGAGCACGAGATCGATGCCCGCGACACCAAGCTCGGTGCCGAGGAGATCACTCGCGACATTCCGAACGTCTCCGACGAGGTCCTCGCCGACCTCGACGAGCGCGGCATCATCCGTATCGGTGCCGAGGTTCGTGACGGCGACGTGCTGGTCGGAAAGGTCACGCCGAAGGGCGAGACCGAGCTGACCCCCGAGGAGCGCCTGCTGCGCGCCATCTTCGGTGAGAAGGCGCGCGAGGTTCGCGACACGTCGCTGAAGGTTCCCCACGGTGAGACCGGCAAGGTCATCGGCATCCGCGTGTTCTCGCGTGATGACGACGACGATCTGCCCCCCGGTGTCAACGAGCTGGTCCGCGTGTACGTGGCACAGAAGCGCAAGATCCAGGACGGCGACAAGCTCGCCGGCCGCCACGGCAACAAGGGTGTCATCGGCAAGATCCTCCCGCAGGAGGACATGCCGTTCCTGCCCGACGGCACCCCGGTCGACATCATCCTGAACACCCACGGTGTTCCGCGTCGTATGAACATCGGTCAGATCTTGGAGACCCACCTCGGGTGGATCGGCAAGACCGGCTGGAACGTTCAGGTCGCCGGCGACGGCTCCCGTCCCGATTGGGCGGAGTCGCTGCCGGAGGAGATGCTGTCGGCGCCTGCCGACTCCAACATCGCCACCCCCGTGTTCGACGGCGCCAAGGAAGACGAGCTCACCGGTCTCCTCGGTTCGACGCTGCCGAACCGCGACGGCGAGGTCATGGTCGCGTCCGACGGAAAGGCCACGTTGTTCGACGGCCGTTCCGGCGAGCCGTTCCCGTACCCGGTCTCGGTCGGCTACATGTACATCATCAAGCTGCACCACCTGGTCGACGACAAGATCCACGCTCGTTCGACCGGTCCGTACTCGATGATCACCCAGCAGCCGCTCGGCGGTAAGGCCCAGTTCGGTGGCCAGCGCTTCGGTGAGATGGAGTGCTGGGCGATGCAGGCCTACGGCGCGGCATACACGCTGCAGGAACTGCTCACCATCAAGTCGGACGACGTGGTGGGTCGAGTCAAGGTGTACGAGGCCATCGTCAAGGGCGAGAACATCCCCGAGCCGGGTATCCCCGAGTCGTTCAAGGTGCTCCTGAAGGAGCTCCAGTCGCTCTGCCTCAACGTGGAGGTGCTGTCCTCGGACGGCGCGGCCATCGCGATGGCGGACGGCGACGACGAGGACCTGGAGCGGGCCGCAGCGAACCTGGGCATCAACTTGTCCCGGAACGAGGCGGCGACGGTCGACGACCTCGCGAACTAGTTTTCGGTCCCCGGGTCGCGGAAATCCGTGACCCGGGGGCGTAGTTCACATTTGAATTGGCAGTCAGGAATCGGCGGGTGACCGTTGATCCACAATCCCTCTGGGGAAAGGAAGTTACGTGCTCGACGTCAACTTCTTCGATGAACTCCGCATTGGCCTCGCCAGTGCAGAGGACATCCGCAATTGGTCCTACGGCGAGGTCAAGAAGCCGGAGACCATCAACTACCGCACGCTGAAGCCCGAGAAGGACGGCCTCTTCTGCGAGAAGATCTTCGGCCCCACCCGGGACTGGGAGTGCTACTGCGGCAAGTACAAGCGTGTCCGCTTCAAGGGCATCATCTGTGAACGCTGCGGCGTCGAGGTGACCCGCGCCAAGGTTCGCCGTGAGCGCATGGGCCACATCGAACTGGCTGCTCCGGTCACCCACATCTGGTACTTCAAGGGTGTGCCCAGCCGTCTCGGCTACCTGCTCGACCTGGCGCCGAAGGATCTCGAGAAGATCATCTACTTCGCCGCGTACGTCATCGTCGGTGTCGACGAGGAACTGCGTCACAACGAGCTGTCCACGCTCGAAGCCGAGATGCAGGTCGAGAAGAAGACCGTCGCCGATCAGCGCGACGCCGACCTCGAGGCCCGCGCTCAGAAGCTCGAAGCCGACATCGCCGAGCTGGAGGCGGAGGGCGCCAAGTCCGACGTCCGCCGCAAGGTCAAGGACGGCGGCGAGCGCGAGATGCGTCAGCTCCGTGACCGCGCGCAGCGTGAGCTGGATCGTCTCGACGAGATCTGGACCACGTTCACCAAGCTCAGCGTCAAGCAGCTCATCGTCGACGAACTGCTGTACCGCGAGCTCGTCGACCGCTACGGCGAGTACTTCACGGGCGCGATGGGTGCCGAGTCGATCCAGAAGCTCATGGAGAGCTTCGACATCGACGCCGAGGCCGAGAACCTCCGCGAGACCATCCGCAGCGGCAAGGGGCAGAAGAAGCTCCGCGCGCTGAAGCGTCTCAAGGTCGTCGCCGCCTTCCAGGTCAACCAGAACTCGCCCATGGGCATGGTTCTGAACGCCGTCCCGGTGATCCCGCCGGAGCTGCGTCCGATGGTTCAGCTCGACGGTGGCCGCTTCGCCACCTCCGACCTGAACGACCTGTACCGCCGCGTCATCAACCGCAACAACCGCCTCAAGCGACTGATCGACCTCGGTGCCCCCGAGATCATCGTCAACAACGAGAAGCGGATGCTGCAGGAGTCCGTGGACGCGCTGTTCGACAACGGCCGTCGCGGCCGTCCCGTCACGGGTCCCGGTAACCGCCCGCTGAAGTCCCTGAGCGACCTGCTCAAGGGCAAGCAGGGTCGTTTCCGTCAGAACCTGCTCGGTAAGCGCGTCGACTACTCGGGTCGTTCCGTCATCGTCGTCGGCCCGCAGCTCAAGCTGCACCAGTGCGGTCTGCCGAAGCTGATGGCTCTCGAGCTGTTCAAGCCGTTCGTGATGAAGCGTCTGGTCGACCTGAACCACGCGCAGAACATCAAGTCCGCCAAGCGCATGGTGGAACGTCAGCGCGCACAGGTGTGGGACGTCCTCGAAGAGGTCATCGCCGAGCACCCCGTGCTGTTGAACCGTGCACCGACGCTGCACCGCCTGGGCATCCAGGCCTTCGAGCCGCAGCTGGTCGAGGGTAAGGCCATTCAGCTCCACCCGCTGGTATGTGAGGCCTTCAACGCCGACTTCGACGGTGACCAGATGGCCGTGCACCTTCCGCTGTCCGCGGAGGCGCAGGCCGAAGCACGCATCCTGATGCTGTCGTCGAACAACATCCTGTCGCCCGCGTCGGGTCGACCGCTCGCCATGCCCCGTCTGGACATGGTCACCGGTCTGTACCACCTGACTCGGTTGGACGCGGGTGCCACCGGCGAGCTCGCAGCGTCGACGAACGACGAGGCGGAGCAGGGCGTGTACTCCTCGCCTGCCGAGGCTCAGATGGCCGTCGATCGTGGCGCGCTCGTCGTGCAGGCGAAGATCAAGGTGCGGCTCACGCAGCAGCGCCCGCCCCGTGACATCGAGGCGGACCTGTTCCCCGAGGGCTGGAACTACGGTGACGGCTGGACGGCGGAGACGACGCTGGGCCGCGTGCTCTTCAACGAGCTGCTCCCCGCGGACTACCCGTTCGTCAACGAGCAGATGCCGAAGAAGCGTCAGGCGACGATCATCAACGATCTCGCCGAGCGTTACCCCATGATCGTGGTCGCACAGACCGTCGACAAGCTGAAGGACGCAGGCTTCTACTGGGCCACGCGTTCGGGTGTCACGGTCTCGATCTCCGACGTCCTCGTGCCGCCGGAGAAGGCTCAGATCATGGAGTCCTTCGAGGCTCAGGCCGATCAGATCGAGAAGAAGTACCAGCGTGGTGCTCTGAACAAGACCGAGCGGAACAGCGCCCTGGTCAAGATCTGGTCCGAGGCCACCGACGAGGTCGGTAAGGCCATGGAGGCCCACTTCCCCGACGACAACCCGATCCCGATGATCGTGAAGTCCGGCGCCGCCGGCAACATGACTCAGGTTCGGTCGCTCGCCGGCATGAAGGGTCTGGTGACCAACCCGAAGGGTGAGTTCATCCCGCGTCCGATCAAGTCTTCCTTCAAGGAGGGCCTGACCGTTCTCGAGTACTTCATCAACACGCACGGTGCCCGTAAGGGTCTGGCCGACACCGCGCTCCGCACCGCCGACTCGGGTTACCTGACCCGTCGTCTGGTGGACGTCTCGCAGGACGTCATCGTCCGCGAGGTCGACTGTGGAACCGAGCGCGGCATCGTCACCACGATCGCCGAGAAGCAGGCCGACGGATCGATGATCCGCGACGCCCACGTGGAGACGAGCACGTACGCCCGCACCCTGGCCGCCGACGCGGTCGACGAGAACGGCAACGTCATCGTCGAGCGTGGACACGACCTGGGCGACCCGGCCATCGACGCGCTGCTCGAAGCAGGCATCACGCAGGTCAAGGTCCGTTCGGTGCTCACCTGCACCACCGGCACCGGCGTCTGCGCCACCTGCTACGGCCGTTCCATGGCCACCGGCAAGCTCGTCGATATCGGTGAGGCCGTCGGTATCGTCGCCGCGCAGTCCATCGGTGAGCCCGGTACCCAGCTGACCATGCGTACGTTCCACCAGGGTGGTGTCGCCGGAGACGACATCACCGGTGGTCTGCCGCGTGTTCAGGAGCTGTTCGAGGCCCGCGTCCCCAAGGGCAAGGCCCCGATCGCCGACGTCAGCGGCCGTGTGCAGCTCGAGGACGGCGACCGCTTCTACAAGATCACCATCGTCCCGGACGACGGTGGCGAAGAGGTTGTCTACGACAAGCTCTCGAAGCGTCAGCGTCTGCGTGTCTTCAAGCACGACGACGGCTCCGAACGCCTTCTGGCCGACGGTGACCACGTCGAGGTCGGTCAGCAGCTCATGGAAGGTGCTGCCGATCCGCACGAGGTGCTGCGTGTCATGGGCCCCCGCCAGGTGCAGATCCACCTCGTCAACGAGGTCCAGGAGGTGTACCGGAGCCAGGGTGTGTCGATCCACGACAAGCACATCGAGGTCATCGTGCGCCAGATGCTGCGTCGCGTCACGATCATCGACTCGGGTGCGACGGAGTTCCTGCCCGGTTCGCTGACCGAGCGTGCCGACTTCGAGGCGGCCAACCGCCGGGTCGTCGCCGAGGGTCGCGAGCCGGCAGCTGGACGTCCGGTGCTGATGGGTATCACCAAGGCATCGCTGGCGACCGACTCGTGGCTGTCCGCGGCGTCGTTCCAGGAGACCACTCGCGTGCTGACCGATGCGGCGATCAACTGCCGCAGCGACAAGCTGATCGGTCTGAAGGAAAACGTGATCATCGGAAAGCTGATCCCTGCCGGTACCGGTATCAACCGTTACCGCAACATCCAGGTTCAGCCGACCGAAGAGGCCCGCGCTGCTGCGTACGCGGTTCCGTCGTACGACGACCAGTACTACAGCCCGGACGGCTTCGGCCAGAACACCGGTGCCGCCGTGCCGCTGGACGATTACGGTTTCAGCAACGATTACCGGTAGGCGCTCCGCGCCTGTGAGTGATTGACGAGTCTCCGGACTCGCCGAGCACTCACCAACGGACGAAGGCCCCACCCCTCTCTCTTCGGGGGTGGGGCCTTCATCTGTTTTCGGTGCATCCACCGGTGTCGAGCCTTGTCGCCGGATGTTCGCCGTTGCTAGCGTCGAATGATGGCCCGGTCGAGGTTCGCCGTCGCGCTCGCACTCGCCGCCGTCGTGGGAGTCGCGACCTCCTGCACGGCCTCGGACACACAGCAGAGTGAGGCGACGTCGTCTGCGGCGCCGGCTTCGTCCAGTACCCCCGCGGTGATCACCCCGGTGGTCGCGGACGTGGTGGCCCCTCCGATCCCGGTGACGGGCAGCGACGGCCGTGTGCACCTGGCCTACGAACTGCGGCTGACGAACACCGGATCGCAGCCGGCCACGATCACGTCGCTGCAGGTGAAGGGTGACGGCCGCACACTGGTGGATCTGAGCGGCGATGCGCTGACCCCGTGGTTCCAGGCCCTCGGCGGCGGTCCGAAGGCCGGCAACGTCCTCGCCCCGGGACAGCAGGGGCTGGTGTGGATCGACGCGACCCTCGACAGTCCCGACGACGTTCCGCGCAGCCTCGACCACGTCGTGAACGTCGACTTCCCGCAGGCGACATCACTCGTGCCGAAGCAACTCGCCGAGAACGTGGCGGACACGAACGTCGACACCCGCGACGCCGTCCGGATCCGCTCACCCCTCGACGGTCCGCGTTGGCTCGACGGCACCGGTTGCTGCACGGTCACCTCCCACCGCGCCGCCGTGCTGCCGATCAACGGCCGGATGCTGTCCGCCGAGCGTTTCGCGATCGATTTCGTCCAGCTCGACGAGCAGGGGCGCATCTACACCGGCGACCAAAAGCAGCTGTCGAGCTACGAGTACTACGGCGCACCGGTCCGCGCCGTGTCGGACGGCGAGATCATCGCCGTCGTCGGCAATCTGTCCGAACAGGTTCCGGGGGCCAGTCCGCAGGGACTGCCGCTCGACCAGTACGGCGGAAACCACGTCGTCCAGGCGATCGGGGACGGGCGGTTCGCGTTCTACGCGCACCTGCAGCCCGGCAGCGTGGACAACATCAGCGTCGGCCAGAACCTGCGCGCGGGCGAGCAGATCGGTTTACTCGGCAACAGCGGAAACACCGACGCGCCGCACCTGCATTTCCATGTGATGGACGGGCCGGACTTCCTGGCGTCGAACGGCATTCCGTTCGAGTTCGAGAACTTCGACCTCGACAGTCGGGTGACGGGGGAGAGCCTCGAGGCCGCAGCGACCGCAGGCGCCCCGGTCGTCGACGAGGCGGGGACGCAGACCGGATCGCGTTCCGACGAGATGCCGCTGTACCTCGACGTCGTGACGTTCCCCGGCAGCTAGCCGAAAAGTCCGCGCTCGAGCACGAACCGGCACTCTCCGGTGACGGCTATCCTCGACAGCACCTGTCCGATATGCGTGGTTCGCTGAACGGAGACGAGATGTCCGAGAAGAAGATCGATCGCGTCAAGGCCGAGTCGGCACTCGAAGTCGTGCGGGAGAGCCCGACGATCGCACTCATCACCGTCGCGCCGGCACTGGTCGTCTTCGGCGTGGTCTGGTGGCTGTTCGGATTCTGGTCCGCGCTGGTGCTGGTCCTGATCCTCGGTGTCGTCGCCGTCGTCGGCCGCAAGCTGTTCTGAGGCCGCTACCGTGGAACGTGGAACGCGGCGAGTGACGCCGCGCTCGACGTGAGTTTGTCCCAGTCGCACGGCACCGTGAGGACGGCGAGCGCCGACGTCGGGAACTTCTCCCGCATCCGGTTGGCGTCCCCGGTGTCGGGGTTGCCCGACAGATCCAGCGCCGTGGACGGCATGCCGGGGGCGTGCCCGACCACCAGCAGGGTGCGCACCGACGGCTCGATCCGCACGATCTCCGTCAGCACCTCCGACGGGTACGCGCCGTAGAGTTCCTCGGCGAACCGGGCGGGAGCACCGACCCGGGTCGCCTCCAGCGTTTCCCGGGTCCGCCGCGACGTCGAGCACAGCACCGCGTCGATCGGCGGCTGCGTGGACCGCAGCCACTCGCCGGCCAGGACCGCCTGCGTGCGCCCGCGCGGCGCCAGTGGCCGCTCGTGATCCGCGACCCCCTCCGGGTACGCCGACTTACCGTGGCGCATGAGGATCAGCGTGCGAGTCCGCGACGGGCGGTGCGAGGCCATGGCCTAGACGTTAGCTCCCCACGCCGGCGCGTTCACTGTCGAGCTGGGCCATCTGAACGGGCGCGTAGCGCTCCCCGGCGACAGCGGTGTCGGGGACCGCCGCGGCGATCCCCGCGAGGTCGCCGGCACCGAGACGGACGTCGAGCGCGCCGAGTGTCTCCGCGAGCCGGGCCACGGTACGCGCTCCGATCACGGGCACGATGTCGTCGTTCTGGGCGAGAACCCACGCGATCGCCAGCTGCGCGGCGCTCACCTCGTGCTGCGCGGCGACGGCGGCGAGTGAGTCGGCGAGGGTGAGATTCTGCCGGAGGTTCTCACCCTGGAACCTGGGACTGTGCGCCCGGAAGTCGTCGGCCGCGAGGGCCTGACCGGTGCGCAGCGAATCGCTGAGCAGACCGCGGGAGAGCACGCCGTAGGCCGTGACGCCGATCCCGAGTTCCCGGCAGACCGGCAGGATCTCGGCCTCGATTCCCCTGGAGACGAGCGAGTACTCGATCTGCAGGTCCGTGATCGGGTGCACCGCCGCCGCTCGGCGCAGGGTCTCGGGACCCACCTCGGACAGGCCGATGTGACGCACGTACCCGGCCTCGACGAGTTCGCCGATCGTGCCGACGGTGTCCTCGATCGGCACGTCGGGGTCGAGGCGGGCGGGGCGATAGATATCGATGTAGTCGACGCCGAGCCGCTGCAGTGAGTACGCGAGGAAATTCCGGATCGACTCGGGTCGCGTGTCGACACCCGCCCACGTGCCGCCGGGCCCGCGCAGCCCGCCGAACTTGACGCTGAGGATCACGTCCTCCCGTCGACGGCCGTGCAGGGCCCTGCCGATCAGGGACTCGTTGTGTCCCGAACCGTAGAAGTCGCCGGTGTCGACGAGGTCGATCCCGGCGTCGAGGGCCGCGTGGATCGTGGCGACGGACTCCGCGTCGTCCGACCTGCCGTACGTCCCGGACATTCCCATGGCGCCGAGGCCGAGCCGGCCGACGGCCGGACCGGTGGTTCCGAGTGCGGTGGTGCTGATCATGTTCTGCTCCGATGATCGCTGTGTGTTCCTGACCGACACCAGCGTCACCGTCGGCGGGCCCGGCAACCAGAGACCGTTCATCGGGGGACCGGCGATCCCTGGCAGCGACCCGGCCGGTCCGGCACAGTTGATTCATGGACCGCTCCGAGCTGGCCGACTTCCTCCGCCGCCGCAGGGAACAGCTGGTGCCTGCGGACGTCGGCCTGGCGCCGGGAGTGCGGCGGCGGACGCCGGGACTGCGGCGTGACGAGGTGGCGCTGCTCGCGGGAATGTCCACCGACTACTACACGCGGCTCGAGCAGGCGCGCGGTCCGCACCCGTCGACGCAGGTCCTGGCGTCGATGGCGCGGGCTCTGCGGCTCACCGACGATCAGCGCGATCACCTGTATCTGCTGTCTGGGCAGGTGCCGCCCATGCGGGCCGCGGGCAACAAGCACGTCGGGCCGGGTCTGCTGCACCTGCTCGACAAACTCGACGACACCCCCGGCTGCGTCATCTCGGACCTCGGGGAAGTGCTGATCCAGAACCGGATGCACGTGATTCTGTTCGGCGACGCGACCCGGTATGCGGGACTCGACCGGTACATCACGTGGCGGTGGTTCGCGCACCCCGCCGAGCGCGGAATGTTCCCGGCTGACGATCACGATCGCCTCGCCGGACAGCACGTCGCGGACCTGCGGGCGACTGCCGCCCGGCGCGCGGGCGACGCCGACGTCGCCGAACTCGTCGCCCGGCTGTACGAGACGAGCACCGAGTTCGCGGCGCTCTGGGACCGGCACGACGTGGCCGTCCGCCGATCCGACACCAAGAGCGTGCTCCACGGCGAGGTCGGGCGCATCGACCTCGTGTGCGAGACGTTGCTGACGCAGGGCGCCTATCAGCACCTGCTCGTGTACATGCCGCAGCCGGGCTCGGATGCGCGGGCCAAGCTCGACCTGCTGCGGGTGATCGGCACCCAGCAGATGGTGTGATCAGGTGGTGAGCGGCCCGACGTGGGCCACCGCCCGGAGCGCGTCGTCGACCAGGAACCACACGGTCAGCGACGTGTCGTCCCGGCGCCTGCGCAGGGTGATCTTGTCGGTCGACACGATGGGGGCAAGGTATTCGAGCACCGCGCGGTGCGGGTTGTCGACGAGGCGGCCGCCGCCGGGATGCTCGTGGTCGGCGAGCAGCTCTTCGACCGCCTGCCAGTAGACGGCGTTGTTGACGTGGTCGAAGGGGTCGATGTCGGTGCGGCGCAGGACGAATTCGCTGTCCTCGATCCCGTCCTCGTCGGCGGCAGGCGCGTTCTCGACGAGCCACCGTTTCCACTTCAGCCGGTGTTCGTCCGCCGATTCCCCGAGGCGTTCGATGAACCCGTCGTCGATGCGGGTGGGCATGCCCGTTTCGCCGCTGATGTGGATCCAGAACCCTTCGGTCTCGATCAGCGCACCCCCTTCGCCCTGGATCTGCACGCGCATGTTCGTCCAGCGCGTCGAGAGAGCCGAACACCAGCGTCGGAGGTGGACGCGTTCGGGCCACACGGCGGGCCGCAGGACGTCGATGACGGTGCGCCGGACGATCCACAGCGGGTGGCTGTCGGCGGCGTCGACCGCGTCGAGGTTGTCCAGACCGGCGTCTTGCAGGTAGCGCGCGATGCCGTCGAGGCGGAGTCGTTTGGCGGCGTCGATGTCGCCGGTGCGGACCGGCCAGGAGGTCTCGAAGAAGCGGCCGCGTGAGGGCGGAGCGGCGAGGGGTCGGTCGAGTGCCAAGATGCGGTTCCTTCGCTCGTGGACGGGGGCCCTGATTCTCCCATCCGGCGCCGGTGCTTGTTTGCGGACGCGATTCTCAGTACAGTTCATATAACTGTTACTACGTGTAACACAAATGAGTTCGACGGTCCGGACAGGTGTGAGGAAACCGCAATGGCATATGTCATCACCCAGGCGTGCTGCAACGACGCGAGCTGCGTCTCCGCATGCCCCGTGAACTGCATCCACCCGACGCCGGAGGAGCGGGAATTCGCGCAGACCGAGATGCTGCACATCGACCCGGAAACGTGCATCGACTGCGGGGCCTGCGTCGATGCCTGTCCGGTCGACGCGATCTTCCCCGAAGACAAGCTCCTCGGCTCACTCACCCGCTACAGGGACATCAACGCCGAGTACTACACGACCAACCCCATGCCGACCGGGTGGATCCCGCTCACACCCGCGACCCCGCCGCGGCGCGACCTGGGCACGCTCCGGGTCGCCGTCGTCGGCGCCGGCCCGGCCGCCTGCTACGCCGCGGGTGAACTGCTCGAGCGTTCGGACGTCGAGGTCGAGATGTTCGAGAAGCTGCCGACGCCGTGGGGACTCGTTCGCGCCGGTGTCGCGCCCGACCATCCCGGCACCAAGGAGGTGACCCGGATGTTCGAATGGAGCCTCGACCGGCCGAACTTCGAGTTCCACCTCAACGTCGAGGTCGGCAAGCACGTCACCCACGACGAACTGCTCGAGAACCACCACGCCGTCATCTACGCAGTCGGGGCGTCGAGCGACCGGCGGCTGGGAATCCCGGGTGAGGATCTCCCCGGCGTGCACGCCGCCACGGAGTTCGTGGCCTGGTACAACGGCCACCCGGACTACGCGGAGCGCACGTTCGACCTGTCCGCGAAGCGCGCGGTGATCGTCGGCAACGGCAACGTCGCGCTCGACGTGGCCCGCATCCTCACGATGAACGTCGAGGAGCTCGAGCGGACGGACATCGCCGATCACGCCCTCGCCGCGCTGCGGCGCAGCAACATCGAGGAGGTCGTGCTCCTCGGCCGTCGTGGGCCGGCACAGGCCGCGTACAGCAATCCGGAGTTCCTGGCGCTCGGCGACCTCGAGAACGTGGACCTCGTCATCGACGACGCCGACCTGGCTCTCGACCCGGCCAGCGCGACGCTGCTCGACGATCCGGCGACCGCGATGAAGGTCCGGCTTGCGCGGGAGTTCGCGCAGCGCGCGCCCCGCCCCGGTCACAAGCGCATCGTGTTCCGCTACCTGACGTCGCCGATCGAGGTCACCGGCACCGGCAAGGCCGAGGCCCTGCGCTACGGGCGCAACGAACTGGTGGTCGACGAATCCGGCGCGCTGTCCGCCCGGGCCCGCGGCGACGAGGGCTCGCTGGACACTTCGCTCGTGCTGCGCTCCATCGGGTACCGCGGCAATCCCGTCGGCGGCGTCGCCTTCGACGACAAGCGCGGCGTGATCCCCAACGAGCACGGCCGGGTCACCGACCGGGTGTACGTCACGGGGTGGATCAAGCGCGGTCCCAGCGGGGTCATCGGCACCAACAAGGCGTGTGCCAAGGAAACAGTCTCCTCGCTGCTCGCGGATTTCGAGGCCGGCAAACTCCTCGGCACTGTCGGCACCCGCAAGGACGTGAAAAAGCTCGTCGAGCGGCGCCAACCGGAGCAGATCGGCTTCGCCGGCTGGCGCGCCATCGACAAGGCGGAGACGTCCCGCGCCGCGGGATCGGCACGGCCGCGCGTGAAGATGACCGACAAGGCCGAGATGGTGACCGTCGCCCGCAGGCGGAAGCGGCTGTTCGCTCGTTGACGCCTCCCGCCACCCCGTGCGTCCAATGGTTCGAGCCGGCGGCGACGCATTCGACGAGGCCGTCCGGGTGCTGGCCCCCGGAAGGGCGCCTGGTGATCGGTTCCGCCGGCGGTGCGATTCCCGAGGTGAATGCGCTGGAAGAGGTGCACGCCGCGCTGATCCGGCACGTGCAGCGCGGACTGCGCCCGGTGGTCACGTCCCGGTACCCGCTGGAGCAGGCCGCGGATGCGCTGCGCGATCTCGACGCCGGTCTCGTGCAGGGCAAGGCGGTGCTCGTCCAGGACTGAACCCGCAGGTAGTGAGCTCTGCTGGGGAATGTGATACCTGACACCATTTATTCGGTTGCGCCTTAGTTGCTCTTGGGCAATAGTTGCATGAGCGTTAGCATTGCAGGGTGCCCGACAATTCTCCTGATCTTCTCTTCGAACTACTCAACGATTTCTTCACCCAACTGTTGAGTGCGGGGGAGTCGGAGTCGATGGACAACCTCATCGAGCTGGACCTCACGTTTTCGCAGGTGCGCATGCTCTTCGCGCTGGGCCAGCACGGTGAGCCACTTCCGATCAACGAAGTGGCCGAGCGGTTGCGGCTCTCGGTTGCCGCGGCGGGTCGAAATGTCGATCAACTCGTGAAGCTGGGTCTGGTCGTCCGCCGGGAGGACGAGCGCGACCGGCGGGTCAAACGGGTCTCTCTGTCGGAGGCTGGACATAAGGTCACCAACCAGCACATCGATTGCAAGCGTGATCAGTTGCGACGGTTCGCATGGCGGGTTCCGGAGAGCGAGCGGACTCGACTGATCGAGGCACTACAACCGATCCTCGCGGGGGAGTCCCTGCGAGAACTCAACCAGGAGATATTCGGATGACATCGCCGACCGCCGCGAACGCGGCGCCCGACAAGCTCGACGGCACGGTCCTCAAGATCGCGTCCGTGGTGGTGCTCGGTGCCATCATGTCGATCCTCGACGTGACCGTCGTCAGCGTCGCGCTGCCGACGTTCGCCACCGAGTTCGACACCACGTACGCCACGGTCGCATGGACGATGACCGCGTACACCCTCGCCCTGGCGACCGTCATCCCCGTCACCGGGTGGGCGGCCGACCGCTTCGGCACCAAACGCCTCTACATGACGGCCCTCGTGCTGTTCGTGCTCGGCTCGGTGTTGTGTAGTTTCGCGTGGGACATCACGTCGCTGATCGGCTTCCGCGTCCTGCAGGGGCTCGGCGGCGGCATGTTGATGCCGCTCGGCATGACGATCATGACGAAGGCGGCAGGCCCCGACCGCGTCGGCCGGGTCATGGCGGTTCTCGGTATCCCCATGCTGCTCGGGCCCATCGGTGGCCCGATCCTCGGTGGCTGGCTGATCGAGGCGGCGAGCTGGCACTGGATCTTCCTGATCAACGTGCCCATCGGCATCGTCGCCCTGGCCGCTGCGTTCATCATCCTGCCGACCGACAAGGCCTCGCCGTCCGAGTCCTTCGACTTCCTCGGCATGCTGCTGCTCTCGCCGGGTCTGGCGCTGTTCCTGTTCGGTGTGTCGTCCATCCCGGAGGTGGGCACCGTCGCCTCGGCCCGCGTGCTCGTGCCCGGTGTGGTCGGCCTGATCCTGATCGTCGCGTTCATCTTCCACGCGCTGCGCAAGGACCACCCACTGATCGACCTGCACCTGTTCAAGAACCGGCAGTTGTCGGTCGCGGTCATCACGACGTCGTTGTTCATCGTCGCGTTCATGGGTGCCGGTCTGCTGTTCCCGAGCTACTTCATCCAGGTCGGCGGGCACACCACGCTCGCGGCCGGTCTGCTGATGGCTCCGCAGGGTATCGGCGCGATGCTGACGATGCCGGTGGCCGGACGTCTCGTCGACAAGATGGGCCCCGGCAAGATCGTGCTGACGGGTCTGCCGCTGATCCTCATCGGCCTGGGCGTCTTCACGCAGGTGGCGTCGGATTCGCCGACGTGGCTGCTGATGGGTGCGCTGTTCGTGATGGGCATGGGCATGGGCTGCACCATGATGCCGCTGATGACCGCGGCGATCGTGACGCTGTCCAACGATCAGGTAGCGCGTGGTTCCACGCTGATGAACATCGTCCAGCAGACCTCGGGTTCGATCGGTACCGCCGTCATGTCGGTGGTCCTCACCAACCAGTTGCTCGATCGCGGTCTCGACAGCCAGACGGTCGCGATGCAGCACGTGCCGGAGGTCGCCGCGCAGGAGCCTCCCGGAATGGTGGACCAGGTCCTGAGCCAGGCCGCCGACGCGTTCGGCAACACGTTCCTGGTCGCCACCGTGCTGATCGCGTTGACGCTCATCCCGGCGTTCATGCTGCCGCGGAAGAAGTCGGTCAACCCGCATCTCGAGGCCGAGGGTGCTCCGACGGTCATGATGCACTGATCGGATTCGTCCGGTCCGAACGTCGCCGAGGGCGGCAAGCGCACTGCGCTTGCCGCCCTCGGCCGTTTCCGGAATAGGCAGAAGTGGTTGAATGTTGCAATAGGTTCATGCAAATGCATGGAGTTCTGACGCGAGAGGAACAGCTATGCAGTTCGGAATCTTCACCGTCGGCGACGTCACGGCCGATCCCACCACCGGCCGCACCCCCACCGAGCACGAACGCATCAAGGCGATGACGACCATCGCCAAGCACGCCGAGGACGTCGGGCTCGACGTGTTCGCCACCGGCGAGCACCACAACCCGCCGTTCGTGCCGTCGTCACCCACCACCATGCTGGGCTACCTCGCCGCGCAGACCGAGAAGATCATCCTGTCCACGTCCACGACGCTGATCACCACCAACGACCCGGTGAAGATCGCCGAGGACTACGCGATGCTGCAGCACCTCGCGGACGGCCGGGTGGATCTGATGATGGGCCGCGGAAACACGGCGCCCGTCTACCCGTGGTTCGGCCAGGACATCCGGCAGGGCATCCCGCTGGCGCTCGAGCACTACCGGTTGCTGCGCCGGCTGTGGGACGAGGACGTCGTGGACTGGCAGGGGCAGTTCCGCACCCCGCTGCAGGGATTCACGTCCACGCCGCGCCCGCTCGACGGCATCCCGCCGTTCGTCTGGCACGGGTCGATCCGCAGCCCGGAGATCGCCGAGATCGCGGCATTTCACGGCGACGGCTTCTTCGCCAACAACATCTTCTGGCCCAAGGAGCACTACATCGCCCTGATCAACCTCTACCGCGAGCGGTACGAGCACTACGGCCACGGCCGCGCGGACCAGGCGATCGTCGGATTGGGCGGGCAGGTGTTCATGCGCCGCAACGCCAAGGACGCCGTCGACGAGTTCCGGCCCTACTTCGACAACGCCCCGGTCTACGGCCACGGGCCGAGCCTCGAGGACTTCACCGACCAGACCCCGTTGACCGTCGGCACCCCGGAGCAGGTGATCGAGAAGACCCTGACGTTCGCCGACTTCTTCGGCGACTACCAGCGGCAGTTGTTCCTCGTCGACCACGCGGGACTTCCCCTGAAGACGGTGCTCGAGCAGCTGGACCTGCTCGGCGGCGAGGTCGTGCCCGTGCTGCGCAAGGAGTTCGCCGCCCGGCGGCCTGCCGGGGTGCCGGACAACCCGCCGACGCACGCGTCGTTGAAGTCCGATCGTGAGCCGGTCGATGCCGCCCGTCAGTAGGACCGAGCGGGCGGCCGAGGCTTGGGAGGCGCTGTTCCGCGCACAGGTCGCGGTGATGCGGAACCTCGCCGCCGACGACGTGTGGGACGAGCTGAGCATGCGCGAATACGACGTGCTGTTCACGCTCGGCCGGGCGCCCGGACGCCGACTGCGCCTGCACGACCTCAATCGGGAGATCCTGCTCAGTCAGCCGTCGCTGAGCAGGCTCGTCGAGCGGCTGGCCGGCTCCGGGTACGTCACCAGGGAGGGCGATCCCGGCGACCGCCGCGGGACCGTCGTCGCACTGACCGCGGAGGGTGCGCGGGTGCAGAAGTCCGTCGGACGCAGGCATGCGGCGAGCATTCGGCGGCACGTCGGCCCGGCACTGTCCGAGGACGAACTCGACACGCTCACCGAACTCTGCGCGAAACTGCGCGGCGCACAGGACTGACGAAAGGCACGATGGAGCAGTGAGCAATCTGGAGACGAACACGGTGGAAGAGCGGTGCGAGTCGCACCCCGACGGCGGCGGCATCCAGGTGCTCGGCGCGCGCGAGGTCCCGCTCGGCGGCCCCCGCGCGATGCCGGTCCGGCGCACCCTCCCGCAGCGGGACCGTTCGCTGATCGGAGCCTGGTGCTTCGCCGACCACTACGGTCCGGACGACGTCGCTAAGACGGGCGGGATGAACGTGCCGCCGCACCCGCACACCGGACTGCAGACGGTGAGCTGGCTGTTCACCGGCGAGATCGAACACCGCGACAGCATCGGCTCGCACGCGATGGTGCGTCCCGGTGAGGTCAACCTGATGACTGCGGGCCGGGGGATCGCGCACTCCGAGGTCTCGACACCGCAGACGCGGATCCTGCACGGCGCGCAACTGTGGGTGGCGTTGCCGGCGTCGGCGCAAGATGCGGAGCCGGCCTTCGAGACGTACGCGCCCGACCCGGTCGTCCGGGGCGGGGCAACCGTGCGGGTGTTCCTCGGAAGCACGGTGGGCTCCACGTCGCCGGTGCGCACGTTCACGCCGCTGCTCGGTGCGGAAATCCTGCTGGAGCCGGGTGCCGACATCACCCTCGACATCGAGCGCGGCTTCGAGGTGGGGGTGCTCGTGGACGAGGGCGAGGTGCAGCTGCGCGGGACCACGCTGAAGTGGGCGGAACTCGGCTATCAGCCGCCCGGCGAGGCGCTGGTGGTGCTGCGCAACACGGGCGGAACCCGGGCGCGGCTGCTGGTGCTCGGCGGCGAGCCGCTCGGCGAGCAGGTGATCATGTGGTGGAACTTCCTCGGCCGCAGCCACGAGGACATCGTCGGCTACCGCCGCGAGTGGCAGTCCGAACTCCGGGGCGCGGCGCCCGCCGACCCCCGATTCGGCACGGTCGAGGGCTACGACGGCGATCCGCTGCCCGCCCCGGAACTGCCGAACAGCCGCCTGAAACCGCGCGGCTGAGAGGCCCCGGCCGGATCAGTAGCTGGTCAGCGACGTGTTGGCGCCGCACAGCACCACACAGAGCGGCTTGTCGCCGGTGGGGCGGAGCTGTCCGGTGACGATCGCGGCGAGCGCCGCTGCGGTGCCGTGCTCGACGACGATCCGGAACTCCTCCCACAGCAGCGTTCTCGCGTCGATCAGGGCGTCGTCGTCGACGATCAGGCTGGAGACGGGCCGCGACCGGACCGTTTCCCAGGCGATGGACCCGATCCGGGTGGCGCCGAGGGAGTCGCCGGCGATGCTGTCGATGTCGATGTCCGCGGGTTGCCGGGCGGCGACCGCGGAGTGCAGCGTCGCCGCTCCGCTCGGTTCCACGCCGAAGATGAGGTCGTCCTCGCCGCTGCCGGTGATGACACCGGACAGCAGTCCGCCGCCGCCGACGGCGATCACGTAGGACAGCGGCTCGGCGACGTCGTCCTGGATCTCGAGTGCGATGGTGCCCGCCCCGGCGACGATGTCGGGGAGATCGTAGGCGTGCAGGGCAAGGGCATTCGCGGACGACGCGAGTTCCTTCGCGTACTCGGCCGCCTCGGCGTACCGGTCGCCGACCTTGCGCACGTCCGCGCCCAGTGCGATCAGCTTGTCGATCTTGACGTCGGGTGCCGTGACCGGGACGACGACGGTGCACTTCACACCCCGGAGCCGCGACGCCCAGGCCGCGCCGATGGCGGCGTTCCCGCCGGACGCGATGACGACGCCTGCGTCGTCGAGGCGTCCGTCCTCCTCGGCATGCAGCAGCGCGTTGAGACTGCCGCGCACCTTGAACGAGCCGCCGTACTGCAGGAATTCGAGTTTGAAGATCACCGGCACGGCGCCGTGGACGGTGGGCACGGTGGTGCGGAACGTCGGTGTTCTGCGGATCAGGCCGGTGATGCGCTCACGCGCCCTGTCCACGGATGCGCGATCGACGGAGTCAGCCATGGTGCCATCGTTTCATCCCGTGCGGCCGCGGCTACCGCGGCTGCTTGACGGTTGCCGTGCCCTGGGCGGCGGCGCACAGTACCTCCGAGCCGTCCTCCTGCACCGCGTAGATGTCGCACCGGCACAGCGCCTGGCGGCGAGTGGATGCGTCGGTGCGGGCGTCCGCCCGGAGCAGCACGCCCTGGGCGGGCCGGAGGTAGGTGATCGTGAAGCCCGCGGTCATGATGTTCGCGCCGAGGACCGTGCCCGCGGCGAACGTCAGGGCGTTGTCGGCGGCGTACGACAGGACACCGCCGTGCACGAAGCCGTTCTGTTGCCGCAGTTCGTCCCGGACGGGGATCTCGAGGGTGGTGCCGCCCTCGCCGAACTGCGTCATCCGTGCGCCGACGAGCACGCTGAACGGCTGGGCCTCCAGCACGGCCTGCGCGGTGTCGGCGGTGAGTGCGACGTCGACTGTCATCCCTCTACTCCTGATTCCGTAGCGAGTCCCACGCGGCGCGTGCCAGTTCGGGCGCGACCGCGGTGGGATCGGTGGTCATGGCGCCCGCGAGCCATTGGCGCGAGTACTCCTGAGCCGGGCCGAGCCACAACGCATAGAGCACGTCGAAGTCGAACCGGCGGACCGTTCCGTAGTGTTCGTGGACCCGCCACCAGTGGGTGACGTCGCGGAAGAACGCCGCATTGGTGGTGTCGGCCCGCTCGTCGAGGCCCGGGGGGCGGGGCGCGGCGAGGATGGTGGCCCGCTGTGGGTTGCCGGAGACCCAGTGCAGGTGGCGGACGACGGCACCTTCCACCCCGGACCGGGCATCGGCGCATTCCGCGAGTGCGGCCCGGAATCCGCCCTGGTAGTCGGCGAGCGCGCGCAACCAGACCTGCAGGTACAGCTCTTCCTTGTTCGGGAAGTGGTGGTAGACGGCTCCCACGCTGACCCCGGCCTCCTGCCGGATGTCCGCCAACCGGGTGCCGAGGACGCCGCGGCGGGCGAAATGGCCCTCCGCCACATCCAGCAACAGACTTTGAATCGGCACATACCGAATATAGTTCGGTCCGGGTCGCGGGGACAGTGAGTTCGGAGGATTCCGGCGAAGGGCGACGTCGTTCCTGGGACGATGAGGACGTGCGCACTCCGCGACAGCCCCGACGGATCACGCCCCGGACGGGACGTCTGGTGTCCCCACCGACCCGCCCGCTGCGACGTCCCGGTCCGCCGCCGTCGCTGCTCCACGAGTTCGAGCGCGCCGGCCTCCTCGATGGGCTCAGCGGGCCGGACCGCTCCGCGCGCATGGGGGTGCTGAACACGCTCATCGAGGACGGGGCCTCGATCGACGACCTTCGCGGCGCCGCGCGGGGCGATCGCCTCGCGCACCTGCTGCTCGATCACGCGCTGTCGCCGAAAGGCCGGTACAGCATCGACGACATCGCCCGGAAGGTGGGCGTGACCGTCGACGACGCCCGCCGGTGGTTCCGGGCCATCGGCCGGGGTGCGTCAGCGGACGGCACGTTCTACGACGACGGCGACCTCGACCTGGCGCGCGGACTCGAGCAGTACCGGGATCTGGGGCTCGACGAGAGCGCCATCTTCGCGGCGGCCCGGGTCCTCGGCCGCAACCTCTGGACGGTCGCCGGCGCCGCGGACTCTCTCCTGCAGGAGCGACTCGAGGCGACGCGCGAGCACCCCGAGGTGGCCCTGCGGTATGCGGTGGAGATGCGCCGCATCGTGGATTTCGAGGCGCAGATCCTGGCTCATCTCATCGCCACCGCTCTGCGCCATCAACTGCGGTCCGATGCGGTGGGGATCGCGGGCGACTCGAACCTCCAGGTGCGGGGAGCGCAGGAGGTCGGGGTCTGTTTCGCGGACCTCGCCGGATTCACGCTGCTCGGGGAGCAGGCTGAGCCCGCCGATCTGGGCCGGGTGGCCGAGCGCCTCGACCGGGTGGCCACCGATCTGGTGTCGCCCCCGGTGCGTCTGGTGAAGACGATCGGGGACGCCGTCATGATGGTCTCGCCCGATCCCAACGCGCTGGCCCACGTCGCGCTCGACCTCGTGCAGGCCGCGCGCGCCGAGGGGCTTCCGCAGTTGCGGGCCGGGATCGCCTGGGGCACGGCGGTACCGAGTGCAGGCGACTGGTTCGGCAGGCCCGTCGCCATGGCCGGTCGCGTCGTCACGGTGGCGCCGTCCCAGGAGGTCGTCGTGACGGGGGAGTTCTACGACGAACTGGACAGCGACGAGTTCTGGGGCGAACCGGCGGGCAGTCACCGGCTCGAGGGAATCGACGCACCCCAGAAGCTTTTCGGGATCGGCCGCCGGTCCGTGGCCTGACCGGCGCGCCGCCGGAAAACGTGTCGTACCCCCGCGATACGGTCATGGCACAGCTCACAGAAGCACATCGAGCGAGGCGCAACATGACTGGCGATTCGGGCGCAGACTGGAATTTCTACGCGGTGGTGGAGACCGCGGTGGACGGCGGTCACACGCTCGCCGCGTTCGGGCCGAGGCCGACGGCGCTCGACGCCCTCCGCCTGGCCGTCCATTCGGTCAACCACACCGCGTATTCGGTTCTCGAACAGGGGATTGCGGGCGATCCGCGGGCCGACGCGAGCGTGGTCGAGCGGTTGCCGATCACGTCGTTCACCATCCGGCGGCACCGCCGCAGCACGAGTGAACTCGACGCCCGCTGGATGCTGAACGGCGGCAGGCATCACCGGTAGGGGCTACTGCGGTTCCGTGGTGAGGTAGTACTCGAGCACGGGCCCCACCCACCGCATCAGCTGTTCGTGCGTCATGTCCGCGAGAGGCGGCACCCGAAGTACGTAGCGGGAGAAGGCGAGTCCGAGGACCTGCGACCCGACGAGGGCCGCGCGCTCGTCGGCGTGATCGGCCGCGACGGCTGCGAGCGCGGGCGCCACCTGGCGGGCGAAGACCTGCAACATCGCCTCGGCGGCCCGCGGGCTGCTGGCCGCCGCGCGGAGCAGGGGGAGGAACGCGCCGTCGTTCTCCCACACCGCGAAGAAGCGCGGCATCAGCACGGTCGCGAGTTCCTGCACCGGAACGTCGTGGAGATCGGGGAGGTGCAGGTCGAATTCGGCGGCCTCGGCGAACAGTGATTCCTTGTTGGTGAAGTACCGGACCACGAGTGCGGGGTCGACGCCGACGTCCGACGCGACGGCGCGCATCGTCGTGCGTTCGTAGCCGTTCGTGCCGAATCGGGCGCGGGCCGCGTCGAGGATCGCGGCGCGGGTGGCGACGGCGGAGCGGGCGCGGCGTTCGGGCATTCCCGAAGTGTAGTCAACAACTGTTGACCTGGCGCAGGGATGCGTCTACCGTCGAAGTCAACAGTTGTTGACTTGATGGGAATCCCTCGAGCGGAGGCGGGCGTCATGAAGCACATCGACGTGGTGGTGATCGGCGCGGGACCCACCGGATGCATGCTCGCGGCCGAGTTGGCGACGGCTGGCCGATCCGTGACGGTGCTCGACAAACGCGCCGCGCAGTCGACCCTCAGCCGCGCATTCGGCGTCCACGCCCGCACCCTCGAACTGCTCGACTCCCGCGGACTCGCCGACCGTCTCGTGGCCACCGGCGCCCCCTCGCCCGGTCTGAAGCTGTGGCGCGGCGCGGCGCTGAACCTCGGGCGCCTGCGCTCCCGCTTTCCGTACGTCCTCGTCACGCCGCAGCAGAACGTCGACGCCCTCCTCGAGGCGCACGCCCGGGAGCGCGGCGCCGACTTCGTCCGGGGATTCACGGTCACCGGGGTGGAGCAGGACGGGGACGGCGTCCGCGTGCACGGCCACGACGGATCGGGACGCGACGGCACGTTCCACGCGGCATATGCGGTCGGTGCGGACGGCGCGCACAGCGTCGTGCGGACGTTGATCGGGCAGCCGTTCCCAGGCAAGGCCGTGCTGCGGTCGATCATGCTCGCCGACGTCGAACTCGAGAACCCACCGGACAACCTCGTGACCGTCAATGCCGTCCGCGACGGATTCGCCTTCATCGCACCGTACGGCGACAACCTGTTTCGCGTGATCGCCTGGAACCGCAGGCATCAGGTGGACGACAGCGCCCCCGTGGACCGGGAGGAACTGCGCAGCACCATCCGGATCGCGATGGGCACGGACTACGGACTCGGCGCCGTGCGGTGGCAGTCGCGATTCCACAGCGACGAACGACAGGTCCCGCTGTACCGGACGGGCCGGGTGTTCCTCGCAGGCGATGCCGCCCACGTGCATTCACCGGCGGGCGGCCAGGGAATGAACACCGGCATTCAGGACGCGATGAATCTCGGCTGGAAACTCGCGGCCGTCCTGGGCGGCGCGGACGACACCGTGCTCGACACCTACCACTCCGAGCGGCACCCGGTGGGGCGGCTGGTGCTGCGGTCGAGCGGTGCCACGATGCGCATGATGACCGTGCGGCCATGGATTCTGCGGAAGCTCCGGAACGGCGCGGTGGCAGCGCTTCTCGGATTCCCGCCGATCGGCGACACGGTGGCGCGGATGTTCTCGGGCATCGGAATCGGCTACGACCATGACGCCGGCGAGAGCGCCCTGGTGGGCCGGCGCGCCGAAGACCTGCCCACCGACGCCGGCCGACTCTACGAGGTGCTGCGCTCGGGCGGGTTCGTCCTGGTCACCGAGCCGGGGGCGCCCGTTCCCGACGGCATTCACGCGGTGACCCGGACCGCGGACGGACCGGCACTGCTCGTCCGTCCCGACGGCTACATCGCGTGGGCGGGCGACAGTAGGTCGGGACTGTGGCGCGGCGCCCTGGAACGGTGGACCGCCCGCACCGCGGTCGGGGCCGGGCCGGTCAGCCCGTGACGTCCGGCCGGCTGTTGAACGCCTGCGCCCGCAGGTCCCGCGCGAGATGGTCCCGCTGCTCGAGCACCAACCGGTGCAGCGCGGCGGGCGCATCGGCGTTGGCGTCCCGCCATCCGTCGGCCGCGTCGAGGCTCGTGTCGGCGGGGAACAGCCCGACCACGATCCGCCGCGCGATCTCGATGCTGCGCGTCTCCCACACCGAGCGGATCGACGCGAAGTAGTCGGCGGCGTATCCCGCGACGAGGTCGTGCCGGGCGCCTGCGCGGAACCCGGCGATGATCGCGCCGAGGTGGTCGTTGGACAGGGTGCGGTCGTGGAAGATCGCGTCCCAGGCCTTCGCCTTCACGTCCGGGTCCGGTCGCGAGTACGTCGCCCGCAGGTACGCGGTGCGGCCGGAACCGGTGTCGTCGCGGCGCAGTTCACCGTCGAGGTCCGCCATGTCGGCGTGCCCGGTGGTGGCGAGCGCACCCCGGAACGCCCACCGCAGGTCCGGGTCGAGCGACAACCCGGCCGGCGCCTTCCCGTCGGTGTCGAGCAGCGACCGGATGTCGTCCGCGCGACTGTCGTCCACCTCGGCGGCGGCCGCGACCGCGCGTGCCCAGGCGAGTTGGCTCCCCGACGCAGGCGGGGCGTCCCACAACGCACGCCACGTGTGGTCGAGCCACCCGCGGCGAGCGGCGCCGCGCGCGGCCTCGGGCAGGTAGTGCTCGATCGCGTACGGGGCGTTGGCCAGCACGGAGGTGAGCAGGGTCAGGTGCGATTCCGCCGGGGAGAACCGCTGGGCCATCGACAGGTACCGCTGCGCGCCGAGTTCACTGTCGCGGGTCGTGTTCCACAGCGACGACCAGATCAGGCCGCGCGTCAGCGGGTCCCGCACCCGGTCGAGGGACTGCTCGACGGTGCTCAGTGATCTTTCGTCCAGCCGCACCTTGGCGTACGTCAGGTCGGCGTCGTTGAGCACCACCAGCGGTGCGTCGTCGACGTCGATCGGGGTGCGGACGTCCGCGAGGTCGACCTCGACCCGCTGCACGCACACCAGATCGCCGGCCGCGTCGAAGTCGTAGCGGCCCACGCCGAGCCGATGTGGGCGCGGATCGGTCTGCACGATCGTGGCTCCGCCGTCGGCGTCCCGTTCCAGGCTCAGCGCGGACACCCCGGTGGTCTGCAACCAGGCGCGCGCCCAGCTCGTCAGATCCCGGCCCGACGTCGCCGACAGTTCCGTCAGCAGATCCGTGAGGGTGGTGTTCCCGAACGCGTGGGCACGGAAGTAGCGGCGTGCTCCCTCGAAGAACGCGTCCCGCCCGGCGTACGCGACGAGTTGCTTGAGGACGCTGGCGCCCTTCGCGTACGTGATGCCGTCGAAGTTCAGTTTCGCGGCCTCGAGGTCGACGATGTCCGCGACGATCGGATGCGTCGTCGGCAACTGGTCCTGCAGGTACGCCCACGCCTTGCGGCGGTTGGCGAACGCCACCCACGCGTCGGTCCACCGGGTGGCCTCCGCGTTCGCCAGTGCGCCCATGTAGTCGGCGAACGATTCCTTGAGCCACAGGTCGTCCCACCACACCATCGTGACGAGGTCGCCGAACCACATGTGGGCCATCTCGTGCAGGATCGTGTTCGCCCGGCCCTCGTACTGGGAATCGGTGGCGGCCCCGCGGAACACGTACGCCTCGGTGAACGTCACGCAGCCCGGGTTCTCCATGGCCCCGAGGTTGTACTCGGGGACGAACACCTGGTCGTACTTGCCGAACGGATACGGGTAGTCGAAGCCCTCGGCGAAGAACCCCAGCCCCTGCCGGGTGATCTCGAAGATCGTGTCGGCGTCGAGATACTGCGCGAGCGACGCCCGGCAGAGGACGCCCAGCGGGATCGTGAGGTCGCCGCCGCTCCACTCCGAGTCCACCCGGTGGTACGGCCCGGCCACGACCGCGGTGATGTACGTGGAGATCGGCAGGGTCGGCGCGAACGTGACGACCTGCCCGCCAGCGGTGTCATCCCGCTCGGCGACCTGCTGGTTGGAGATCACCTCCCACTCCTGCGGCGCGGTGACGACGAACGTGAACGGCGCCTTCAGGTCCGGCTGCTCGAAGCACGGGAACACCCGCCGCGCGTCCGCCGGTTCGTACTGTGTGTAGAGGTACGTCCGGTCGTCGGCGGGGTCGAGGAACCGGTGCAGTCCCTCACCGGAACGGCTGTACTCGCCCCGGGCGGCGACGGTCACGACGTTCGACTCCCGCAGCCCGGTCAACGCGATGCGGGCGCCGTCGTAGTCGACGGGGACGCTCGCGCCGTTGACGGTCACCGACTCCACGCCGGCCCCGAGGAAGTCGAGCCAGGTCGTGGACCTGCTCGCGGTGAACTCGACCGTGGTCGTGGTCGCGAACGTCGCGACCTCCGGATCGACGGCGCCGAGGATGTCCAGTTCCACTCGATAGCCGAGAACCTCGATCGCGCGGGAACGTTCGGCGGTTTCGACTCGGGTCAGGTTCGCGGTGCTCACGGGTCGATCCTGCCAGCCGGGCCCGTCGTCCGTGCCGCTACCGGTTGCTCAGCACGGATCCGACGCCCGCCGCGACGACGAGCGCGATCGCGGCGAGCGACTGCAGTCCGAGGACCTGCCCGAGCACGATCACCCCGGCGAGGGTCGCGGCCGCGGGTTCCAGCGCGATGAGAACGGCGAACACCTTCTTGCTCATCACCTGCAGCGCCCGCAGTTCGAGCGAGTAGGGAATCACCGAGGACAGCAGGGCCACCGCCGCGCCGACGGCCAGGATCCGGGGGTCGAACAGTGCGGTGCCGCCCGATACCGCGCCGAGCGGAATCGTCAGCACCGCTGCGACGATGCTCGCCCCGGCCAGGCCGTCCGCGCTGGGTACCCTCGCGGCGAGGTGGGAGCCGGCGACGATGTAGCCGGCCCAGGCCGTACCGGCGACGAGTGCGAACCCCACCCCCACGAGGTCGAGAGACTCGGCGCCCGAGTTCTCGCGCAGACCGAGCAGAACCACGCCGATCAGCGCCGCGAGCACCCACACGCCGTCCTGCAGTCGCCGCGACAGCACGGCGGCGAGGGTGAGCGGACCCAGGAATTCGATGGTGACCGCGGTGCCGAGCGGGAGCCGCGCGAGGGCCTCGTAGAACGCCGAGTTCATCACGGCGAGTGCCAGTCCGAGTGCGAGAACGCCCTGCCGCTGCGAGGGTGTCCACCGTCGCCACCGTGGTCGCACGATCACCCCGAGGATGATCGCCGCGATCGTCAGGCGCAGGGACACGGCGCCGCCTGCGCCCACCGCGTCGAACAGGGTGCTCGCGAACGCGGCACCGAACTGGACGGACAGCACCGACCCGAGGACCGAGACGACGGGCAGGAGTTGACTGCGCGGCTCGGCTGTCACGGGTGTGCGCTGCCCGGGGTCACCGGCCGGTGAAGTTCGGAGTGCGGCGGTCGAGCATCGCGCCGACGGCCTCGTGATGGTCCGCGGTGTGGTGGGCGAGCGACTGCATGGCCGCCGACAGTTCGAGGAGGCTCTCGAGACTCTGGTGACGGCCCTCGCGCAGCAGTTTCTTGGTCATCCGCAGCACCTGCGGCGGGTTGACCGCCACCCGGTCGGCGAGCGCCCGCGCCGCGTCGAGGAGTTCCCCGGGTTCGACGACCTGCGAGACGAGTCCCCATTCGAGGGCTTTCGCCGCGTCGATCGCGTCGCCGGTGAAGGCCATCTCACTGGCCCGCGCCATCCCGACGGCCTGCGGCAGGAACCAGGCGCCGCCGTCGCCGGGAACCAGTCCGACCTTGACGAAGCTCTCGGCGAACACGGCGGCCGTCGAGGCTATCCGCATGTCGCACATCAGCGTCAGGTCGCAGCCGGCGCCGATCGCGGACCCGTTGACGGCGGCGATGGTCGGCACCTCGCAGTGGTAGAGAGCCAGCGGGATCCGCTGGATGCCGTGCCGGTAGCCCTGACGCAGGTCGGCGGGGGAGCCGCCGAACATTCCCGCGCGGTCGCGCATGTGCTTGACGTTGCCGCCGGAGGAGAACGCCGAGCCGGCACCGGTGACGATCGCGGCGCGCACACTGGGATCACCGTTGACGTCGGCCACCGCATTCTCGAGCGCCTCGATCACGTCCGGCTCGGAGATGGGATTGCGGGCCTCCGGGCGGTTGAGCGTCCAGGTGACGATGTCGCCTTCGCGGGTGGTGAGCACGGCGTCGGTCATGGACGACTCCCTCGGGTGTGAGCGCGGATTCGAGACCGTCCCAGTCTGTCATTGCGCTCAGATGCCGGTGCGCCGCACCAGTGCGTCGGTGGCGGACGGCGCGAACGTGCCGAGCAGCCGGAACAGTTCGGCGTAACCGGGGACCAGTTCGATCGGCCGGGTGCGCACAGCGGTGACGAACCATTCCGCGGCCTGCTCGGGAGTCAGTGCCGCCATCGCGTCGTAGTCCGTGGTGGGCACGATCATCGGCGTCCGGACCAACGGGAAGTCGAGGGTGGTCACCGAGATCCCGCGGTCGCGCAGTTCGGCGCCGAGGCTCCGGCCGAACGCGCCGACGGCCGCCTTGGACGCGTGGTAGGCGGAGAACTTGGGCATGACCCCGGCCGGCACACCCCACGTCGCGACGTTGATGACGTGCCCCTCGCCGCGCTCGAGCATCGACGGGAGCAACTTCAGGGTCAGCCGCGTCGAGCCGAAGTAGTTGACGGCCATGGTGCGTTCGAAGTCGTGGAATCGGTCCAGCGAGTCCTCCACGGTCCGCCGGATCGACCGTCCCGCGTTGTTGACCAGAACGTCGACCGGTCCGATCTCCCCGAGTACCCGTGCGACGAGGGCGTCGACGGACTCCGGGTCCGTGAGGTCGCACGGGACGGCGTGGGCGTCGCAACCCGATCGCAGGATGTCGTCGCGCACGGACTCCAGGGCGTCGGAGCCGCGGGCGACGAGGACGACCTCCGCGCCGAGGGTCGCGAGCCTGCGGGCCGCGGCCTCGCCGACCCCCGAGGAACCGCCGGTGACGAGGATCCGCTTCCCGGCGACGGTGTGGCCGGTTCCCGGGACCAGTCGGGCTGCCAGGGTGCGCGGGGTGGGGAGTGGGTTGAGCGCGGCCTGGGTGAGCATCTGTCGGATCACGTGACCAGGATGTCAGCTCGCCGAGCGAACCGCAGCCGAATAACAATCAATCGTGCTTGCTTTTTTATCGGGTCGGTGTGATGCTGGTCGCATGGCTGAACTGCAGAGGTTCATCGATGATCTGTGCGCCGAGAGCGACTCCCTGGACGCACTCGTCGCCGACCTCCCCGACACCCGCTGGGCCGATCCGACACCGGCCGAGGGCTGGACCATCGCCCACCAGATCGGGCATCTGCTGTGGACCGACGAGGCCGCCCTCCTCGCGATCACCGACCCCGACGGCTTCACCGCACAACTGACCGTCGCCGCCGCGAACCCCGGTGGATTCGTCGATGCCGGCGCCGCCGAACACGCCCGGCGTTCGCCCGCGGAACTCCTGGCGGCGTGGCGGTCGGCGCGGACTCGGCTCGCGGAGGCACTCCTGGCGGTGCCGCCCGGGCAGAAGATCCTCTGGTACGGCCCGCCGATGAAGGCGGCGTCGATGGCCACCGCCCGGCTGATGGAAACCTGGGCGCACGGCCAGGACGTCGCCGACGCACTCGGAGTGCCCCGCAAACCCACCGAACGGTTGAAGAGCATCGCCCACCTCGGCGTACGCACCCGCGACTTCGCCTACGCCGTCAACGAACTCGCCCCGCCCGCCGAGGAATTCCGCGTCGAACTCACCGCCCCCGACGGAGTGTCCGTCTGGACGTGGGGTCCCGAGGACGCCGCGCAGAAGGTCACCGGACCCGCGGAAGACTTCTGCCTCCTCGTCACCCAGCGCGCGAACCGTGCCGACCTCGCCCTCGAAGCCACCGGCGCGGACGCCGACGCGTGGCTGAACATCGCGCAGGCCTTCGCGGGCCCGGCGGGCGGCGGCCGCGAGGCGGGAACCCGATGACCGTGCGGATCGGCAACTGCTCCGGCTTCTACGGCGACCGCCTGTCGGCGATGCGCGAGATGCTCGAGGGCGGCGAACTCGACTACCTGACCGGCGACTACCTCGCCGAACTGACCATGCTGATCCTCGGCCGCGATCGCATGAAGGACCCGAACCGCGGTTACGCCAAGACATTCCTCCGTCAGGCGGAGGACTGCCTCGGGCTCGCCCTGGACCGTGGTGTGCGCATCGTCGCGAACGCGGGCGGGCTCAACCCGGCCGGTCTCGCGGACGCGTTGCGGGAGGTGAACGACAAGCTGGGGCTGCAGGCGAAGATCGCCCACGTCGAAGGCGACGACCTGATCGGCAGGGCAGCCGAACTGGGGCTGGGCAGCCCGCTCACCGCCAACGCCTACCTCGGCGCGTGGGGCATCGTCCGCTGCCTGGACGCAGGCGCCGACGTGGTCGTCACCGGACGCGTCACCGACGCGTCCGTGATCGTGGGCCCGGCGGCCGCGCACTTCGGCTGGCAGCGAGACGATGTCGATCAGCTCGCCGGCGCCGTGGTCGCGGGACACGTCATCGAGTGCGGCACCCAGGCGACGGGCGGCAACTACGCGTTCTTCACCGAGATCGACGACCTCGACCGTCCCGGGTTCCCGATCGCCGAGATCGACTCGGACGGATCGTCCGTCATCACCAAGCATCCCGGCACGGGCGGCGCCGTGACCGTCGGCACCGTCACAGCGCAGTTGCTGTACGAGATCACCGGCGGCCGGTACGCCGGACCCGACGTGACCGCGCGGATCGACACCGCAGCGTTGTCGCAGGACGGCCCGGACCGGGTGCGGATCAGCGGCGTCACCGGGGAGGCGCCGCCGCCCCAGCTCAAGGTGTCGCTGAACACTCTCGCCGGTTTCCGCAACGAGGCCGTGTTCGTGCTCACCGGTCTCGACATCGAGGCCAAGGCGGCACTGGTGAAGCGGCAACTCGAAGGCTGGCTGCCCACCCGGCCCGCCGAGCTCGACTGGTCGCTCGCCCGCACCGATCACCCGGACGCCGACACCGAGGAGGGGGCCAGCGCGCTGCTGCGCTGCGTGGTCCGGGACCCCGACGCGAACGCGGTCGGTCGCGGATTCTCCTCGGTCGCAGTCGAAATGGCGCTCGCCAGCTATCCCGGATTCACGCTGACGGCGCCACCCGGGCAGGGGCAGCCCTACGGCGTGTTCACCCCCGGCTACGTGTACGCCAAGGAGGTGCCGCACGTCGCGGTGCTACCCGACGGCACCCGCGTCGACATCGAACCCGCCACCGACGTCCGGGAACTCGCGGATCTGGACGAGCCCGCGCTCCCGGAGCCGCGGGCGGCGGAACCCACGGTCCGGGTCGCGCTCGGCAGCATCGCCGGGGCGCGCAGCGGCGACAAGGGCGGTAACGCGAACGTCGGCGTGTGGGTGCGCACCGACGAGCAGTGGCGATGGCTGGTCCATGCGCTGACCGTCGACGAAGTGAAGCGCCTGCTCCCCGAGGCCGCCGATCTCACCGTCACGAGGTACGTGCTGCCGCAACTGCGCGCCGTCAACTTCGTGATCGAGGGAATCCTCGGGCAGGGCGTCGCGTCCCAGGCCCGGTTCGACCCGCAGGCCAAGGGACTCGGCGAATGGCTCAGATCCCGGCACCTCGACATACCGAAAGCACTCCTCCCCGAAGGGACAACGTTGTGAGCGTGTGGGACACACCGGAGCGGCAGGAGCTGCGCAAGACGGTGCGCAGCTTCGTCGAACGGCAGATATTGCCCAACCTGGACGAGTGGGAACGCGACGGCGAACTGCCCCGCACTCTCCACCGTGAGGCCGCCGAACTGGGACTGCTCGGCGCGGGCTTCCCCGAATCCGTCGGCGGCGAGGGCGGCGACCTCGTCGACGCGGTCCTGATCTGCGAGGAATTCCACCAGGCGGGTGCGTCGGGTGGCGTGTTCGCGTCGCTGTTCACGTCGGGAATCGCGTTGCCGCACCTCGCCGCCGCGGGCGATCCCGAGCAGATCGAGAAGTGGGTTCGGCCCACCCTGCGCGGCGAACTCATCGGCTCGCTCGCCATCACCGAACCCGGCGGCGGTTCCGATGTCGGGCACCTGCGGACCACCGCGGTCCGCGACGGCGACCACTTCGTCGTCAACGGGTCCAAGACGTTCATCACGTCCGCCGTCCGCGCCGACTTCGTGGTCACCGCCGTGCGCACCGGCGGCCCCGGCGCGGCCGGGGTCTCCCTGCTCGTGATCGAAAAGGGCACACCCGGATTCGAGGTGGCACGCAAACTCGACAAGATGGGCTGGCGCGCGTCGGACACGGCCGAACTGTCGTTCGCCGACGCACGGGTGCCCGCGGCCAACCTGGTCGGCGTGGAGAACAGCGGGTTCGCGCAGATCGCGCAGGCCTTCCTCACCGAGCGCATCGCCCTCGCCGCGCAGGCCTATGCGAGCGCGCAGCGGTGCCTCGACCTCACGCTGGCGTGGGTGCGCGACCGGGAGACGTTCGGCCGCCCGCTGATCAGCAGGCAGTCGGTGCAGAACACGGTCACCGAGATGGCCCGCAGAACGGACGTGGCCCGCGTCTACACGAGGGCGCTGGTGGAGCGGTCGCTCGTGTCGAACGAGGACTTCATCGCCGAGGTCTGTTTCGCGAAGAACACCGCCGTCGAGGCGGGCGAATGGGTGGCCAACCAGGCCGTCCAGCTGTTCGGCGGACTCGGCTACATGCGCGAGAGCGAAGTGGAACGGCAGTACCGCGACATGCGCATCCTCGGGATCGGCGGCGGCACCACCGAGATCCTGACGGGGCTCGCGGCCAAGCGATTGGGGTATCAGTCATGACCACGTTGAAATCCGCCCTGGACACCGGTTCGGAGGAGTACGCCGCGGCGGCCCGGACCATGACGGAGAAGCTCGCCGAGATCGAGACCGAGCACGCCAAGGCGCTCGCGGGCGGCGGCGAGAAGTACACCGAGCGGCACAAGAAGCGCGGCAAACTCCTCGCCAGGGAGCGCATCGAACTGCTCCTCGACCCGGACTCGCCGTTCCTCGAACTGTGCCCGCTCGCGGCGTGGGGCAGCGACTTCCCGGTCGGCGCCAGCACCGTGGTGGGCATCGGCGTCGTGGAAGGCGTCGAATGCCTGATCGTCGCCAACGACCCGACGGTCCGCGGCGGCACCAGCAACCCGTGGACGCTGCGGAAAGGGTTCCGCGCCAACGACATCGCCCGGCAGAACCGGCTCCCCGTCATCTCCCTCGTGGAATCCGGCGGCGCCGACCTTCCCACACAGAAGGAAGTCTTCATTCCCGGCGGCCGCATGTTCCGCGACCTCACCCAACTGTCCGCGGCGGGCATCCCGACCATCGCCCTCGTTTTCGGCAATTCCACGGCCGGCGGCGCCTACATCCCCGGCATGTCCGATCACGTCGTCATGATCAAGGAACGGTCCAAGGTGTTCCTCGCCGGGCCGCCGCTGGTCAAGATGGCCACCGGGGAGGAATCCGACGACGAAACCCTGGGCGGCGCCGAGATGCACGCCCGCAAGTCCGGTCTCGCCGACTACTTCGCCGTCGACGAGCAGGACGCCATCCGGATCGGGCGCAGCATCGTCAAACGCCTGAACTGGAAGAAGCAGGGTCCGGCGCCCCGCGTGGAGGTCATCGAACCGCTCGAGGATCCCGAGGAACTGTTGGGCATCGTCCCCGCCGACCTCAAGATCCCGTTCGACCCCCGCGAGGTCATCGCCCGCATCGTCGACGGCTCCGACTTCGACGAGTTCAAGCCGATGTACGGATCGTCCCTCGTCACCGGCTGGGCCGAACTGCACGGATACCCGGTGGGCATCCTCGCCAATGCGCGCGGCGTGCTGTTCAGCGAGGAATCGCAGAAGGCCACCCAGTTCATCCAGCTGGCCAACCGTTCGAACACCCCACTGCTGTTCCTGCACAACACGACCGGCTACATGGTCGGCAAGGAGTACGAGGAAGGCGGGATGATCAAGCACGGGTCGATGATGATCAACGCCGTCTCCAACTCCACCGTCCCGCACATCTCGATCCTGCTCGGCGCGTCGTACGGCGCCGGCCACTACGGCATGTGCGGACGCGCGTTCGACCCCCGATTCCTGTTCGCCTGGCCGAGTTCCAAATCCGCCGTCATGGGCGGCGCGCAACTGGCCGGGGTCATCTCCATTGTCAGCCGGGCCTCCGCCGAGGCGCGGGGGCAGGCGTTCGACGAAGAAGCCGACGCCGGGATGCGCGCGATGATCGAAAACCAGATCGAGGCCGAATCGGTGCCGATGTTCCTGTCCGGTCGCCTCTACGACGACGGCGTCATCGACCCGCGCGACACCCGCACCGTGGTGGGAATGTGCCTGTCGGCCATTGCCAACGCCCCGATCGAAGGCGCCGAGAACTTCGGCGTCTTCCGGATGTGAGGCACGAACATGATCCAGTCCGTACTGGTCGCCAACCGCGGCGAGATCGCCCGCCGCATCTTCGCCACCTGCCGACGCTCAGGCATCGGGACCGTTGCGGTGTTCTCGGACGCCGACGCACTCAGTCCGCACGTCACCGAGGCCGACGCCGCGGTCCGGTTGCCGGGCAACAGTCCCGCCGACACCTACCTGCGCGGTGACCTCGTCATCGAGGCGGCGCTTCTCGCCGGTGCCGACGCCATCCACCCGGGCTACGGGTTCCTGTCCGAGAACGCGGAATTCGCGCGCGCCGTCCACGCTGCGGGCCTGACGTGGATCGGACCGCCCGCGCCTGCCATCGAGATGATGGGTTCCAAGGTCGAGTCCAAGAAGTTGATGGCCGCCGCCGGGGTCCCGGTGCTCGCCGAACTCGATCCGGACGCCGTCACCGCAGCCGATCTGCCGGTGCTCGTCAAGGCATCCGCGGGCGGCGGCGGACGCGGCATGCGCGTGGTGCGTGAACTCGCGGACCTTCCGGAACAGCTGGAAGGCGCGCGGCGCGAAGCGCAATCGGCGTTCGGTGACCCGACCGTGTTCTGCGAGCGTTACCTCGAGACGGGCAGGCACATCGAGGTCCAGGTGATGGCCGACCGGCACGGAACGGTGTGGGCGGTCGGGGAGCGTGAGTGCTCCATCCAGCGCCGGCACCAGAAGGTGGTGGAGGAGGCGCCGTCGCCGCTGGTCGAGGCCGTCCCCGGAATGCGAGAGCGGCTGTTCGAGGCCGCCCGGCTCGCGGCGAAGGCCATCGACTACGAGGGGGCGGGGACGGTCGAGTTCCTGGCGACCGGTCGAGCGGAGCGAGGGGAAGACGACACCGGAGGAGATCGCGGGGACTTCTTCTTTCTGGAGATGAACACCCGCCTGCAGGTGGAGCACCCGGTCACCGAATGCACCACCGGCCTCGACCTCGTGGACCTGCAACTGCAGGTGGCGTCGGGTCTGGCACTCGACGCGGACTCGCCCGCCGTGTCCGGTCATTCCATCGAGGTCCGGTTGTACGCCGAGGATCCCGCGCAGAACTGGCAGCCGCAGAGCGGACCGGTCCACCGCCTGGCGTTGCCGGGCAGTGCGGTCGAATTCGACGTTCTCCGCACACCGGGCATCCGCCTCGACTCCGGGGTGGTCGACGGGTCCACCGTCGGCGTGCACTACGACCCGATGCTGGCGAAGGTCATCTCGTTCGCGCCCACCCGGACCCAGGCGGCGACCAGGCTGGCGACCGCGCTGGGCCGCGCGCAGATCCACGGTCTGCGCACCAACCGCGACCTCCTGGTCAACGTGCTCCGCCACCCGGCGTTCCTCGCGGGCGACACGGATACCGCCTTCTTCGACACCCACGGGCTGGACGTGCTCGCGCAGCCGCTGGCGTCGGCGGAGACCGAGCGACTGTCGGCGCTGGCCGCCGCCCTCGCCGAGGCCGCGCACAACCGTGACGTCGCGACGGTCGATGCGACGCTCCCCAGCGGGTGGCGGAACCTGGCGTCCGCGCCGCAGTGCAAGACGTTCACCGGTACCGGCGGCGACGTCGAGATCCGGTACCTGCTCACCCGGTACGGGCTGAAGGCGGAGGGGTTCGACGACGTCTCGCTCGTGTCGGCGACGGCACGGCACGTCGCACTGGATGTGGCGGGGCTGCGCCGATCGTTCGAGGTGTCCCGCTACGGGGACGACGTCTTCGTCGACTCCGCCCTGGGGCCGGTGAGCCTGCATGCCGCACCGCGATTCACCGATCCGAGTGCCGTTGTCGCCGAGGGGTCGCTGCTCGCGCCGATGCCGGGTTCCGTCATCCGCGTCGGCGGCGCGGTCGGTGATGCGGTGACCGCCGGTCAACCGATCGTCTGGCTCGAGGCGATGAAGATGGAACACACGATCAAGGCGCCGGCGTCCGGTGTCCTCACCGGACTTTCCGTGACCGTCGGCACGCAGGTCGACGTGGGAACGGTCCTGGCAGTCGTCGAATCAGCGCAGGCAGAGGGAGAATCATGAGCTTCATCGAGACAGAAGAACAGAAGGAACTCCGCGCGTCCGTGTCGAGGCTCGGGGAGCGCTTCAACTACGTCGACTACGTGCTGCCGCGGGCGCGGCGCGGCGAACCGCTCACCGAATTGTGGAACGAGGCGGGCAAACTCGGCTTCCTCGGCGTCAACCTCCCCGAGGAATTCGGGGGCGGCGGCGCGGGCATCTACGAATTGGCGCTCGTCCAGGAGGAACTCGCCGCCCACGGCGCGGGACTCCTGCTGGTGGTCGTCTCGCCTGCCATCTGCGGCACCATCATCGGCAAGTACGGCACGGCGGACCAGAAGCAGAAATGGCTCCCCGGTCTCGCCGACGGCTCGAAGATCATGGCGTTCGGCATCACGGAGGCCGACGCGGGGTCCAACTCGCATCAGATCTCGACCACCGCGAGGCGAGACGGTGAGGACTGGCTGCTGTCGGGGAACAAGATTTACATCTCCGGTGTCGACCAGGCCGGCGCCGTGCTGATCGTCGCGCGCACCGAGGACTCCAAGACCGGCAAGCTGAAGCCCGCGCTGTTCATCGTCCCCACCGACGCCGAGAATTTCGTGAAGACGCCGATGGAGATGGACATCGTCGAGCCCGATCACCAGTTCATGCTGTTCCTCGACGACGTCCGGCTGCCCGCCGACGCGCTCGTCGGCGAGGCCGACGCGGCCCTGATGCAGCTGTTCGCGGGACTCAACCCCGAACGCATCCTCGGCGCGTCGATGGCGATCGGCATGGGCCGCTACGCGCTGGACGCCGCGGTGCGGTTCGCGAAGGAGCGCACGGTGTGGAAGGAGCCGATCGGCGCGCATCAGGGCATCTCGCATCCGCTGGCGCAGATCAAGATCGAACTCGAACTGGCCAAGCTGATGATGCAGAAGGCCGCGGTCCTCTACGACAGCGGCGACGACTTCGGCGCGGCCGAGGCCGCGAACATGGCCAAGTACGCCGCGGCGGAGGCCAGCATCAAGGCGCTCGACCAGGCCGTCCAGACTCACGGCGGCGCCGGCCTGACCAAGGAATACGGTCTCGCGGCGATGCTCGGCGCGGCACGCATCGCCCGTGTCGCCCCGGTGAGCCGGGAAATGATCCTGAACTTCGTCTCCCAGCACTCGCTGGGATTGCCGAAGTCGTACTGATGTCGAACGGACAGCACATGACCGACGTGGAAGCCGACCGGTACGTCCGGTACGAGGTGGATCGAGGGTTTGCCACCCTCACCCTCGATTCGCCCCACAACAGGAACGCGATCTCCGGCAGGCTCGTGGACGAACTGCTCCAGGGATTGCGGGACGCCGCCGCGGACAACGACGTCCGCGGCGTCGTCCTCACCCACACCGGCGGCACGTTCTGCGCCGGGGCGGATCTGAGCGAGACGTCCGGCGACGTCGGCTCGCGCACCCGGCAGATGGCCGAACTGCTGCGCGCCATCGTCGAGCTGCCGAAACCGGTGATCGCCCGGATCGACGGTCACGTCCGGGCCGGGGGCATGGGGCTGGTCGGGGCGTGCGACCTCGCCGTCGCCGGGCCGCGCAGCACGTTCGCGCTGACCGAGGTCCGGCTCGGGCTTGCCGCGTCGATCATCTCGTTGACGGTGCTGCCCCGCATCGATTCGCGCGCCGCGAGCCGCTACCTGCTCACGGGCGAGAAGTTCGGCGCCCACGAGGCGGAGGCGATCGGGCTGATCAGTGAGTCCGCCGAGGACCCCGCGGACACCGTCGAGGAATTGCTGGACCAGTTGCGGCAGGCGTCGCCGCAGGGTCTGGCCGAATCGAAGACGCTGACGACCCGCGGTGTGCTCGCCGACTTCGACCGTTACACCGACGAGCTGACCGCCCAGTCGGCGAGGCTGTTCGAATCCGAGGAGGCGCGGGAAGGCATGATGGCGTTTCTGCAGAAGCGGCCGCCGAGATGGGCCTCCGGCCCCGTGCGTGGTTGACGAGTCTCAGGACTCGACAGTCACGCACGGGCGCGCAGCGCCACGCCACGAGAGGAAGTGACACATGACCCGCGAACCGAAGCAGGACCGTAGCCGGGTCACCCGTGGGCATCTCCTCGAGGTCACCATCGACTGCCTCGCGGAACTGGGCTGGGGTGCGACGACGGTGAGCCTCGTCGCCCAGCGAGCAGGCGTGTCCCGCGGCGCGACCCAGCACCATTTCCCCACCCGCGAAGACCTCATCACCGCGGCGCTCGAGGTCATGTTCGACGCCCGGATGGAGCAGGCCCGGCGCGAGGCCACCGACCTGCCGACCGGGGAGGGACGCACCGAGGCGGTGGTGTCGCGGCTCGTCGACTACTACACCGGCACCTTGTTCAAGGCGGCGCTGCAGGTGTGGACGGCGGCCGCCGCCGACCCCGAACTCCGGGCCCGGATCGTGCCGCTCGAGGAACGGTTCGGCCGGGTCGCGCACCGCACGGCCGTCGAACACTTCGGGTTCGACGACGCCGATCCGGTGGCGCACCGGCTCGTCCAGGCCACCCTCGATCTCGCCCGCGGACTCGGCCTGGCCGACGTTCTCACGGACGACTCCAAGAGGCGCGCAGAGATCGTGCGGCAGTGGGCCGCGCAGTTGGACGCAGCACTACCGCGGTGCGGTGAATCGGCAGAGCCGCGGTGCGGTAAATCGGCAGAGCCGCGGTGCGGTAAATCGGCAGAGCCGAGGCGCCTCGACGTGGCCGTTCTCGACTGACCGGGCAAAGATCGCGGCGATCGGTAGAGTCACCGACCATGGGCCGGAAATGGGGAGCGCTCGTCCTGATCACCGTCGCGGCCGGTCTGGCCGGCTGTGGGGGAGACGGCGACGATTCCGGTACCGCACCCGCCGCGCAGAACCTCCCACAGGTGACCGATCCGGGCCCGTTCTTCGGCCAGTGCGGCTCGGTCACCGACGACGAGGTCGCGAAGGCGTTCGGCATGCCGCCCTTCACCGGGGTGACGCGCAATTCCGTCGGCTGCGAGTGGGAAACCGCAGGAATAGGCGGTCCCAGCGTCACGTTCTCCTGGTACCGCGGCAGCCCGATCGGCCGCGAGCGGGCGGGTTCGGAGCTGATCGGCAGGCCGGCCACCGACATCGACGTCCAGGGACATCCCGGCTTCATCGCGTCGTCCGAAGGAATTCTGTGTGAACTCGGTGTGGAGTTCGGCGGTGACTTCGTGCACTGGTCGGTGATGTACGCGGACGCGCAACCCGCGGCCGATCCGTGCAAGGTGGCGCGCGACCTCGCCGAACTCAGCGTGTCGAGGGCCAAGTGAGCGGGGGAGTGATGGGCAGGCGGACGTGGCGCGCAGTGCGGGTGCTGACCGCGGCTACGGCGGTCGGGCTGATCGCGGGGTGCGGGTCGACGATCGAGGGTTCACCGACGGTGGAGGGTGCTTCTTCTTCTGGGGACACCGAACAGTTCACGGCCCTGCTCGAGGAGTGCAACGCGGTCGCCGACGAACAGATCGCGCAGACCGTCGGCGCCGACGCCATCCAACGGGGCTTCTTCGGCGCGATCTGCCGCTGGGACGCCGTCGGCGCCAACGGTCCCGTGAAGGTGACGTTCAACTGGTTCGAGACGGGTTCGCTCGACACGGAGAAGTCGACCGCGGAGAAGCTCGGCTTCGCGGTGGAAGCGTCCACCATCCAGGGGCGCAGGGCCGTCGTGATGCGTCCCCCCGGTGATCCGGGGGCGTGCGGAGTGACGGTCGGGTCGCCCTCTTCGGGCGTCGTCGGCTGGTGGGTACAGTTCCAGACGGGGGCGGCAGACCCGTGCCAGGCGGCATCGACGCTTGCGGATCTGACGCTCAATCTGAGTAGTTGATGTGCCCGTGTCCGTACCGACGGCTCCAAGCAGTACCGCCTATCGCAGGTCAGCCCTTACCATTGCCCGCCCACTTTGACCTTCCGGCGCGCCGCCGGGTATCGTTGTGGGTCGTGTCCGGCATGCCCGGGCCGATCTGTGTGCCTAGCGAGGTATTGCCGTGCGCGCGTTCGTGCAGATTTCTGCATGGAACGAGCATCCGGCTGCCTGTGTGGGGGTATGCGACACACCCGACCTCGGGTGCAGCTCGAGGTGCGGGTGAGGGGCAGCAGCTCTCTTGCCCCAACTGCTAGATCCCTAATTTCAGAACAGCCAAGGTTGCTTGTCCAGAGCAGTCTGTTCAACACGAAGAAAGCCGGTAAATGCCAACCATCAACCAGCTGGTCCGCAAGGGCCGCCGCGACAAGACCGCGAAGGTCAAGACGGCAGCCCTCAAGGGCAGCCCGCAGCGTCGTGGCGTGTGCACCCGCGTGTACACCACCACCCCGAAGAAGCCGAACTCGGCGCTCCGTAAGGTCGCGCGTGTGCGCTTGACCAGCTCCGTCGAGGTCACCGCTTACATCCCGGGCGAAGGCCACAACCTGCAGGAGCACTCGATGGTGCTCGTCCGCGGTGGTCGTGTGAAGGACCTCCCCGGTGTGCGCTACAAGATCATCCGCGGCTCCCTCGACACCCAGGGTGTCAAGGGCCGCAAGCAGGCCCGCAGCCGCTACGGCGCCAAGAAGGAGAAGAGCTAATGCCACGTAAGGGCCCCGCTCCGAAGCGTCCGCTCATCAACGACCCGGTCTACGGTTCGCCCCTGGTGACGCAGCTCGTCAACAAGATTCTCCTGGACGGCAAGAAGTCCACCGCCGAGCGCATCGTGTACGAAGCACTCGAGCAGGCGCGCGAGAAGACCGGCACCGATCCGGTCGTCACCCTCAAGCGCGCACTGGACAACGTCAAGCCTGCACTCGAGGTTCGCAGCCGCCGTGTCGGTGGCGCCACCTACCAGGTGCCGGTCGAGGTCCGTCCGGGCCGCTCCACCACCCTCGCGCTCCGCTGGCTCGTGACCTTCTCCCGGCAGCGTCGTGAGAAGACGATGGTCGAGCGTCTCGCCAACGAGCTCCTCGATGCCAGCAACGGCCTGGGTGCCGCTGTGAAGCGTCGCGAGGACACTCACAAGATGGCCGAAGCCAACAAGGCATTCGCCCACTACCGCTGGTGACGTCACGTCGGAGCAGTCACCTACCGTGACTGCTCCGGCGTCGTCGCACGTCGGGCCCCTACCGGGGACCGGCTGATCTACAACTCGAGACAATGGCCCCGCTGGTGGAACACCGGGGAGGCCGACACCCGATACACGAGCTACGAGCGGGGAAGAATCCTGTGGCACAGGAAGTGCTGACCGACCTGAACAAGGTCCGCAACATCGGCATCATGGCGCACATCGATGCCGGCAAGACCACGACCACCGAGCGCATCCTGTTCTACACCGGTGTCAACTACAAGATCGGTGAGACGCACGACGGTGCCTCGACCACGGACTGGATGGAGCAGGAGAAGGAACGCGGCATCACGATCACCTCTGCCGCGGTGACCTGCTTCTGGAACAACAACCAGATCAACATCATCGACACGCCGGGCCACGTCGACTTCACCGTCGAGGTGGAGCGTTCGCTCCGCGTGCTCGACGGCGCCGTCGCAGTGTTCGACGGCAAAGAGGGCGTCGAGCCCCAGTCGGAGCAGGTGTGGCGTCAGGCCGCCAAGTACGACGTTCCGCGCATCTGTTTCGTCAACAAGATGGACAAGATGGGCGCGGACTTCTACTTCACGGTCCAGACCATCATCGACCGCCTCGGCGCGAAGCCGCTCGTCCTGCAGCTGCCGATCGGCGCGGAGGACGACTTCGACGGTGTCGTCGACCTGGTCGAGATGAAGGCTGTCACCTGGCGTGGCACGGTCGCCATCGGCGCCGAGCCCACCATCGAGGAGATCCCGGCCGATCTCGCCGACAAGGCTGCCGAGTACCGCGAGAAGCTGCTCGAGACGGTTGCCGAGTCCGATGAGAAGCTCATGGAGAAGTACTTCGCCGGCGAGGAACTCAGCGTCGAGGAGATCAAGGGCGCCATCCGCAAGATGACGGTCAACTCCGAGCTGTACCCGGTGCTGTGTGGTTCCGCGTTCAAGAACAAGGGTGTTCAGCCCATGCTCGACGCGGTCATCGACTACCTGCCGAACCCGCTGGACATCGGCGAGGTCCAGGGTCACGCCCTCGGCAACGAGGAAGAGATCCTCACGCGTAAGCCGAGCAAGGAAGAGCCGTTCTCGGCTCTGGCCTTCAAGATCGCTTCGCACCCGTTCTTCGGCAAGCTGACGTTCGTCCGCGTGTACTCCGGCCGGATCGATCCGGGCGCCCAGGTCATGAACGCGACCAAGGGCAAGAAGGAGCGCATCGGAAAGCTCTTCCAGATGCACGCCAACAAGGAGAACCCGGTCGACGAGGCCGTGGCCGGCCACATCTACGCGATGATCGGCCTGAAGGACACCACGACCGGTGACACCCTGTGTGCACAGGATGCCCCGATCGTGCTCGAGTCGATGAGCTTCCCGGACCCGGTCATTCAGGTCTCGATCGAGCCCAAGACGAAGTCCGACCAGGAGAAGCTGGGCACCGCGATCCAGAAGCTCGCCGAAGAGGACCCGACGTTCTCCGTCGAACTCGACGAAGAGACCGGCCAGACCGTCATCGGCGGCATGGGCGAGCTCCACCTCGACATCCTCGTCGACCGTATGCGTCGCGAGTTCAAGGTCGAGGCCAACGTCGGCAAGCCGCAGGTCGCCTACCGCGAGACCATCACCAAGAAGGTCGAGAAGCACGACTACACCCACAAGAAGCAGACGGGTGGATCGGGCCAGTTCGCCAAGGTGATCATCGCGCTGGAGCCGTTCGTCGGCGAAGACGGTGCCTCCTACGAGTTCGAGAACAAGGTCTCCGGTGGCCGCATCCCTCGCGAGTACATCCCCTCCGTGGATGCAGGCGCGCAGGACGCGATGCAGTACGGCGTTCTCGCCGGCTACCCGCTGGTCAACCTGAAGCTGTCGCTGCTCGACGGTGCGTACCACGACGTCGACTCGTCGGAAATGGCCTTCAAGGTCGCCGGCTCGCAGGCGCTGAAGGAAGCCGCCCGCAAGGCCGGCCCGGTCATTCTCGAGCCGCTCATGGCTGTCGAGGTCACCACACCCGAGGAGTACATGGGTGACGTGATCGGCGACCTGAACTCCCGCCGTGGCCAGATCCAGGCCATGGAGGAACGCAGTGGTGCCCGTGTCGTGAAGGCGCTGGTTCCGCTCTCGGAGATGTTTGGTTACATCGGTGATCTGCGGTCGAAGACCCAGGGCCGGGCGAACTTCTCCATGGTGTTCGATTCCTACGCAGAGGTTCCCGCGAACGTCTCGAAGGAAATCATCGCCAAGGCGACCGGCGAGTAACCTCGGTTCCAGCCGGCCGAAGCACGACCCAGTAATAACAACCGCACTGCTGCATACCGCAAGCATCAATCAGTCCAGGAGGACACACAGTGGCGAAGGCGAAGTTCGAGCGGACGAAGCCGCACGTGAACATCGGCACCATCGGTCACGTCGACCACGGCAAGACCACGCTGACCGCGGCCATCACCAAGGTTCTGCATGACGCGTACCCGGATCTCAACGAGGCCTCGGCCTTCGACGAGATCGACAAGGCTCCTGAGGAGAAGGCTCGCGGTATCACGATCAACATCTCGCATGTTGAGTACCAGACCGAGAAGCGCCACTACGCGCACGTCGATGCTCCCGGTCACGCCGACTACATCAAGAACATGATCACCGGTGCGGCGCAGATGGACGGCGCCATCCTCGTGGTCGCGGCCACCGACGGCCCGATGCCCCAGACGCGTGAGCACGTGCTGCTCGCCCGCCAGGTCGGCGTGCCGTACATCCTCGTTGCCCTGAACAAGGCCGACATGGTGGACGACGACGAGATCATCGAGCTCGTCGAGATGGAGGTCCGTGAGCTCCTCGCTGCGCAGGAGTTCGACGAGGACGCTCCGGTTGTCAAGGTCTCCGCACTCAAGGCGCTCGAGGGCGACCCGGAGTGGACCAAGAACATCCTCGAGCTCATGGCTGCGGTCGACGAGTCCATCCCGGACCCGGTTCGCGAGACCGAGAAGCCCTTCCTCATGCCCGTCGAGGACGTCTTCACGATCACCGGTCGTGGCACCGTCGTCACCGGTCGTATCGAGCGTGGCGTCATCAACGTGAACGAGGAGGTGGAGATCGTTGGCATCAAGGAGACCTCCACCAAGACCACGGTCACGGGTATCGAGATGTTCCGCAAGCTCCTCGACTCGGGCCAGGCCGGTGACAACGTCGGTCTGCTCGTTCGTGGTATCAAGCGCGAAGATGTCGAGCGTGGACAGGTTGTCGTCAAGCCCGGCACCACCACCCCGCACACCGAGTTCGAGGGCCAGGCGTACATCCTGTCCAAGGACGAGGGCGGCCGCCACACGCCGTTCTTCAACAACTACCGTCCGCAGTTCTACTTCCGTACCACGGACGTGACGGGCGTTGTGACGCTGCCCGAGGGCACCGAGATGGTCATGCCTGGTGACAACACCGAGATGTCCGTCAAGCTGATCCAGCCCGTCGCCATGGACGAGGGCCTGCGCTTCGCGATCCGCGAAGGCGGCCGTACGGTCGGCGCCGGCAAGGTCACGAAGATCAACAAGTGATCTAGCTCCACCAACGCCGATGGCGCTCACCCTCCGGGGTGGGCGCCATCGGCGTTTTCGGGGTTCTGCCTCAGCGGTAGGTCAGCGCGTCCCACTCCCGGATGTCGCTGGGATGGGCGATCCCTTCGAGGACGAACGGTGTCAGCTTTCGACGTGGACCGGGTGGTCGGCGCGGTCGAGGTGGAGCAGCACCTGGGTGGCGACCTGTTCACCGCCGAGGGTCGACGCGACCCACGATGCGACGTCCTCGGACTTGCGGGTGAAGTCGTAAATGTCGAGGGTGGGGTCGGCGGTCACGACGATCGACAGGGTTGGGAGTCCGCGTTCGACGACGGCGCGGGCCCGCGTCTGCCGGACCCCGGGGTACTCGGCGAGTTCGCTGGCGACCCCGCCCGCGAGGGAGCCCAGGTCGACGGTGACGTAGGTGCCCGATTCGCGATCCGGGACGGCGACGGCGGACGTGCGTCGCCGGGTGAGGTCGAGGGCGAGGAGCACGATCCCGAAGACCAGTCCCACGACGACCGTCGCGGCGAGGGCCCAGCCCCACCAGTCCTGGTCGGGAAGCGCGGTGACGCGTGCGCGGTCGTACCGCGACACCCATTCCCGGACGATCGGAACCTGCAGGTCCCAGGCGATGGCGTAGGCGCCGAATCCGAGGAGCAGAAGTCCCACGATCAGGACGATCAGCCGGTTGACGGCGGCGGTCCGATGGGTCATGGCTTCACCTGCACTCGGAGTTCCGGGGACGTGCCGAGCAGCGACAGCGTCGGTTCCACGGCTTCGCGGACGGAGATGGCCACGTCTGCGGTGGGTGTCGACTCGGTGCGCATCACGCGGACGGTGACGTGCTTGCGGTCGACTGTCGTGTGCGCCGACACCACCCCGGGGACGGTGTTGGCGTGACTACTGGAATTGCGGGCCAGATCGGTGGGGCGTAGCCAGACGATCGGGGTGTCGCCCACCGCGAGGGGCAGATGGGTGCGCGGCCGCGGTTTCACGGCGGCGACGATGAACACGACTCCCAGCACGATCGCGCCGACGGCGACGGGGACGATCCAGTCGGACCAGTGCAGCCTGCCCAGCCATTGCGCGGTGTTGCGGATCCAGGGCGCGTTGGCAAACGTGCCGCGCATGATCAGTAGTTCACGCGCGGCGACGACCGCGAGACCGAGGGCGCCGACGGCGACGATGATCGCGGCGGGCACGGCGGCGGGGGTCGCGCGCGGTGTACGTGGCCGGATCGGTGCCACCGGGGTGGGCGGCGCGGTGGGGTCGCCCTGTTCGGAGTAGAGACTGTCGGCCGCGCTGTCGTCGGGCCCCGCGGATTCGGTTCCGACGACCACGATGTTGAGTTCGATGACCGGCATGCCGGTCATCTGCGCGACCTGGCGGTGCACCTGTGCGCGGAGCCTGCGGTTGAGGAGATCGAGGCGGCACGGCCACTGCACCGCGATGTACAGGTTGATCGCGACGGCGTCCGCTCCCGTCGAGACGTCGGCGCGGGGGAGGTCCCGGCCCGTCAGCCGGGACAGTCCGCCGGACTGCTTCACGACGCCGGGCACCTGGAGCGCTGCGGCGACGGCGATCTTCACGACGGCGCGTTCCTTGATGACCAACTCGCCGCGCTGGGCGGTGTCATCGAGCGCCGCGTCGTCCCGGGGGCCTGCGGGGGGTGCGGTGGACGGTTCAGCCACGGCCGCGGCTTCGGAGGATGGCGCCGAGGTCGAGGTGTCCGTCGCGGTGCGCGCCGACGGCCATGCCCAGCGCGCCGAGCAGGACGGCGAAGACGAATCCGCTGAAACCGCCGAGGATGCCGGCGATGGCGAGGAGTAATCCGACGATCAGGCCTGTGATGGTGCTGTTCATTGAGCTTGTCCTGTCTCTGTCAGGAGATCTTCGATGATCACGTCGACGGGGACGTCCACCAGCGATTCCACTGCGGCGCGCACTCTTTCGGCGGTGTCGACGACGTTGGCGGGGTAGCGGGCCGCGAGGTGGACGGCACAGGACGTGGGGCCCACGGTCACCCCGGTCACCCGGCGTCCGGGTAGGTACGTCGCGACTTCGCCGAATGCGCCGCCGTGCATCGCTGCCACTCCGGGGGTCGCGAGGACGGCGGCGACGATGCGTTCGGAGATGTCCTCCGCGTGGGTGTCCGGTGTGAGCGGTCCGGTCACTGCACCCTCGGTTTGCCGTCGAGCTCGGACGCGGCCTCGGATTCGTCGAACAGCATGACGTCGAAGACGGTGATGTTCACTTCGGTCACTTCGAGTCCGGTCATGCGCTCGACGGCCGCGATGACGTTGCGCCGGATGCCGACCGCGAGTTCGTGCAGTGCGACGCCGTATTCGGCGACGATGCCGATGTCGATGGCGGCCTGTTTCTCCCCGACTTCGACGGCGACGCCCTGGGCGTGGTTGACGCGGGCGCCGGGAATCCGGTCCCGGAGGGCGCCGACGGCGCGCGCGGTGCCGCCGCCCACGTCGTAGACGCCGTTGATCTCACGGGTGGCGATGCCGGCGATCTTGGCGACGACGGCGTCCGCGATGATGGTCCGTCCCTCGGAACTGACGAGTTCCGGAGTCGCCCCGGCACCGAACTGCACGCGGCTGCGTGCGCCTGAATCGCTGGTCATCGTGGATCCCCTTCGAGTCGCCTGCCTTCTCCTCAACAGTAATGATCGCCGACGGTACGCGGGGTCTCCCACGCGCCTTTCCGCCCGCGGATCTGCCCGGATGTCGATGTGAAAAATATTTGATATGACTAACCGGTACCATGACGTGATCCAGGTAACAGAAGGTACGGCACGACGAAAGGAACCCCATGGCGGAAGTGGCTCCCGACCAGGACGCTGCCCCCAGTGAGGAGGCCGCTTCCAGTGAGGACACTGCTTCCGCTGAGGGCACTGTTTCCGTTGAGGACACTGCCCCCAAGTCCCGGACACCGGCCGTCACCGCGGGTGTGGCGGCTCTGTCCGTGCTCGCGCTCGCGTTCCTCGCGGTGAGCGGCTACTTCGGCTACGCGCACTGGCAGGCGGAGCAGGCGGCGCAGCAGCGGTCCGAGATTCTGGACGCGGCGAGCGAGGGCGTCGTGAATCTGACGACGATGGACTTCGAGAAGGCTGACGACGACGTGCAGAAGGTACTCGACGGCTCGGCCGGAGAATTCCGCGACGAATTCGAAGCCCGATCCAAGGATCTCATTGCGGTCATGCAGGAGGCCCAGGTCAAATCGGTGGGGGAGGTGCGCCAGGCCGCGATCGAGAGGCAGGACGGCGACTCCGCCGACGTGCTCGTCGCGGTCGCGCAGAAGGTGTCGAATGCGGGTGGGGCCGCAGAGGAGCCTCGCGGTCAGAGAATGCGGGTCACGATGCAACTCGAGGACGGCACGTACAAGATTGTGAAGGCGGGGTTCGTGCAGTGAGTACCGACGCATCGCCGAAGTCGCGCAGGCTCCTCCTGATCCTGGGTGCGCTCACCGTGGTCACGGCCGTACTGGCCGGGGTTCTGTACTTCACGCTGTACCGGCCCGACCAGCGCGTCGACGACACCGCCCGCGCCGCCGTCACCGACACCGCGTCGCAGGGCGCGATCGCCCTGCTGTCGTATGGGCCGGACACGGTGGAGAACGATGTCGGGGCCGCGAAGGAACGCCTGACGGGGGAGTTCCTCGACTATTACACCCAGTTCACGACGGACGTCGTCGTCCCCGCGGCGAAGGAGAGTCGGGTCGCCACGCAGGCGACGGTGGCCGCGTCCGGTCCGGTCGAGGTGGCGGCCGACACGGCCACCGTGCTGCTGTTCGTCAACCAGAGCACCACCAGTGCCGCGAAACCCGAACCGGCGGTGACGGCGACGAGCATCACCGTCGCGCTGACCAAGTCCGGTGACGACTGGCTGATCTCCGGCTTCGATCCCGTCCAGCCCCGCGGGTAGCGTTGGCGCCCATGAGCACTCTTCGAGAGGTCGGCGACCGTGAGTCGTGGCGCTGTTGGTTGTGTGACGAACCGGTGGACCCCGACATGTCGGTCAACGACCCGCGCGGCCCCAGCATCGACAGTGTCGTCACCGCGAAGAAGGCCAAGGCGAAGGGCGGCGTCGAACGCCTCGCCCACCGCGCGTGCAACACCAAGAAGGGCGCCGTCAAGCCGATGGTGCCGTGGCCGGACCGGTTGTTCGTCGTCGATCCCGCCCCGATCATCGGTGTCGTCGAACAACTCGGCCGCAAGGGTGGACGGGTCGCGGTCGCGCGGTGCCCGGGCAAATCGGACGCCGAGGACGCGTCGGAGTGGTTGCTCGACCGGTTGTCCCGTCTCGCACCGGAACTGGACGTCGAAACGCAGATCGACGAGGCCGGGGGAGCGTTCCTGCTCGTTGTGCGGCTCCGCCACCCGTGAGTACTTGTTAACCGCCGGCGGTTAACAAGTACTCACGGGCGGGGGATCGGCGGGTGCAGGGTGGTGGCGTCGCCGGGCCGGTACAGCTGGGCGCGCCTGCCGCCCGTGGACGCGGCGTCGGCCACGCCCTCGACGGGTTCGACGAATCCCCGCGTCCCCAGGACTTTGCGGCGGAAGTTCGCGCGGTCCCACGTCATGTCCCACACGGCCTCGTACACCGTCTGGAGGTCCCGGATCGAGAACGGGGACTCGACGAAATGAGTTGCCAACGTGGTGTATTCGAGTTTCGACCGCACCCGCTCGAGGGCGTCGGCGAGGATATGCGCGTGGTCGAACGCCAGCGACTCGTGGGACGCGTCCTCGACCGGCAACCAGTAGGCGTCGGCGGCGTCGGAACCGGCAGACGGCTCCGGCAGATTCGGCGCGAACGCCACGAACACCACCGACACGACCCGCATGCGCGGGTCGCGGTCAGGCTCGCTGTACGTCGCCAACTGTTCGAGGTGACCGGGGAAGCTGTCGAGTCCGGTCTCCTCCGCCAGTTCGCGTCGCGCCGCGACCTCCGCCGATTCGTCGGCGTGGACGAAACCGCCGGGCAGCGCGGGCATCCCCCGGAACGGTTCCTCGCCCCGGCGGACCAGCAGGACCGACAGCGAGGAGGCGCGCAGCGTGAACATCGCGAGATCGACGGTCACGGCGAACGGTGGGTAGTCGGTTGCGTCGTACACCTGTCAGCCTCCCAGTGGTGCGGCGAACGTCGATCGGTGGGCGAGTGCCTGTTCAGTGACCTGCGTCGCGAGGTCGAGGCGCTCTGCCCGGCTCCCGGTCAGCATCACCCACGACCGTCCGGCGGCGGTGAGTGCGTCGACGAACCACTCTGTCATCTCCTCCCGGATCGACTCTCCGTCCCGCAACCCATCCTGCACGAAGGGGACACCGACGTGGTCGGTAATGAGGTACAGGGCGTGGCGCCCCGGCCGGTGGTCGAGCGCGCGGGTGCTGCCGGGGCCGAGGTAGCGCCGCTCCCACACTGTGGTCGCTTCTGCGTCGGTGTCGCAGATCGTCAGGGGTGACCCCGACCGCGCAGCCGCTTCTTCCCACTCGTTCTGGATGCGGGCGATGTCGGCGAAATCCTGCCCGGTCCAGACGAGGTCGTCGACGCCGGCGGACGCGTCGGTGGCGCGGGCTGTCGCCAGCTTGTCGGCGGTTGCCGTACGACCGTATTCGGGCACCCAGTGCGTGCGTCGCCAGATCCCGCCGCGGGCGCGGAAGCGCTGCGCCAGTGCGTGACTGACGGTGGTGGTGCCGGTGGATTCCGCGCCGAGCACCACGATCCGGGTGGTCAGCAGCGCCTGCGCGGGCGCGTCGAGGTGTTCCCAGTTGCCGGCGAGGTCGCCTCGACAGGCGGTCCCCGAAATCGGGAACCGGACCCGCTCGGGGTCGACGGGGACGTGGACGGCGCCGAACCAGCGGGCGAGTTCGTCGCCGTACTTCTCACTCGACACGACCATGTCGACGGCGATGCCGGTGACCTGTCGCACCGCGGCGCGCATGCACGCCACCTGCGCGGCCCAGACCGGTCGCGACGCGAGGTCCATCGGGGCGTCGCACGCGATTCCGGTCACGGTCACCGTGCGGTCCCGTGCATGAGACTCAGCGAGGCAGGACACTCTGTCCGCCAAGGGAATCGACTCGACCCGGGACGCCATCACCACCACCGTGACCCGGGCGGCGACCCGCGCCGCCTCCTGGATCAGCAGGTGGTGCCCGGCGTGCGGGGGATAGAACTTTCCGATCACGAGTGCGTGGTCGTGCATTTCGGTCACCGGCCCGCGGTGGTCGCGAGGGCGGGCAGTCTCGAAGACTGGCGCCACTCGAGGAGACCGCGGACGCAGAGCACGAGGAAGCCGACGTACAGCAGGGCCGTCAGCGTCAGACCCTTGTGCAGGTAGAGCGGGACGTAGACGAGATCGGCCGCAATCCACAGCAGCCACGATTCCCAGCGTTTGTTCACCTGCCCCCAGGTGGCCAGCAGCGAGAGGGCCGTGGTGACGGCGTCCCAGAACGGGATCGTGGACGACGTCGCCGTGTGCAGGAGCACGGTCAGGGCGGCGGTGCCGACGATGCCGGCCACGGCGAGCCACCGCCACTCTTCCCGCGACGTCCCGGTGACGGGCAACGGGTTGCCGGCGCGACCGCGGATCCACCGGATCCACCCGGCCGCGGCGAGCGCGATGTAGACCAGTTGGAGGGCCGAGTCGGCGAAGAGTCCGGCTGCGTAGAACAGCAGGATCCAGACCAGGTTGTTCGCGATTCCGATCGGCCAGTTCCAGGCGGACTGCCGGGCGACGAGCCAAACGCACACCGCGCCCGACGCGAAACCGAGCACTTCGGCCCAGCTCGTCGTCGTCCCGAACGACGTCACCGCGGCCGAATTCAGCCAGTCGACGAGTAGTGCGATCACGGGAACTCCTTGTAGTCGTAGTGACTACGAAACCGTATCACTGACGTGGTCAATATGACTACAACTAGGGAGGTCGTGGTGTCCCGCGGGAGGTGGGGGTACCGTCGGGACCACAACATGAATCCGACCTCGAGTGCGAAGGAATTCCGATGAATCTGGCCTTGACCGACGAGGAGCTGGCGTTCCGCGACGAGATGCGAACGTTCTTCACCACGCAGATTCCGGCGGAGATCCGCGAGCGGTACGCACGTGGCGAAGAAGTGGGGAAAGAAGGCTTCATCGAGTCTCAGCGGATTCTGAACGCCAACGGACTCGCGACGCCGCACTGGCCGGTCGAGTGGGGCGGCCGCGACTGGACTGCGGTGCAGAAGCACATCTGGCTCGACGAGCTGCAGCTCGCGTCGGTGCCCGAACCGCTCGCGTTCAACACCAGCATGGTGGGCCCCGTCATCGCGGCTTTCGGTTCGCAGGAGCAGAAGGAGAAGTTCCTTCCCGCGACCGCCAACCTCGACATCTGGTGGTGCCAGGGATTCTCCGAACCCGAGGCCGGTTCCGACCTCGCGTCGCTGAAGACCCGCGCCGTCCGCGACGGCGGCGACTACGTGATCAACGGCCAGAAGACGTGGACCACTCTCGCGCAGCATGCCGACTGGATCTTCGTCCTCGCCCGCACCAACCCGGACGCCCCCAAGAAGCAGGCCGGCATCTCATTCATCCTCGTCGACCTGAAGACGCCCGGCGTCACGGTGCGCCCGATCAAGCTGATCGACGGCGGCTACGAGGTCAACGAGGTCTTCTTCGAGGACGTGCGTGTGCCCGCCGAGAATCTCGTGGGTGAGGAGAACCAGGGCTGGAGCTACGCCAAGTTCCTGCTCGGCAACGAGCGCGCCGGCGTCACCCGCCTGGGATTCTCCAAGGTTCGGCTCGCGCAGGCGAAGAAGCGCGCCGCGGAGATTTCCGTCGGCGAGGGGACGCTGCTCGTCGACCCGCTGTTCGCCGCCCGCATCGCGGAACTGGAGAACGAGATCATCGCGCTCGAGCTCACCCAGCTGCGGGTGGTCGCCAGTTCGGCCGACGGCAAGCCGAATCCGGCGTCGTCGCTGCTGAAGCTGCGCGGGTCCGAACTGCAGCAGGCGACCCTCGAGCTGCTGACCGACGTGGCGGGCCCCGACTCCCTTCCCTTCGCCGCTGGTGACGGCATCTCCTCACCGCTCTGGGCGCAGCGGACGGCACCGACGTATCTGAACTACCGCAAGGTTTCCATCTACAGCGGATCGAGCGAAGTGCAGCGCAGCATCATCGCCTCCTCGATCCTCGGATTGTGAGGGCGTGACATGGACTTCGAACTGACCGACGAACAGAAACTGCTGCGCGACACCACCCGTGAACTGCTCGGCCGCAGCTACGACGCGGAGAAGCGCAACGCCGTCACCGACACCGAGCAGGGGTGGAGCCCGCAGGTGTGGAAGCAACTCGCCGAGGTGGGTCTGCTGGGTCTGAGCTTCGACGAAGAAGACGGCGGAATGGGCGCCGGACCTGTCGAGGTGGCATCGGTGATGACCGAGATCGGCCGTCGTCTCGCGCCTGAACCCGTCCTCGACGCCGTGCTCGTGCCCGGCGGCCTGATCGCTGCGGCCGGCAGCACCGAGCAGCGTCGCCGGATTCTCCCGGACGTCTCCGAGGGCAACCTCCTGCTGGCCTTCGCCGATCGGGAACCGGGCGTGCGCTGGCCGTCGGGCCGGGTGTCCACGACGGCGACGAAGGACGGCGACGCGTGGACCCTGACGGGTACGAAGAACCCGGTTCCGCACGGCGGCAGCGCGAACACCTTGGTCGTCAGTGCTGCTCTCCCGGACGGCGGGGTCGGACTGTTCCTCGTCGACGGCGACGCCACCGGTCTGACCCGCACCGCCTATGCGACCCACGACGGACTGCGGGCCGCACAGGTGGAACTGTCCGGCACCCCGGCCGAGCCGCTCGGTGAGGGCGGCGACGCGTCTTCGGCGATCGACGGCGCGCACATCCGGGCGCAGGCGGCACTGTGCGCGGAGGCCGTCGGCGCGATGGAGGAGGCGTTGCGGCTGACGACCGAGTACCTGAAGACGCGCAAGCAGTTCGGCGTCCCGATCGCGAAGTTCCAGACGCTCACCCACCGTGCGGCCGACATGTACGTGCTGCTGGAACTGGCCCGCAGCATGAGTTTGTACGCGACGATGTCGCTGGCCGACGGAACAGTGGACCCGGTGGTCGCGTCCCGTGCCAAGCTGCAGATCGGCCGGTCGGCCCGCACGATCGGGCAGGAAGCGATCCAGATGCACGGCGGCATCGGCATGACCGCCGAGTACCCGGTCGGGCATTACGTGAGCCGGCTGACCGCGATCGAGCACACCCTCGGCGGCTCCGACGACCACCTGCGGGTGCTCGCGGCGGCGACGACCCAGGGCACCGTCAGCATCATCTAGCTGCGCCCGTGAGTACTTGTTAACCGCCCGCGGTTAACAAGTACTCACGGGTGCAGGTCTCGGATTGGTATCGGAAAGAGCGTTTTCGACGTGTCGCACGAGGACCCCCGTGTGACGCAGCTAACGTTCTGCGCGCACATCAGAACTCACGGGGGATGTACATATCTCGGTGAAGGAGCGTTGTCATGGGGTCCGGTCCAGTCAAAGCGATCATGTGGAGCCTGCTCGTCGTGGGACTCGTCGGTGCGGGAGTCGGGATCTCCGAACTGCACGTCCCGTGGACGGTCGCGTCGTTGATCGTCGCGTCGGTGTCCGGGCTGGTCCTGCTCAGGATCCGCGCCGACGCGCATCCCGAACTGCACAGCGAGCGCAGGATGGCTGCCGGCTGACCCCGCCGTCACCCCTGCTGGAGACCGTCCGCCCACCTGCCGATGTCGCCGCGTTCGAGTGCGAGCGCCAGCAGTTCCGGGAACTTGTCCGGCGTGCAGGCGAACGCGGGAATGCCGAGCGCGCCGAGGGCCGCCGCGTTGTCGTGATCGAACGACGGGGCGCCGTCGTCGGACAGCGCGAGCAGCACCACCACCTGGACGCCGGCGTTCTTCATCGCCGCCATCCTGCGCAGCATCTCCGCGCGTATCCCGCCCTCGTACAGGTCCGAGATCAGCACGAACAACGATTCCGCCGGCCTGTCGATCAGTGACTGGCTGTAGGCGATTGCCCGGTTGATGTCGGTGCCGCCGCCGAGTTGCGTGCCGAACAGCACGTCGACGGGATCGGACAGCTTGTCGGTGAGGTCGACGACCGCCGTGTCGAACACGACCAGCGACGTCTTCAGCGCGCGCATCGACGCGAGCACCGCGCCGAACACGGACGCGTACACGACGCTCGACGCCATCGAGCCGGACTGGTCGATGGCGAGGACGACGTCGCGGTGCACGGCCTGCGAGCGGCGGCCGTAGCCGATCAACCGCTCCGGCACCACCGTCTTGTGCTCGGGCAGGTAGTGCGCGAGGTTGGCGCGGATCGTGCGATTCCAGTCGATATCGCGGTACCGGGGATTGGTGATGCGGGCCGAGCGGTTCAGTGCACCCGTGACGGCGGTTCTGGTCTTCTGCGCGATCCGGTCCTCGACCTCCCGGACCACTTTCTCGACGACCATCCGGGCGGTGGCCTTGCTGGTCTCGGGCATCACCCGGTTCAGGCTCAGCAGGGTGCCGACGAGGTGGACGTCCGGTTCGACAGCGTCGAGCAGTTCGGGTTCGAGGAGCAGTTGGGTGAGGCCGAGCCGGTCGATGGCGTCCTTCTGCATCACCTGCACGACGCTGCTCGGGAAGTAGGTGCGGATGTCGCCGAGCCAGCGCGCGACCTTCGGCGCCGATCCGCCGAGACCCGCAGTGCGGCGGCGGCTCTTCGACCCCTCACTGCTGGTGTCGTAGAGCGCGGCCAGTGCGCCGTCCATCGCCGCGTCCGTTTTCGACGCCAGTCCGCCGGTGGATTCCTCGGCGGCATTGCCGAGCAGCAGCCGCCACCGTCGTAGCCGTTCCGCGTCTTCGGTCACGACGTCGCCCCCAGGATGTCGGCGACGGTGCGGATCGCGACGGTGCCGCGCCGGGCATCGACCTCGGCGGGAGCATCGGCCGTGGAGCCGCCCTCCACGGACTGTCCGATGGCCCGGCGTTCCCCGGTCTCGAAGCTGCCGAATGTGCGCCGCAGCAGCGGCAGCACGTCGACGAAATCCTGCTCGCGCAGCCCCGACACCCACCCGTCGAGCAGGCGCAGCAGCTGCCGGTCGTGGACCAGCAGCAGGCCTCCGCCGCCGAGGAAGCCGTCGACCCACCCGGCCTTGGCGGCCGGTTCGGCGCCGACGGACAGCGCCCGCGACAGCCGGGTGGCGGCCTCCGTTTCGCTGACGGCGCCCGCGTCGCGGAGCAGCCGGACCATGCGCCCGATCACGAGGCCGTTCACGTCGCTGCGGTCGACGAGGCCGGTGAGCGTGCCGAGCCACCGCGCCGACGCACGGTCGTCGTCCCGCAGCATCACCGCCGCGTGGACGTCGTCGACAGCGCGGCGCAGGTCGAGGGCGCTGTCGTCGTCCAGGCCGGACAGCGCCGACGGCAGTCCCGCGCAGATGCGGACGAGCAGGCTGTCGGTGACGCGGGTGAGCGACGAGACGTCGGTGCCGCGGACGTCGCCGTACCGCAGGGTGCGGGTGAGCGCGGGCAGCGCGTCCATCAGGTGCATGACGTCGTGGTCGAGCGTGGCCGCGGTCTCCAGCGCGCGCAACAGTTCGGCCAGGGCGTCGCCGAGATCCGACAGCAGCGCCTGCTCGAGCAGTCCGGTGAGCCGGGCGAGGGAGACGTCGCGGGCCGCCGCTTCCTCACGCACCTTCGCCGTGGCTGCGGCCTCGACGGTGGTGCCCCACAGCGACGCCTCGATGATCGACACCGCCAGTTCGGGTTGCCAGGTGAGCGACCACGTCTCACGGAACGTGCCGGTGCCGCGGACTTCACTCTCGGACGGGGTGCCCCAGTCGACACCGAGGATCTGCAGTCGGTGCAGCAGCCGGGACCGCGCGACGTCGTTGTCCCGGCGGAGATCGAGGTCGATGGTCTTCTCGGTGGCCTGCTGCTTGAGCCGCAGCGTCTTCGCCCGGGCACGGAGGTCGGCGTCGAGGGGAACCGTCGGGGTGTCGTCCGGGACGGCGCCGAGGGCCTCGCCGACGACGAGACGACGCGTGATCAGGTCGAGCAGAACGTCGTCCCCGTCGCACATCACGGCGCGGGTCGCCTCGGTGACCTCGGAGAGACCGGCCAGCGGCCGCGCCCGTAACGCGGCCAACGTGTCTGCGAGACGGACGGATTCGATGACGTGCGCACTCGACACCGGAAGGTCCTCGTCCCGCAGCACCCGCGCGACCTTCGTGAGCCATCGGGTGATCGTGCGGTCCGGGGCGGTGAACAGGTGGTGGTACCAGCCGGGGGAGGTGATGCCCGCGCCGTATCCGGACGCCGTGGACAGCCGCGAATGCGTCCACGGCACCCACGTCAGCGACGTCTTGATCTTGGGTATTCCCTTGAGGATTCGTGCATCCGCTGTGGCCGGTCCGAGTGGGCCGGCGAGTGCCGGGGCGTGCCAGGCGCCGCACACCACCGCGATCCGCGAGGCACCGCCCTTGATCACCTTCCGCAGGGTCTGGCGCATGTACGCCTCGCGCCTGCTGGTCGGTTCGTCGAGTTCGACGGTGTCCCGCAGCGCGGTCATGGCGTCGGTGATCGCGTCGAACGAGTCGGTCCCCGAACCGGATTCGATGACGGCGTCCCACCAGCGTTCGGTGTCGTCGTAGCCGGCCGCCGCGGCCAGCGCCGCCAGCGGATCCTCGGAACGGGACTCGGCGAGGTCGGCGGCGAGGGTGTTGGCGGCCGGAAGGTCGCAGAAGCGCACCTCGACGCCGCGCCCGGCCGCCCACGACAGCGCCTGCCACTCCGGGGAGAACACCGCGAACGGCCAGAACGCCGCCGTCCGGGGTTCGCCGGTGGCATATGCGAGCAGCGCCACCGGGGGTTCCATGGTGTCGGACGCGGTCAACGCGACCAGCGGATCGGCGTCCGCGGGCCCTTCGATCAGGACGGCGTCGGGAACGAACTCGTCGAGCGCGCGACGCACCGATCGTGCGGAACCGGGCCCGTGGTGGCGGATGCCGAAAACACGGACGTCGCCCGCCGGCGGGCTCATCGCCCTGGTGGTCACCCGGTGACCTCGCGGCACGCCCGGTAGAAGTCGGCCCAGCCCTCCCGCTCGCGGACCACGGCCTCGAGGTATTCGGTCCACACCACCCGGTCGGCCACCGGGTCCTTCACCACGGATCCGAGGATTCCCGCGGCGACGTCGGAGGGACGGAGCACCCCGTCACCGAAATGCGCGGCGAGCGCGAGTCCGTTGGTCACCACGGAGATCGCCTCCGCAGTCGACAGCGTTCCCGACGGGGACTTCAGCTTGGTGCGGCCGTCGCCGGTGGCGCCGGACCGCAGTTCCCGGAACACGGTGACCACCCGCCGGATCTCGTCGTCCGTCGCCGGGACCTCCGGCAGTTCCAGCGAGGACCCGAGTTGCTCGACCCGCCGCGCGACGATGGCGACCTCGTCCTCCTCGCTGGCGGGCAGGGGCAGGACGACCGTGTTGAAACGCCTGCGCAGCGCGGACGACAGGTCGTTGACGCCGCGGTCGCGGTCGTTGGCGGTGGCGATCAGGTTGAAACCCCGGGTGGCCTGAACCTCGGTGCCCAGTTCGGGGATCGGCAGTGTCTTCTCCGAGAGCACGGTGATGAGCGCGTCCTGCACGTCGGCGGGAATGCGGGTCAGCTCCTCGACCCGCGCGATCCGCCCGCCCTGCATCGCCGTCATGACCGGGGACGGAACGAGTGCGCCCGCGGTGGGTCCCTCGGCGAGGAGCCTCGCGTAGTTCCAGCCGTACCGGATGGCCTCCTCGGGTGTGCCCGACGTTCCCTGGACGAGCAGGGTCGACTCGCCGGACACCGCCGCCGACAGGTGTTCGGACACCCACGTCTTGGCCGTCCCGGGCACGCCGAGCAGAAGCAGGGCGCGGTCGGTGGCGAGTGTCGCGACCGCTACCTCGATCAGCCGCCGGGGACCGACGTACTTGGGGGTGATGACCGTGCCGTCGTCGAGTTCGCCGCCGAGCAGGTACGTCACGACCGCCCACGGCGACAACTTCCACGACGGTGGCCGGGGCCGGGTGTCCTGCGCGGCGAGGGCGGCGAGTTCGTCGGCGTAGGCCTGCTCGGCGTGGGGTCGTAGCAGGTCGGCCGGGACGGCCGCGATCTCGGTCACTCGAGCTCCTTCAGGACTGTATTGCGATGGTCGATGTTGGCGGCGACGGTGGCGAACGCCTGCTGCCAGCCCGGGTCACGGGTGCGTTCGGCGGCCGTCCGGAGCAGCGGCGCCGCAGCGAACGGGAAGTGCGTTTCCGCGCTGCGGAGGGTCGAGTAGTGGCTGTGCCTGGAGAACTGCCCGAGGTCCTTGCCGGTCTCGGCGTGCCGCCCGGCCACGTCCTCGAGGCGGGCGATCACCCGCTCGGCGAGGTCGAGCGGCCACGGGTGGGGCAGCCCCTCGAACAGCGCGGCGCCGTCGACGCCCAGCAGGTAGCTGTCGGCGTGGCCCGACAGAATGTAGGCGAGCCGTTCGCGGGCGGGAACGATCGGCACCACGCGACGCTCGGTCTTGCGCCCCTCGCGGTGCAGCAGGGCGGACGCCCAGCGCGGATTGCGCTGGAGCACGGTGGCGTTGGTCCACGCCTCCATCATCACCTCCCGCCATTGGTCTTCGATCCGGATCTCCAACGCGCCGGCGGCCGAGCCGATCATGCCTTCCCACACCGACAGGGGGGCGGCGGTGACCACCATCCGCAACCACCAGCTGCGGATTCCCTTGTTCTTGAAGTGGACGTCCTCGATTCCGTCGCGACGGGCCGAATCGTCCAGGGAACCGGGCATGTTCACCACGAGACGGGTGCGCAGCGGCTTCTTCTCCACCCGCACCCATGCGCGGGCGCGGGCGCCCATCCGCTCGGCGTACGCGGAGTTGGGCAGCTGGCGCAGCAACTGGACCGCCTGCTGACGCACCTCTTTCCGCCGGTCGTCGAGTGCGTGCTCGAGCAGGGCGGCGTCGGCGTCGCCGAGCCCGGTGCCCAGGACCGCGATGAACGCCGCCCGGTGCTCGCCCCGTTCGGTATCCCAGGTGCGGCGCAATTCGGCCATCGCGATCGCCGGGTTCACCGCCCGCATCGTCGTGAGCCACAGCAGCCGTTCCTGGTGCGCGCCGTGCGTCCACACGTCGGTGCGATCGGACCGCCGGACCAGCATCGACCAGTCCGGGTTCTGCGCCGCGAGCCACTGACCGCGGGGGCCTGCCAATCGCAGGATGCTCTCGCGGTGGGTGTCGTTCGTGCGCGCCACCGCCATCAGGTCGGCGACGAGATGATCGGGCGCGCGGTATCCCCGCTCGGCGACCACCGCGAACCACTCGGTGAGCGTCCACGACTTGGCGGCGAGCAACTGCATCAGGTGCGCGGCGGACGCGGGCGGCAACTGCAGCCGCGGATCGTCCTCGGCGGGCGCGGGCAGCACGCGGGTGGCGGCGGCGACTCCGCCGTCGCGGTATGCGTTTTCGAGTGCGGCCGCGCCCAGCAGGGTCTCCGCCGGGTCGCCGCCGACCGACTGCGCCAGTTCGCCGGTGGCCAGACCCTCGAACGAGGGGGCGGATCGTGCCGTGCCGAGCAGGGCGGCGGACAGGAGTTCGCTCATCGCCGACTCCTCGCGGTCGACGGCGGGCCGGCCACGAGCGGGTACACGTCGCCGCGGTCGAACACCGACACGGGAACGAGGGAGTCGCTGGTCCATTCCCCGAACACGGTGACGGGACTGCCGCCGGACATTCCGAGCAGCCGCCACAGGACCGGATCCTCGCCGGACAGCGGCAGCGCGCGTCCCTGCCCGTCGACGACGAACCAGCTTCCGCCGTCGTATGACGGGGTGACACCGATGAGCAGGGCGGGCCACGAGCGGATCCACGGGTCGGCCCCGACCGCGGCGGCGAAGTCGTCGAGTGCGGTGTCGATGTCGCTCGGTGCGACCGTGGTGAACGGTTCGGGCGTCTGGTGGGTGTCGCCGAACTGGGCGCGCAGCGGCGCGGCGCCGGGGTAGAAGTGCAGGGTGGCGTCGACGAGCGACCCGAGCGGCGGGATCACCGTCGAGAAGTGGGCGGAGCCGTGCGCGAAGTCCAGGAGGATCGCGCGGCGACCGTGGTCGCGGCCGAGCAACCACACCTTGCGGGTGAAGAGGCGCTTCTCCTCGGTGGTCTGCATGCCCAGCACCATCCACCGGTCGCGGACTCCCGGCTCGCCGCGCACGCTGTCGGTGGCCACCGGGTATCCGACGTGCGAACGCACCGACGCCTGCAACGGTTCCGGCAGTTCGCTCAGTCGGCGATGGGCGACGACGAGAAGGTGCAACCTGGCGTATTCGCGGAGCAACCGGTCCGGCCAGTCGGCCCGGGTGGCGACGACGATCGGAAGGCGGCGCAGGGTGGACGCGATCCCGGGCGCCTGGGCGTCGACCATGCGGGCCGCGATGGCGTCGAACGCGGAAGCCGAGATGTCGGCCGCGCCGAGGCCGCCCCGGATCTGGTCGGTGAGCCACAGGTCGAGTTCGTCGAGGCCCGCCGCCACCCGCTCGGCCCGGCGTTCCGCGGATTTGGCACCCGACGCCGTGGTGACCGGTGCCGCCGCGGTGCGCACCGCGGCGGCCCGCCCGGCCCGCCGGCTCAGCCAGTCGTTCGCGAATTCGGGCGGTTCGGACTGCTCCGGAACGCTGCCCTGCGACCAGATCAGCAGTAGTCCGAGCGCGTGCTTGCACGGAAACTTCCGGCTCGGGCACGAGCAGTGGTACGCCGGACCGGTGAGGTCGACCACCGATCGGTAGGGGCTCTTGCCGCTGCCTTGGCACAGTCCCCACAGTGCGTCGCCGTTGCCGCCCGTCTGCGACCACGAGGCCGACAGCTTTGTGGCGGCAGCGAGGGAGCCGGCATCGGGGGCCACCGATGCGACCTGTCCCTCCGACCAAGGCGACGTCACTCCGTCACCGTAGGGGAGTTGTCCGACAGGAAGGGAGGAGGGGCGCGGAATTGTCCGCCAACTTCGGTGTGGACGGCGGCCTCCCGTGTCAAGCTGTCGTCAGGTGCGACAGCGAGGAGTGGGCCGGTGATCCACGGAAGGTATTTCGAGTTCAAGGGTCGTCCCGCCGTGCGGTTCCGGTGCACGTACCCGTTCGACGTTCAGAGGCTGTGGGAGGCCGTGTCCGAGCCGGACGAACTCGAGCGCTGGTTTCCGTCACGGGTCCGGCTCGACACCTACGCCGGCGGCGACATCGAATTCTTCCCGGAACCGCACAGCGACCCCGAGACGGGGACGGTCCTCGTCTACGGCGCGCCGTGCACCCTGGCGTTCACCTGGGGCGGGGACGAGATCCACTTCGAGGTCGAGCCGACCGCGGAAGGGTGCGCACTGACGCTCGTGAACGTTCTCGAGGTCCGCAACACGGCGGCGAGGAACGCGGCCGGGTGGAGTGTGTGTCTCGCCGACCTCGACCGGCACCTCGACGGGGCGGACACTCCCGGTCATCGCCGCGATGCGTCCGCGGACTGGCGGCCGTTCTATCAGACCTACCTGGGGGAGGGGATGCCGTCGGGCGCGCCGATCCCGGGGGAGTCCGCCTGACGGCGGTTCGTCAGAGCCGGGGACGCTCGAACAGGCTCTCCACGTTCGACGCCGGCTCGTTCGGTGCCTCGACCGCGATGTTGCCGCCGGTCCTGAGCCACCCGTTGCGCAGCGAGGACGTCAACCAGTTGTCGAGTGCGGCTTGGGTTTCGAACTTCAGCACGATCACGCAGACATCGGAGGTGCTGCTCTCCTTGAGCCACCCGCCGCCGAGGAACCCGGGGAACAGCCGGGCGAGGCCGAGCCCGGTCTGAATCCAGTCGGCGAACTCCTCGTCGCAGCCGCGGAGGACCCGGCGGACGATGGTCGTCGTGACGGACGCATCCACAGGCTCGCCTGCCCTGGCGCCGTCGGCCGCGTTCTCCATCGTTTCCCTACCTCGGTTCCAGCTCACCCCCGTGACATGTTCCACATCAAACTACCAGCGGATTCGACGTCACAGGTCGTAGAAGGGCGCGGCGTACCGGAACGTGCCGGTGATGGACGGATCCCAGCATGCGAGCCGGCGTACCTGGAAGTGGGACGACCACGACGGCTGGTCCGGCTCGATCCCGGCCGACGTTCCGGAGACGAAGCCGAACCGCGGGTAGTAGTCGAGGTGACCGAGCAGCGCGACGAGCGGTTCGTCCCTGGCGTCGGCGGCGCCGAGCACGGCGTGCATCAGCGCCGAACCCACACCGGCGCGCTGGCGACCGGGGAGGACGCCGATCGGGCCGAGTGCGAGTACGTCCGTGGCGTCGACAGTCGCGCGGGTCAGGCAGACGTGGCCGACGACGGCTCCGTCGATCTCGGCGACGAGGGCCAGTTCCGGAATCCACGCGTCGCTCGACCGCAACAGGGTGACGAGGCCGACCTCGACGGGAGCGTCGCCGTCGAAGGCCTGCCGGTGCACCTCGGCCACCGCGTCGACGTCGCCCGCATTCTCGCGTCTGATCAGCATGCGCACACAGTGCATCGGCCGGGCCGCAGGCCGCAACGGATTTTCCGGCGCCGCCCGTTGTCCAGCCGGTAGCGGTGCGCGAAAAGCGTTCTCCAATTGTGACCGTGTGACCTTTGCGGCCGAATGAATTTCCGGCGCATCGGTAGCAGTATGGGCAGAACGTGAGGCGAGCGAAGGACAACGGGAATCGGGGGTGCGGGTGGTCGACGCCAGGGTGGTCGGATACAGTTGCAGTGTGCAACACAACGAGGTCGAGCCGGAGGAAACGCCCGCATCGGGTGTGGTGGCCGTCCATGACGAACTCGTCCGCCTCGTCCGCCAACTGGTCGCCGGTGACCGCCCTCCCGTCGGATCCCCGACGTTCGCTCAACATTCGCTGCTCTCGTTCGTCGCCCGCAATCCGGGATGCCGGGCCACCCAGATCTCGGACGCGTTCGGCGTGCACCGCTCCACCGTGTCGCGTCAACTCCGGGGCTGCATCGACGAGGGCTGGGTGCACGCCGAACCGGGACCGCTGCGCAGCGGTCACCCGTTGAGCCTCACCGACGTCGGCGTCGCGGTGCTGGCCGGCGCCGACGCCCGCCGGGTGGAGGAAGTCCGCGACCGGGTGGCCTCCTGGTCGGACGGCGAGATCGCCGCGTTCGCCCGGCACCTCCGCAAGTTCCGCCAGGGCGGCGACACCGACGACAGCATCGGAGACGGCACCCGTGCGTGAATACACCAGCGCTCCGACGTTCAGCGTGTCGGACCACGAGAACGCCGTGCTCCGGGTGTTCGCGCACGCCGAGAGCTACCCGGATCGGGTGATGTACACGCGTCCGGAGTCCGGCGGGTGGGTCGACGTGACGGCCAAGGACTTCGGCGCACTCGTCACCGGGGTCGCGAAGGGTCTGATCGCCAACGGGGTCCGCCCCGGCGACCGGGTGGCACTGCTGTCGTCGACCAGATTCGAATGGTCGCTGCTCGACTACGCGATCTGGGCGGCGGGCGCGGCGTCCGTCCCCATCTACGACTCCTCCTCCCACGACCAGATCCGGTGGATCATCGAGGATTCGGGGGCCGTCGCGGCGCTCGTGGAGACCCCGGCCCACGCGTCGAGTTTCGAGGGTGGCGGCATCCCCTACACGCTGAAGCGCATCCTCACCATCGACGAGGACGCGGTGGGCACGCTCATCAAGGACGGGTTGTCGATCGACGATTCCGAGGTGTTCAAGCGGGTGGTGGCGCTGACCGCCAACGACCTCGCCTCACTCGTGTACACGTCCGGCACCACGGGCCGTCCCAAGGGCTGCATCCTCACCCACCGGAACTTCCTGTCGGAGGTGCGGTCGTTGCTCGCGGCGCCGATCGGCGACGTCGCCCGGCCGGGCAACCGGGTGCTGACGTTCCTTCCGCTGGCGCACGTGCTGGCGCGGGCGGTGTCGCTGGCGATGTTCGAAGGCGGCGCGACGCAGGCGCACTGGTCCGACTTCGGCACGGTCACCGGTGAATTCGAACGTTTCCGGCCCAACACCATCCTCGGTGTTCCCCGCGTGTTCGAGAAGGTGCGGGACGGTGCGGCCCGCAAGGCGGCGTCCGGTGGCGGCCTGCAGAAACGGATCTTCGACTTCGCCGAGGCCACGGCGGTGGCGTACAGCGAGGCCCAGGACACGGGCGGTGCGCCGCTGCGGCTCCGCCTCGAGCACGCGGTCGCCGACAAGCTCGTCTACGCGAAACTCCGTGCCGCCCTGGGCGGCGAGTGCTGGTGGGCGATCTCGGGCGGCGGGGCGCTGATGCCGAGGCTCGGCCACTTCTTCCGCGGCATCGGGGTTCCGGTCTACGAGGGCTACGGCCTCACCGAATCGACGGCCGCGCACTGCGTCAACGTCCCCGGCGCCCAGCGGATCGGGACGGTCGGTCAGCCGCTGGGCGGCAACAGTGTGCGCATCGCCGAGGACGGCGAGATCGAACTGCGCGGCGGCGTCGTGTTCGGCGGCTACTGGCGCAACGCACACGCCACCCGGGAAGTGCTGGACGACGGCTGGTTTCGCACCGGCGATCTCGGCGACCTGGACGAGAGCGGCTATCTCACCATCACCGGCCGCAAGAAGGATCTGCTGATCACCGCCGGCGGCAAGAACGTGTCGCCGGGCCCGCTCGAGGACCGGCTCCGCTCACACCCCCTCGTCTCGCAGGCGGTGGTGGTGGGCGACAGCCGCCCGTTCATCGGTGCCCTGCTGACCGTGGATCCGCAGGAATTCCGCAAGTGGAAATCCGCGCACGGCAAGTCGTCCGAAGCCACGGTGGCGGACCTGCGCGACGACGAGGAACTGCGCGGAGACCTGCAGGACGCCGTGGACGACGCGAACACCACCGTCTCGCACACGGAGTCGATCAAACGGTTCGTCGTCCTGGACCGCGACCTCACGGAGGCAGGCGGGGAGCTGACCGCCACCCTGAAGATCAAGCGTCCCGTGGTGACCGAGCGCTTCGCGGACGACATTGCCGGCCTGTACCGCCGGGGCTGACCGGTTACGGTGGCCGCATGACAACAGCTTTCGTTCTGTCGGGTGGGGCGAGCCTCGGGGCAATCGAGGTCGGAATGTTGCAGACCCTGATCGGCAGGGGCATTCGGCCGGACCTCATCGTCGGCACGTCCGTCGGTGCGCTCAACGGCGCCTGGCTCGCCGGGGGTTCCTCCGACGCGGACCTGCGCGAACTGGCCGACCTGTGGCGCGGTCTCACCCGCAGCGCGGTGTTTCCCGCCGGATTGCTCACCGGATTCACCGGTTTCGTCGGGCTCCGCAACCATCTGGTTTCCAACCGCGCCATCAGGAAGTTGCTGGCGCAGCATCTCCGGTTCGAACGGATGGAGGACGCGCCGATCCCGTTGCACGTCATCGCCGTCGACGTGCTCACCGGCAAGGACGTCCGGCTGTCGACGGGGCCTGCCGTCGACGCCGTCACCGCGAGCGCGTCGCTGCCCGGCATCCTCCCGCCCGTGGTGATCGACGGCCGGGCGCTGATGGACGGCGGGGTCGTCAACAACACGCCCATCTCACACGCGATCGAACTGGGGGCGACGACCGTGTGGGTACTTCCCACCGGATATGCCTGCACCCTGTCGAAGGTTCCCGGAAGTGCGCTGGGCATGGGGTTGCTCGGCGTGACGCTCGCGATCAATCAGCGGCTCGCGCTCGACATCGAGCGGTACGAGAGCGTCGCGGACATCCGGGTGGTGCCCCCGCTGTGCCCGCTGGACACGAGTCCCGCCGATTTCGGCGACGCCGACGAACTGATCACGCGGGCGCGGGAGCAGACGGCGACGTGGCTCGACGAGGCACGCGTCGCCGGGGTCGGGCAGGCCGATCTGCTGCTGCCGCACGCGCACGGGTAGCCGTCAGCGGCACCCCGTGGGCGCAGGCACTCCGGCCAGCCGGTCGTCGATCCACTGCACCACCTCGGGCAGCGCGAACACGGCGGCGGTGAGGTGCTCGCCGAACTGCGGGGCATAGGTGACGTCGGCACCGCCGCGGCACCACTCCTGCTGCAGTGTGATCACCCCGTCCTCCGGAATCCACTCGTCGCCGAGGAACACTCGCGAAGACCCGTGATACAGCAGCACCGGTGCGGTCGGGGTGAGCGCGCCCATCCGGTTCTCGGCGATCACCGTTCGGGCCGTGGGAGTGCCGAACGGGTCGGGGACGGCGGCGAACAGTTCGACGGGCAGCGCGGCGACCCCGGCCGGTGCGAGGGCCAGGATGCACTGGTCCTTCAGCGGCGACGTCGCCAGCGCCACGCCGAGCGGATTCGCCAGCATCAGCATCTCCGGGTATTCGCGGGCGAGCCCGAGGACGGCGGACAGGTACAGACCCGAACCGAGTTGGCCGTTCATCGTCCGGCGGAGCAACCCGAAATCGGCGGGGGTCCCGCCCGCGGCGGCGCCGGCGAGAGCGACGTCCGGCGCGTACGTCGGCTGCAGTTGCGCCGCCCAGCCGGTGGCGATCGCACCACCGCTGTATCCCGTAGCGAGAACCGGGCTGTCCGAGAGCCCGAGGCCGGGAAGCTGCCTCATGCCGCGGATGCTGTCGAGCACGGCATGACCCGCCATCCGTCCCGCGCTGTACGCCATCCGCGGTCCCTGGTGGTCGGGCACGAGTACCGCGTAGTTCTTCGCGAGGAACAGCGACAGCACCGGGGGGATGTCCAGGTCGAGGGTCTGCCAGTCGTGCACCATCTTGTAGGACGGGGTGCACCGGGCGCCCAGCGAGTCGATGGGCATGTTGTAGTCGACCACCGGTCTCGGACCCGGCGCGGTCCACTCCGCCGTCGGCACCAGCACGGTCGCCGTCACCGGCACGGGACGGTCCTTGGAATCGTTGGACCGCACCATGATCTGGTGCGCCCGATGCGGGACCAGCTGGTTCGGCACCGCCCGAAGCGTCACTTCCCGTGAGCGGATGATCTCGCCGGCCGCGAAGTCCGCCACGTTCGGCGGCCACACGAAGAAGTCGTCGTCCACGATCGGGGACGGGAGAATGGATTCGGGCCCGAGAGGCTGGGCGGCCGCCCGCGGAGGGTGGGCGCACACATACGCGGCCGCACAGGTGGACAGTGTCATCAGGACCACCGCACGAAACAGGTTCATCGCTACCACCGCCCTGAGGTAACTGTCCCAGGATGTAACTGTAACTCCAGTCACATCGTCGCAGATAGACACGGCTGCAGCGGTGGTTTGTTTTCGAAGCGGGATGGTTACTGTGTGTGCATGGCGGTCACCGTGGAGCGGGCAGAACTCGAGCAGGCTGAAGACATCGTTCAGATGCACTGGGACGCAGAGGATTGGCTCCTGGCCAGGGAAATCGATCCGCCCGCCCGCGGTGAGGTGTCGCTCGCCGACGTGCGCGAGCAGATCGAATTCGGGGAATGGCGAGTCGCGCGGTTCGCGGGGATCGTGGTGGGGGCGCTTCGGGTACTGCGATCCGATCCGGACGTGTGGCTCGAGGACGACATCCCGGCCGCGTACGTGGCCCGGGTCATGACCGACCGCAGGCACGCCAGCGCCGGACTGGGCGCCCAGTTGCTGCGGTGGGTCGACGAGCACGCCCGCTCCGAGGACGCGTCCGTCGTGCGGCTCGAATGCGTCGAGACCAATTCCCGGCTCCGCGACTACTACGAGGAGCAGGGATTCTTCCCGGTGGGTCGCCGGGACTTCGACGTGGAGTGGCCGAGCGTCGTGCTCATGGAGAAGACGCTGCGCTGACGGTTCACAGCGGGTCGAGAATTCGGTGCAGGAACTGTCGTAGTCGCGGCACGGTCGGATTGACGAGTACGTCCTTCGGGGTGCCACGTTCGAGCACGACACCGTTGTCGACGAACAGCACCTGGTCGGCCACCTGCTGCGCGAACCGGATCTCGTGGGTCACGATCACCATCGTCCAGCCCTCGGTCGCGAGGTCCCGGATCACTCGCAACACCTCGCCGACCAGTTCGGGGTCCAGCGCGGACGTGGGTTCGTCGAACAACATCAGTTTCGGCTTCAGGGCGAGTGCCCGGGCGATTCCGACCCGTTGCTGCTGACCGCCCGACAATTCGTACGGGTACTGGTCCGCCTTCTCCGCGAGACCGACCTGCGTCAGCAACCGCATCGCGTCCGCGCGCGCCTCGGCCTTGGGCCGCTTCTGCACCACGATCGGGCCCTCGGTGACGTTCTGGATCGCCGTCTTGTGCGGAAACAGGTTGTGGGCCTGGAACACCATGCCGCTCTGCGCGCGGAACCTGGCCAGCGCCGACCGGCCCACCTCGGCGCCGAAGTCCACCGACTCGTCACCGATGGAGATCACCCCGCGGTCCGCCACGTCCAAGGCGTTGAGGGTCCGCAACACCGTCGTCTTGCCGGAGCCCGAGGGTCCGATGATGACGGTCACCGTGCCGGCCCTGACGTCGAAGCTGATGTCGCGCAGAACGTGATGGTCGCCGAACGACTTCTCGACGCCGGATACCTGAAGGAGGGGAGGGGTGTCGGTCATCGGGCCACATACCTGTCGAGTCGGGCTTCGAGCCGGACCTGGACGGCCGACAGGAAGATGCAGATCACCCAGTAGTACAGCGCGGCGATGCCGTAGAGGGCGAAGAAGTCGAACGTCGGTGCGGCCGCGAGCTGGGCGACGCGCAGCAGTTCGGTCACCAGGATCGTCGATGCCAGCGACGTGTCCTTCACGAGCGAGATCAGCGTATTGGACAGCGGCGGGACGGCCACCCGCGTGGCCTGCGGCAGCACGATCCGCTGCAGGGTGGTGGTGTAGCCCATGCCGATGGTCTGCGCGGCTTCCCACTGCCCCTTGGGGATCGACAGGATCGCCGCCCTGATCACCTCGGCCGCGTAACCGCCGACGTTGAGGCTGAACGCGATCACCGCCGCCGGGAACGGTTCGAGCGTCACACCGAACTGCGGCAGCGCGTAGAACACGATGAACAACTGCACCAGCAGCGGGGTGCCGCGGATGATGGAGACGTAGAAGCGGGCCAGCATCGACAGCGGTCTGATCGACGAGATCCGGGCGAGCGCCACCAGCAGCGCGATCGCCAGACCGATCGTGAAGCTGATGATCGTCAGCGGAATCGTCATCGTGATCGTGGCCTTCAGCATCGGCCACAGGTTGTCCAGGATCAGCTGGACCGTTGCGTCGTCCACGGGCAGGCTCTCAGTTGGTCGGTGCCGACACGTCGGTGCCGAAGTACTTCTGCGAGATCTGCGCGAGCGTTCCGTCGGCGCGCAGTTCGTCCAGGGCCTTGTCGATGTCGGGCATCAGGCCGCTGTCCTTGCGGGCCGCGAACGCCTGCTCGCTCGTGTCACCGGTCTCGGCGGCGACCTTCACCCCGGTGTCCCCGGTCTGCTTCTGGTATTCGGCGACGGCCAGATTGTCGTTGACGGTGGCATCGACCCGGCCGTCCTTGAGCAGCGTGATGGCCTGCACGAAACCCTCGACGGATTCGACGTTCGCGCCCGCGTCCCTGGCCACCTGCGCCCAGTTGCTCGTCGCGGACTGCGCCGTCGTCTTGCCCTTCAGGTCGGCGAGCGAGGTGATCGCGTTGTCGTCGGCGCGGGTGACGATCACACCCTCGGAGTAGGTGTACGGCGTCGACAGGTCGTACTTCTGGGTGCGCTCGTCGTTGACGGTCACCTGGTTGGCGACGAGGTCGTAGCGTTTCGCCTCGAGGCCCGCGAAGATGGAGTCCCACGGGGTCTGCGTGAACTCGACGGAGACACCGAGTTTGTCGCCGACCGCACGGATGACGTCGACGTCGTACCCGGTGAGCTGACCGTCGGGACCCTGGTAGCTGAACGGTGTGTACGTGCCCTCGGTGCCGACCTTCAGGACGCCCGATTCGCGAACCTGGTCGATGACCGGACCCGAATCGGAGCTTCCGCACCCGGCCAGCGACAGTGCGGTCAGGACGGCGATCAGGGCGGCCGGAAGTGTGCGTCGCACGGTGTTCCTCCTCTGTCGGCGGATCAGCTAACCGTACTGGTCGAACGCTTCCCGGATAGGATCTTCGGGTCCCCATCAGGAAGAAGGATTGTCTCGCCGTGTCCTCTCTCGCTCTCCGACGGCCGGTGTGGCTGCATCCGACAGTGTTTCGTATCGAGTCGTTGTCCGCGCTCGTCGTGGCGATGGCCCTCATCCCGGAGGCGTTGTCTTTCTCCATCATCGTGGGTGTCGATCCGCGGGTGGGCTTGTTCACCGCCGCGATCATGGCGATGACCATCGCGTTCACCGGCGGCCGTCCCGCGATGATCTCCGCGGCCACCGGTTCGGTGTCGCTGGTGCTGGCCCCGCTCATGGCGTCGCACGGATTGCAGTACCTCATTGCGGCGGTGTTCCTCGGCGGTGCGATGCAGATCGTCCTCGCCGTCCTCGGGGTGGCGCGGCTCACGCGGTTCCTGCCGCGCAGCGTGATGGTCGGATTCTGCAATGCGCTGGGAATCCTCATTTTCGTGCACCAGTTCCCGTATCTGACGAACGTGCCGTGGGCGGTGTACGCGCTCCTCGCGGCCGGTCTGGCTCTGCTCGTGTGGATTCCCCGGCTGACCACGGCGGTGCCCGCGCCGCTACTCGTGATCGTCGGGCTCACCGCGTTCACCGTCCTCGCCGGTGTCGCGGTGCCCACCGTCGGCGATCAGGGCGAACTGCCCGACGGCCTGCCGACTCTCATCGGGCTGCCGGACGTACCGCTCACGGTCGACACCCTGCGCATCATCGCGCCGTTCGCGCTGGCGATGGCCGTCGTCGGGCTCCTCGAATCGTTGATGAGCGCCAAACTCGTGGACTCGGTCACCGACACGCATTCGGACAAGACGCGTGAGTCGTGGGGGCAGGGCGTCGCGAACATCGTGACCGGACTCTTCGGCGGCATGGGCGGGTGCGCGCTGATCGGGCAGACCATCATCAACGTCAAGACCGGTGGGGCCCGAACCCGGTTGTCGACGTTCCTGTCGGGTGCGTTTCTGCTGATTCTCGTAGTCGGTCTCGGCGACGTGGTGGGAACCATTCCGATGGCGGCGCTCGTCGCCGTGATGGTGCTCGTGGCCGCCACGACCTTCGACTGGCACAGCGTCCGCACGCTCCGGCGGATGCCACTGAGCGAGACCCTGGTGATGCTCAGCACCGTCGCGGGCACCCTCGCGACGGACAATCTCGCGATCGGTGTGGGTGTCGGTGTGCTCGTCGCGATGGTGCTGTTCGCGCGCCGGGTGGCCCACATGGTGGACGTGCGCGGCGAACTCGACGGTGACGTGAAGACGTACCGGGTGAGCGGTCAGCTGTTCTTCGCCTCGTCCAACGATCTCGTGTTCTCGTTCGACTACGCGGACGACCCCGGCCGCGTGGTCATCGATCTGTCGGGCGCCACCATCTGGGACGCCTCCACCGTGGCCGCGCTCGACGGCATCACCACGAAGTACGCGACCCGCGGCACCGACGTCACCGTGGAGGGCCTGAATCCGGTCAGCGAGGAGCGGTACCGCAGGCTGACCGGCAGGCTGGGCGACTAACCGACGGTCTCCCGCAGATACGCGAGGTCGTCGGCCAGCCCATCCTCCGGCGTCTCGAGGACGACGGGTGCGCCGGCGGTCCGCACGACCTCGGCGAGCAGTTCGGGGTCGATGGTTCCCTCGGCGAGGTTGGCGTGCCGGTCGCGGGCCGAATCGAACTCGTCGCGGGAGTTGTTGAGGTGCACCAGGTCGATGCGGCCCGTGATGGCCTTGATGCGTTCGACGACCCCCACCAGATCCTCGCCGCCCGCCCAGGCGTGACAGGTGTCGAGGCAGAAGCCGGCGCCGAAATCGCCGACCTCCTGCCACAGTCGGTCGATGGCGTCGAAGTGCCGCGCCATCGCGAAGTCGCCGCCGGCCGTGTTCTCGATGAGGATGGGGACGGGGAATCCGCCCTTGTCGGCCTGGCGTTCGAACAGTTTGCGCCAGTTGACGATCCCCGCGTTGACATCCTCGCCGTCGCGGACGTGTCCGCCGTGGACTACCAGCCCGAACGCGCCGATGTCGGCGGCGGCCTGGGCCTGCTGCGCGACGGCGTTGCGGGACGGCATCCGGAGCCGGTTGTTGAGGCTGGCCACGTTGATCACGTACGACGAGTGCACGACGACGTCGATGGGGCTGTCGCGGATCTCGTCGGTCCGCGGATGCGCCGGGGGCTTCTCCCATTTCTGCGGGTCCGTGAGGAACATCTGAATGACGTCGGCGCCGAGCCGTTCGCCGTATCCGATCGGATCCTCGTCCTGGCGGACGTGTGCTCCTATGCGCATGTAACCAGGGTAGGGGGTGGGTGCCGCAACCATGCCTGTGCTTGCGATCGCAGGCGTAAAGGCGGGTGCGCCCGTGTTTTCATCGTCTTCGGCCTCTAAGCCTGCGTTCGCAGTCATAGGCATGGACTTCGGCGCAGAATCGGCGCACACTGGCGTTAAGCATCCGTCCACAAGCTTTGATCTGATCCAGGAGGCTGCCATGGCTACCCCACGCCGCCGCGAGCGAACCGACACCGGCGGGATCTCCGACGGATTCGTGGCACGGCGACACCAACTCGGACTGACCCAGGCGGAACTGGCCGACCTGGCCGGGGTGTCGAGATCGAGTGTGCAGTCGATCGAATCGGGCCGGGGGACCGTCCAACTGGATCTCGTCGACGCCGTCGCGGACGCCATGGGATGCCGTCTGGCGCTGCTCACACGTTCGGGAGTCGAGGTGGAGGCCTGATGGTCGAGAACCTCAGCGGCGTCGACCGGGCCGACGTCTACAAGGGTGACCGCCTCGCGGGCAGCCTCGTGCGGGAGGGCGGGGACGTCGTCTTCCGTTACGACCCCGCCTACCTGCAGGACCCCGGCGCCCCGCAGGTCGCGTGGACGATCCCCACCTCGTCGACCGAGGTGCGTGCCAGCGGGGGTAGCGTCCCGCCGTTCTTCGCGGGTCTCCTCCCCGAGGGGATCCGGCTGCGGGGCGCGGTCGCGGCCACCAAGACATCCGAGGACGATCACCTCACGATCCTGATGGCGGTCGGAGCCGACACGATCGGCGACGTGCGCGTCCTGCCCACAGGGGTGCCGCCGCCCGAGACCGCACCCGTGTTCGACCCCGACGCGATCGAGCGTCAGGACCTGCGGGCGCTGTTCGAGCACATGTCGGGGCACGAGGCCGTGAAACTGGACCCCACCTCGCTGCCCGGGGTGCAGGCGAAGGTGTCGGCCCAGATGTACTCGACACCGATCGCGACCGAGAAGGGCCCCGCCATTCTCAAACTCTCACCACCGCAGGGATACCCGCAGTTGGTCGAGAACGAGCACTTCTTCATGGGACTCGCCGCGCAGTGCGGATTGCCCGTCGCCGACCACCAACTGGTGCACGACGGCAAAGGCAACGCCGGCCTGCTCGTCGCGCGTTTCGACCGTCGAGTCGATGCGTCCGGCCGTGTCATCCGCACACCCCAGGAGGATGCGTGCCAGGTGATGGGGATGTTCCCCGCCGCCAAGTACCGGCTGAAGACCGAGAACGTGATCACCGCACTCGCAGGCGTGTGCGAGCGCGGCGGCGGATCGGCGCGCGTCGCCACCCTGGAACTGCTTCGGCTGGTGGCCTATTCGTACGCGATCGGCAACGGCGACCTGCACGGCAAGAACTTCTCCGTGCAGCTCGCAGAATCGGGGTTGTGGAGCGTCACACCCGCCTACGACCTGCTCTGCACCCAGCCGTACCTCGGGTGGCGCGACCCAATGGCCCTCGACTTCTACGGCAAGGCGAACAAACTCAACCGCAGGCACTTCGTCGAATGCGGGGGCCGGCTCGGTGTTCCCGAACGCGCGGTCACCAGAATGCTCGACGGCGTCCGCAAGGGCATCGGGCGTGGCATCGGGGAGATCGAGTCGATCGGCTTCACCACGAAGGAGAACACGCTGCTGCGCACACTGATGGAACGGCGCTCGGACGAACTGGGCTGAGCCGGCTCACCACACCCGGAACGCGCTGTCCGAGAGCGTGAATCCGTGACCGGCCTCGCTGCGGCACGACACCCCGGCGGCCTCGTCGACGACGCACGTCAGGTCGTTCACCTGCAAAGGCAGTCCATACGACAGCGCGGGGGCGGCCGATCCGTCGAGGGGGTAGAACCGCGGGTCGCCGGCACTGGCGAACTGACCCGGGCGGCCGCCGGTGACCTCGATCGCGTTGGGCGTGACCGCGGTGCCGGACGCGCCGGCGCCCGGGACCTTCGGCGCCGACGCCGGCATCGGGCCGTGACAGCCGGCAGTCGGGAGGTCGCCGCCCGTCAGGATCGCACAGTGGAACTTGGTGCTCGGCGTGGTGAAGTAGTAACTCCCCGCCGCGGTGCCTGCGAACGCCTGCGGGTCGGCCGGGGCCGGGGTGCTGGTCGTGGTGGTGGCGGTCGCGGTTGCGCTCGTAGACGTGGTGGTGCTGCTGCTGCTCGTCGTGGACCTCGGGGCGGTCGTGGTGGTGGTCTTCGGGGCGCTCGTCACCGCAGATGTGGTCGCGGGCCCTGCGACGGCGCCGGTCTCGGGGGAGCCGTCCACGGAGCGGGCGCAACCGGCCACCACCACCACTGCCGCCGCGAACAGAAGTACCGCACGCACCGTGTCAGTCATGGGGGAGAGCTTAGAACCGCACCCGTCCCGAGCGGTCGCGGCGCGTCCGACGAAATTCTGGGACAGTGGGTGGTCAGCGAACTGCCAGGAGGTCCGATGTCGGAAAGCGCCCAGTACGAAGAGCGTCGTGCCCGCATCTCCTTCCAGGTCCGCGACTGGTGTGAACGGTCCACGATCGCGGGCACCCACGCCCCGCTGTCGGACGCCGCCGCCGTGCTGATCGCCGCCGGGCATCTCGATGCTCCCACCCGGGAGGTACTCACCAACCGGCGTCGCGCGGGGCGCACCATCCCGTCGATCGGCGGCTTCGGGGCGCTGCGCCTGGTGACGGACGAATACAACCAGGTCGCGCGGCGCACCGGCAGCCTGCGCCCCGGTCCGGCGCAACTGCTGTTCAAGTACCGTGCCACCGAACTGGGCCGCAAACTGCAGTCGTATCGGTCCGCGGTGGTGATGTCGCCTGCGCACTACGGCAACGGTGTCCGGGCCATGCGGCGGGATCGGCGCGAAGGCGTGCACCTGGATCTCGAACAACGTGAGGCACTGTTCCGGGCGCTGCAATGCACACCGGCGCCGATCGCGGGCACCGCTCTCGAACGTGCAGGCAACTATGCCCGCGGCGCCGCAGCGGAACGCATCGGCCAGGCGGCCGGGAACACCCCGATGGCCGCGGTCGGAAAACGCGTCGCCGACGCCATCGGCAAGGGCGCCGATCTCGACAACGACAGATTCGCCGACTCGTACGACACCCTCCTCTACCTGGCGGGGATGCTCTTCGACAGGATCGACGGTTCCGAAGTGTGGCACTCGGAACATTTCGCGGTCCAGCGTTACCAACTCGACCTCGCCGAAGAACTGACGCAGATCGCCGTCGACACCGTCGCACTGCGCGGAATCCGAATCGAACTCGACGAAGCGCTGCGCGCCACCCACTCCGACGGCGCCCGTAGGCAGATCGAGGCCCGGCAGAACGCGCTGAAACCGGTGTGGGATCAACTGGTCGACCGCGTCGCCGCACTCGCGCGCATCGGCGACCTGCTGTCCCGGGCCGAGGTGCAACTGCGGTCCGTGCTGGCAGTCAACCGGGCGATGAGCCTCGACAGCCGCATCGACGAACTCATCGCACGCTCCGGCGACCGCGAACTGTCGGCGGAGAACACCCACAACGTCGGCGACCAGTTCGGCGGCGTGGAGGAGTTGATGCTCACGTACCAGTCGGCCCTGCACGGAGACATCGCCGAACTCACTTCCTGGTCGGGGGGACGGGCATGACCGAAGGGGTCACCCCCACCACCTCATGACGCTCGGAGGTGTGCGATAAGGAGCGCTTCGATTTCCGACCTCCGTGCCGCGGACGGCAGGCGTGGGGCCGCGGATCGGTAGTGGTGACCGGTCGGGGTGCCGAGGTCGAAGAGATGCGTGCGGCCGTGCCGCCTGACGGGGCGGGCGGTCCAGCCGTCGCCTTCCTTCGCGTAGTTGCAGGCNGCGCACAAACCGGCCCCGTTGTGCGCGGTGGTGGCGCCCTTGTTGCGGCGGGAGAGGATGTGGTCGTGATGGCGGATCGGCGCATCACACCACGGGGTGCGGCACGTCCGATCGCGCAGGTCGATCAACGTCCGCAAGCCTTTCGGGAACGCCCGCGACTGCGATTCCATCGCCGTCAACGCCCCCGACAACGGGCACGAGTACACGTTTCGTAAGGTCACCGCGGTATCACCATCGAGGGCATTCGCCACCAGTTGCCGGGCGATCCCCGCCGGCACCGGACCGAACCCCGCCACATCCGCCGCCTCGTTCTCCCCTGCCAACAAGGCCTCGTCGGAGATCACCAGATTCACCGCCACCGGCACCCCCGACGCCACCGAGGCTCCGGTGCCGCGGTCGAACAACAAATCCGCCATCACCTGATTCCGGGTGCGGCCACCGCTCTCGCCGGTGGCGATNAGACTGTCGGCGTCCCGCCCGAGCGTCGCCCGTAGGCACACCGCTTGCTCCATCGGCAGCAGCACACTCAGATACGCCATCGAATCCGGNGCCGGCCGCGTCGTCACCCGNCGCTCGGAGACGGCCTTGCGGTACCGGGCCACCACCGCGGCGGCGTCGAGTTCCACCGCCAGGGCCTTCGCCTTCGCGACCAACCCGCGGTCGCCGACGCCGTCGAGAATGTCCGGGTCCGAGCACAACCGATGGTCGACGACCTTCCGATCCGCCGCCGACAGGCAGGCTGTTTCCCGCACCAGCAGGGTGGCACGCCATTCGTTCAACCGACCCGACCGCAGCAACGCCAACGTGTGCGGCATCTCGTGGACCACCGCCTGCGCGAACCCCAGATGCCGGCCACCGCGGTTCGGGGATTCCCTGCGCGCCAACGCGATTTGTGAGGCGATGCCGCGATCCCACTCCGCCCGCGGCAACCGACGGGCCTTCCGGTCCTCCCGCATGCAGGTGGCGACGTCATCGGTCACGACCGCCTGTACCGCACACCCCACCGACTTCAAGGATTCGACCGCGTCGAGCCACTCGATCCCCAACCCCGCATCGCCACACGCCTCGACGCACCGCAACCGCGTCGTGAACGCCCGCAACTCCTCCAGGTCCGGTGCCACTACTTCCCCCATGACCAACCTCCCCCAAGGTCATTCGAATATATGTTCGACTCTACCAATCATGTTCGACTGGCGCAATACTCGGCGGTTTCGGTCTACGGTGATCGTGGAGAACACATCCGATGGGAGCTGACTGCGATGACCGATGATGCCGTCCTGCAGCGTGCGGTTGCGACCGAGTTCTCGGACCTGGCCGATCTCCTCGACGGGATCTCGGATGCGGAATGGGACACGCCTTCGCTGTGCGAGGGCTGGCGGATTCGTGAAGTGGTCGCACATGTCACGATGGCGGCGCGGTACTCCGAGGAGCGGTTCATGACCCGTCTGCGTGAGTGCGAGTTCGATTTCACCCGGCTGTCCAACGAGATCGCCCGTAGTGACGCCGAATTGGCAACGGCAGATCTCGTCGCCGACCTGCGCTCGGACACCATGCGCGGGTGGACTCCGCCGGGCGGCGGCTATCACGGAGCGCTCAACCATGTGGTGATCCACGGCCTCGACGTCACGGTGCCGCTGGGGGTGCCGCGCCGTGTACCCGAGGCGACGATCCGCATCGTCCTCAACGACCTCACGGCCGGCGGTGGACACTCGAATTTCGGCGTCGACATCGAGGGCCGCAGGTTGCGGGCCACGGACCTCGGCTGGTCGTACGGGTCGGGTGCCGAATTGAGCGGAGCAGGCGAGGATCTCGCACTCACGATCTGTGGCCGGACGCTTCCGGCTGGACGGGTCGAGGGCGACCCGTTGTAATCGGTCTCAGCTGCCCGGAACGAAACCCGGGTAGACGAAGTGCCCGGGACCTCCGCCCAGGAGCGAGGCGCCGAGCGACCCGGGGAAGTCCAGCGACAGCTTGACGAGCTTGTGGGGTTGCCCGTTCCGGTCGGCCTGCCAGCAATCGAGCAGCAGCCGTGGAACCCGGTGCAGACGATGCGGTTGGTGATTCCGAACGGCGAGGTGAGCCGGTTCGCGCTGACGAACGGATTCCAGTAGTCGAGATCGGTCGGAGTGAGGAAGTTCTGGTGCTCGAACGGCGCGAGCGGACTGGGCTCGGTGGGTATCGGCGGAAACCGACGGGCGGCGCCTACGTCCGCAAACCGGGATGACGGCTGGCCAGGACGGGAACGAGGAACCTGTTCGGCGCGAGGCGCGCGAAGACGGACGCCGCCCGGTTCGCGAAACCGGGGATGGCGACCATCTGTCCCTTGTCGAGCCCGTCGATGCCGGTCTTGGCCACGGATTCGGGGCTTTCCCACATGAAGCTGGGCAGCGCGGCCTCCGCGTCCTCCTTCGCGAAACCGGCCGTCTCGCCGAATCCGGTGTCGACGGGTCCGGGGCAGAGTGCGGTCGCGGTGACCCCCGTGCCTTTCAGTTCGCCGGTCAGGCTTTCGGTGTAGGAGAGGACGAATGCCTTGCAGGCGCCGTACCCCGCCTGCCCGGGCAGCGGCTGGAACGCCCCGGTGGACGCGACGTTGAGGATCGCGCCGCGACGCCGCTGCACCATGCCCGGCAGTGCGCGGCTGCACAGGTCGGCGACGGCCGTCACGTCGACCTCGATCATGTTCATCTCGGCCTCCGGATCGGACGCGGCCACCGGGCCGAGCGTGGACAGGCCGGCGTTGTTCACGAGGATGTCCAGGGTCAGTCCGAGTTCGCCGACCCGGTCGAGCAGGGTCGCCCGGGCCGAGCGGTCGGAGAGATCGGCGCCCAGCACGTGCGCCCGGCCGCCCGCGGCCCGCAGTTCGGTGGCCAGTTCCTCCAACTTCTCGGCCCGGCGGGCGACGAGCACCACCTGATGCCCGCGGCGGCTGAGTTCACGGCTGAGGGCCGTACCGATCCCGGACGACGCTCCGGTGACGAGCGCGGTGCGATCGGCGGCAGGAGTGGGGAGGCTCATGCGTCCAACCTACGTGCCGTCGTCGCCGGCGCAAGGGTTCTCCGTTCAGGCGTGGGTGCCGCCGTCGATGCGGATCTCGGTTCCGGTGACGAACGCGCCGTCGTCGGAGGCGAGCATGGCGACGACTCCCGCGACCTGTTCGGGTCCGCCCATGGCCGCGCCGCCCGATTCCAGGGTGGTGGGGAGGATAGGGGACAGCTTGGCGAACAGGCCCCAATCGGCATCGGACGGAACGTATCCGGACGTGGCGTCGGTGATTCCGGTCTTGATGCTGCCGGGGGCGACACCGACGGCACGCAGACCCTGCTTGCCGTATTCGAGTGCCAGCGCGTGGGTGAACGACTGGATGCCGCCCTTGCTCGCGGCGTACGCCGCCATGTACGGATGCGCGAACGCGGCGGACGTCGAACTGAAGTTCACAACCACGCTGCGCTCGTTGCACAGCAGTGCCGGCAGGCACTCGCGAACCATGAGGAACGTGCCGGTGAGGTTGATCCCGATCACCTGATTCCACAGGTCCAAGGGCGTTTCGTGGGTGTGCGAGGCGCGCAGGATGCCCGCGGCGTTCACGAGCACGTCCAGTCCGCCCAGGTTCTCGACGCTGCGGCTCACGCCGTCGACGACGGACGTCTCGTCGCCGATGTCGATGGCGGCGACGCTGAGGCGGACCGCCGTGCCAGCCGCTTCGGCGAGTTCCGTGGTCCGCGCGAGGCCGTCCTCGGAGACGTCGGCTGCCACGACGGTGCCGCCTTCCTCGAGCAGGCGGAGGGCGGTGGCCTGGCCGATACCCGACGCCGCGCCGGTCACCAGGATCCGCCGGTTGTCGAAACGATTCATCGTCTGTGCTCCTCGTGTGGTTCCGAATTCGATGTCATTGGCCCATGACGTATTTCACGGTCGGTCCGGCGGTCCAGCCGCCGTCGACGGCCAGTTCCGCCCCCGTGACGTATGTGGACGCGTCGGACAGCAGGAATCCGACGGCGCCGGCGATCTCCTCGGGCACCCCCACCCGCGCCATGGGGGTGTTCGGGTAGTTGCCCTCGCCCTGCTGAATTCCGAGACCCGCGGTCATCGGGGTGTACGTCATGCCGGGGTGGACGGAGTTGACGCGGATCCGGTCGGCGCCCAGTTCGACGGCGGCGATCTTCGTGAGCCCGCGCACGCCCCACTTGGACGCGCCATAGCCGGCGGTCAGGGCGAGTCCCATCAGCCCGGCGGCCGAGGAGATGTTGACGATCGATCCGCCGCGGGCGGCGCGCATCGGGCCGATCACGGCCTGCAGGCCGTTGAACACGCCGGTCAGGTTGATGTCGAGGACCGTCCGGAAGTGTTCGAGCGGTTCGTGCTCGATGTACTGGCCGGTGGAGATGCCCGCATTGTTGACGAGGCCGTCGACGCGACCGAAGTCGCTCGTCGCCACGTCGACCGCGGCCTGCCACTGCTGGGGGTCGGTGACGTCGAGGTGGCAGTAGCGCGCCCGGTCGCCGAGCTGCTCGACCGTCGCGCGGCCGTCGTCGTCGAGAACGTCGCCGACGACGACGCTGCCGCCCTCGTCGACGATGCGCTGGGCGAAGGCTGCGCCGAGCCCCCGCGCCGCCCCGGTCACGATCACAACCTTCCCCGCCAGTTGTTGTGCGGTCTCGGTCATCTCAGCTCACATCCTCGTCCTCGAAAAGTCACGTTCGCCCGGCACCTCGGCTGCCGACGGCCCGAGTCTGCTGTGGGCGGCCCCTGCGGGAAACGGGTTCTCCCGGTGATCGGAACAACTCGTAGCCACGGGAAACGCCGGACCACTGTGATGTGGATTACCCGCTGACGTTCCGGACATGCCGGAGGGGCGGATCTCCCCGACAGACCATCGAAAGGGTTTCCATGTCTCGACGTGTCACTTCCACCGCCGCGGTGCTGATCACCGGCAGCGTGCTGTTCGCGGGTCTCGGCGCGCCTGCGCTAGCTTCGGCGGACCCGTTCTCGCTGCCCGGAATCAGCCTCCCGGATTTCGGTTCGTCCGATTTCGGGAGCGCGGGCCCGGTCGTCGAGACGCCGCGACTGGCGTCGGTCGACAACTTCCGCGACGTCGGAGGATCGGGCCGGGGGTATGCGACGGCTCGCGGGGGACACGTCACGCGTGGGTTGTTCTACCGTTCGAACGCGCTGGTTCCGAACGATCAGGATCTCGCCGTCCTCACCGGACTCGGGCTGACCGCGGTGTACGACGTGCGGACCGTCGAAGAGGTGGCGGCGAAGCCCGACCGGCTCCCTGCCGGACCGCGGTACCAGGGCATCCCGATTCTGTCGGGTGATCTGGGTGCCGCTGTCGCGCAGTTGAAGTCGCCCGCCGACGCCGTCGCGTTCATGCAGCAGATGAACCGCAGCTTCGTCGACGACGCGGCGACCAGGGCCGGGTTCGCGCAACTTCTGACGTCACTGGCCGACACCGACGGACCGCAGGTCTTCCACTGCACGGCGGGTAAGGACCGCACCGGCTGGGCGTCCGCGTTGCTGCTGTCCATCGCCGGGGTTCCGCAGGACACCATCTTCGACGACTATCTGCTCACCAACGAATACACTGCCGCGTCGATGAAGGTCACGTACGACCAGATCGCCGCCAGCCGCGGCGAGGCGGTGGCGAAGATCTACCAGCCGCTGCTGGGTGTGGACCGCAGCTACCTCGAGGCCGGGCTCGGCCGGCTCGCCGAGCAGTACGGCACGGTCGACCGTTACCTCACCGACGGGCTGGGTCTGAGTTCGGCGACGGTGGACCGGCTGCGGAGCAAGCTGCTGGGCTGAGGTCAGGCGCCGATCGCGTCCGAGAGGGTCGTGAGCCGGCTGATCTCGGACGCGGTCAGTGTCACGGTCGGGGCGTCGAGCAGGGCGGGAAGCTGTTCGAGGCGGCTCGCGCTCGCGATCGGCGCGGTGATGCCGGGCCGGGTCAGGAGCCACGCGAGGGCAATGGTCGAGATCTCCGCGGAGTGCGCGTCGGCGATCTCGGCGAGGGCGTCGACGACGGCGAGACCGGACTCGGAGAAGTAGCGGGTCGCCATCCGCTGGCGGGCCCGGCCCTCGAGGTCGGCCCGGGTGCGGTACTTGCCCGCGAGGAAACCCGCCGCGAGCGAGTAGTACGGGAAGACGCCCAGGCCGTTCTCGGTCGCGAGCGCGGCCACCTCGGGTTCGTAGTCGTGGCGGTGCACCAGGTTGTAGTGCGGCTGCAGCGCGATCGGGGCGGCGAAACCGTGCTCGGCCGTCAGGGACAGCCACTCGCGGATGCGCCCGGGGGAGTAGTTGGAGATGGCGACGTGCCGGACGAGTCCGTCGCGGACCAGTTTGTCGAACGCGCCGAGCGTGTCCGCGAGGGGAGTGTCGGCGTCGTCGAAGTGCGCGTAGTACACGTCGATGTAATCGGTCTGCAGCCGCTTCAGGGACGCCTCCGCCGCTGCCCGGACGTTGGCGGGGGCCAGTCCCTTGAACTCCGGGTGCTGGCTGACCTTGGTGGCGATCACGATGTGGTCCCGGTTGTGGCGGGACGCCATCCAGTTGCCGAGGACGGTCTCGGACTCGCCGCCGGAGTTGCCGTCGGCGAACGCGGAGTACGAGTCCGCCGTGTCGACGAAGTTGCCGCCGCCCGCGGCGAACGCGTCGAGGATGTCGAACGACGTCGGTTCGTCACTGGTCCAGCCGAAGGTGTTGCCACCGAGGGCCAGGGGAAAGATGTCCAGATCCGAGTTGCCGATCGCGACCACGGGTGCTCCGTTTCTAGGTGTGTCCTGTCCGGGAAAGTGCGAAGAGTTCGCCTGACGACGCTATCGCAGCCGCTAGGCGCACGCGCGTCCGGCTACCGGACACACCCTGCCCGTTCGCGGATTCCCAGGCGAATCGGACATGTGTCGGGCGAACCCCGCCCACCGCGACTCCGACGGCATACCGTGGAGGGGGTGCGTTCGTTCCGGCGAGACACGGAGTTGAGTGATGCGGGACCAGTCGATCGATGACCTTCTGAACACGGGCCTGTTCGTCGACGGGCGGTGGATCCGCTCCAGCTCCGGCGAGACCCGGGACTGCATCAATCCGGCCGACGGGTCGGTGGTCGCCACCGTCGACGAGGCCTCCCCGGACGACGCCGCCCGCGCTGTCGCCGCGGCCCGCGCCGCGTTCGACGAGGGCACCTGGCCGCACACGCCCGTCGCCGAGCGCACCGCGATCGTCGCGCGGATCGCCGATCTGCTCGAACGCGACAAGGAGTCCCTGGCCCGCATCGAGACGCTCGACACCGGAAAGACTTTGGAGGAGAGCAGGATCGACATCGACGACGTGGTGTCGGTGTTCCGGTACTACGCGCAACTCGCCGCGGTCGAGGCGGATCGTCTGGTGGACGTCGGCCGTCCCGATGTGATCAGCCGGGTGGTGCGCGAGCCGATCGGCGTGTGCGTGCTCATCGCACCGTGGAACTACCCGCTGCTGCAGATCTCGTGGAAGGTGGCGCCCGCGCTCGCGGCGGGGTGCACGATGGTCCTCAAACCGAGCGAGGTGACCCCGCTCAGCACCATCGCGTTCACCGCGCTGATCGCCGAAGCCGGGGTTCCGGCCGGGGTGGTGAACCTCGTGCAGGGCAGCGGCGCCGTCCTGGGCGCCGCACTCACGGGAACCCCCGACGTCGACTTCGTCTCCTTCACCGGCGGGCTGGCCACCGGACGCGTCATCCTCGAGACCGCCGCGAAGAACGTCACCAAGGTGGCCGTGGAACTCGGCGGCAAGAATCCGCACATCGTCTTCGCCGACGCGGACGGAGACGACTCCGTCGACCAGGTGCTCACGGGTGTGTTCCTGCACTCCGGTCAGGTGTGCTCGGCGGGAACCCGCCTGATCATCGAGGAATCCATCGCCGACCGGTTCGTCGCCGCGCTCGCCGCCCGGGCGGAGAAGATCCGGATGGGCAACGGCCTCGATCCGGCGAGCCGAACGGGCCCGCTGGTATCCGAGGCCCACCGGGAGAAGGTCGAAAAGTACGTGGAACTCGGACGCTCCGAGGGCGCCCGGCTGGTGACCGGGGGTGCCCGGCCGTCGGATCCCGCGTTGGCGAACGGGAGTTTCTACCTGCCCACCATCTTCGATCACTGTGACCGCACCATGCGCCTCGTGCAGGAGGAGACGTTCGGGCCGATCCTCACCGTCGAGCGTTTCACCACGGAAGAGGAGGCGCTGCGACTGGGCAACGACACCGAGTACGGCCTCGCCGCGGGCGTCCGGACCGCCGACAGCGCCCGGGGCGAACGCATGGTGCGCGGTCTGCGCCACGGAACGGTGTGGCTCAACGACTTCGGCTACTACACCGCGGCCGCCGAGTGGGGCGGATTCAAGATGTCGGGGAACGGGCGCGAACTCGGCCCCGCCGGTCTGGCGGAATACCAGGAGACCAAACACATCTGGCACAACACCTCGCCCACGGCGGCGGGGTGGTTCGACAACGGCTAGTCCGGCGCACGGAGAGGCGAGAGAACCATGGCTACTCGGCACGGTGCAGTGGGTGACGGAGGTGAGCCGGGGGACAGTGGGCTCGGCGAACTGGGGTACAAACAGGAATTGGACCGCAGTCTGGGCAAGTTCGCCAGTTTCGCGGCGGGAGTCAGCTACATCTCGATTCTCACCGGCACGTTCCAGTTGTTCTATTTCGGGTTCGGCACGGCGGGGCCTGCGTATCTGTGGTCCTGGCCGATGGTGTTCGTCGGGCAGATGGCCGTCGCCCTGTGCTTCATGGAACTCGCGGCCAAGTATCCCGTCGCCGGCTCGGTCTACAACTGGGCCAAGCTGCTCGGCAGCAGGATCGTGGGCTGGTCGTCGGGCTGGCTGATGCTCACCGCGTCGATCGTGACGCTCTCCGCGGTCGTGCTCGCGCTGCAACTCAACCTGCCGCGGCTGTGGAGCGGCTTCCAGATCATCGGTGACGGCAGCGGTGAGTACGACTTCGCGACCAACGCCGTCATTCTCGGCACGATCATGATCGCGTTCACCACGGCGGTCAACGCGTTCGGCGTCAAGCTGATGGCCCTCATCAACAGCACGGGTGTGTTCGTCGAACTGATCGCCGCGGTGCTGATCGCGATCATCCTCGCCGCCAATATGACCCGCGGCCCGGAGGTGTTCTTCTCCACCCACGGTTACGGCGCCGGGGAGAGCGGCGGTTATCTGAGCGTCTTCCTCGTGGCGTCCCTCGCGTCCGGGTACGTGATGTACGGCTTCGACACCGCGAGTTCGCTCGGCGAGGAAACCGTCGACCCGCGGCGGACGGCGCCGAAGGCGATCCTGCGGGCGATCCTCGCGTCCTTCGTGATCGGCGGGGCGATCCTGGTGTTCGCCGTCATGGCGGCCCCCGACCTCGACGATCCGCTGATCGGCAGCAGTGAGGGCGGACTGCAGTACATCGTCGAGCAGGTGATGTGGGGACCGCTCGGCAAGATCTTCCTGGTCTGCATCGTGATCGCGGTGACGGTGTGTTCGCTCGCGGTGCACGCCGCGGCCATCCGGCTCACGTTCGCGATGGCCCGCGACAACGCCCTGCCCTTCGGGGAGCGGCTGGCGCACGTCAACCCGAAGCATCAGACGCCGGTGGTCCCCGCCATCGTGATCGGTCTGCTCGCGGCGTTCATCCTCGTCATCAACATCGGTCAGCCGCAGATCTTCACGGTGCTGACGTCGATCGCGATCATCATGATCTACCTCGCGTACCTCATGGTCACCGGTCCGTTGCTGAAGAAACGACTGCAGGGGCAGTGGCCGCCGAAGGAACTCGCCGAGAGCGGTTACTTCACGATGGGCCGGTGGGGGCTGGCGGTGAACATCTTCGCCGTGCTGTGGGGTGTGGGAATGGCGCTCAATCTCGCGTGGCCACGCCCCGAGGTGTACGGAACCCCCTGGTACAACACGTGGGGCGCGTTCGTCTACATCGGCATCATCCTCGGGCTCGGCCTGCTCTGGTACGCGGTGAAGGGCCGCAACCACATCGGCTGCCTCGCCTCGCACGCGGCGACGACGAAGGACGAGGCGGAGAGTGAACTGCCATGACGGACACCGTGTTCGACTATGTGATCGCCGGCGGAGGAACGGCCGGATGCGTGCTCGCCGCCCGGCTCAGCGAGGACCCGTCGGTGACGGTGTGCCTCGTGGAGGCCGGGCCGTCCGACGTCGGTGACCGCAACGTCCTCGAGTTGGCGCAGTGGATGCACCTGCTGGACTCCGGATACGACTGGGACTACCCGATCGAGCCGCAGGAGCGGGGCAACAGCTTCATGCGGCACGCACGGGCGAAGGTGCTCGGCGGCTGCTCGTCGCACAACTCGTGTATCGCGTTCTGGCCACCCGCCGAGACACTCGACGACTGGGCGGCGGCCGGTGCGACGGGCTGGGGCGCGAAGGACGTGTTACCGCTCGTGGCGCGGGTGGAGAACAACGACGCCCCCGGCGAGCAGCACGGCCGCAGCGGTCCGGTGCGGCTGCGCGACGTCCCGCCGAACGACCCCTGCGGCGTCGCCCTGCTCGAGGCCGCGGCAAAGGTCGGGTTGCCGACCGTGCAGTTCAACCGCGGCACGAGCGTCCTCGACGGGGCCGGGTGGTTCCAGATCAACGCGTCCGAGGACGGCACCCGCATGTCGACGTCGCACGCCTACCTGCACCCGATTCTCGGATCCCGGCCCAACCTCGACGTGCGCACCGACTGCTGGGTCGCCGAGATCGTCATCGACGACGCGATGGCGGCGACCGGCGTGCGCTACCAGCGCCCCGACCTCACCGGGTACGACACCGTCTCGGCGCGCCGCGAGGTGATCGTCACCGCCGGGGCCATCGACACCCCGAAACTGTTGATGCTCTCGGGCGTCGGGCCCACGGTGCATTTGCGTGAGATGGGCGTGCAGGTCCGGGTGGATGCCCCCGGGGTCGGGCAGAACCTCGACGACCACGTCGAAGGTCTCGTCTTCTGGGAGGCGTCCCGGCCGATGGTCACCGAGTCGACGCAGTGGTGGGAGATCGGCCTGTTCGCCACCACCGAGGAGGGGCTGAACCATCCCGACCTGATGATGCATTACGGCAGCGTGCCGTTCGACATGAACACCCTCCGGTGGGGGTATCCCACCACGGACAACGGATTCTGCCTCACCCCGAACGTCACGCAGGGACTCTCCCGCGGAACGGTGCGGCTCCGCTCCCGCGACTTCCGGGATCGCCCGCGCGTGGACCCCCGGTATTTCACCGATCCCGACGGCCACGACGAGGCCGTGATGCTCGCCGGGTTCCGGCTGGCGCGCCGCATCGCCGAGCAGGAACCCCTCCGGGGCTGGATCACGAGGGAACTGGCTCCCGGTCCGGAGGCGGAGACCGACGACGAACTGATCGACTACGCGCACCGCACCCACAACACGGTGTATCACCCCGCCGGGACCGCCCGGATGGGTGCGGCCACCGACCCGACGGCCGTCCTCGACCCGGAGTTGCGGGTGAAGGGGGTGCGCAATCTGCGAGTGGTGGACGCGTCCGCGATGCCGAAACTGCCGTACGTCAACCCCAACATCACGGTCATGACCATGGCTGAGAAGTGCGCCGATCTGATTCGCGGGCACTGACCCGGTGACGTGCCTGAGGCCCTGCGTGAACCGCCAGGTACTTTGAAGTCCTACTATCTTCCCGTACTGGCAGAGAGACGGAAGGGCACGTCATGAATTCTCCTGAACCGATCGTCGTAGTCGACGGCGCGAGGACCCCGATCGGCAGCTTCGGGGGCGCGTTCAAGGACGTGCCCGCCCANGAACTGGGTGCGACCGCCGCGAAGGCCGCNCTGGACCGNGCCGGGGTGCCGGGCGCGGACATCGACGAGGTGGTNATGGGCTGCATCGGTCAGGTCGGGCCGGACGCCTACAACGCCCGCCGCGTGGCCCTGGCCGCGGGACTTCCCGAGAAGACCCCGGCGTACACCGTCAACCGGCTGTGCGGGTCCGGTCTGCAGGCGGTGTGGTCGGCGGCNCAGCAGATGCGCTGGGGTGGGGTGAACTTCGCCCTCGCCGGCGGCGACGAGAGCATGTCGCGGATGCCGTTCTACGATTTCTCGGCCCGCTCCGGGTACAAGCTCGGTGACCGCAAGCTGGTGGACGGCACGGTCGCGATCCTCACCGACCCGTTCGGTGGCGTCCACATGGGCCGTACCGCCGAGGCCGTCGCCCGCAAGTACGACGTGAGCNGGNAGCAGCAGGACGAGTTCGCCGTCGAATCCCAGCGCCGCGCNGCNTCNGATGCGGCGAGGGCCGCGTTCGCCGAGGAGATCACCCCCGTCGAGATCGGCGGCCGNCGACCNAAGACGGTCGACGTCGACGAGCACCCCAAGCCCGACACCACCCTCGANNCCCTCGCGAAGTTGCGGCCGGCGTTCGAGGAGGGNGGCTCGGTGACCGCCGGNAACGCGTCNGGGATCAACGACGGCGCNGCGGCGCTGGTGCTGGCCACCGAGTCCGCGGCGCGGGACAAGGGNCTGACCGGGCTGGTGACCCTCGAGGCGGTCGCGACGGCGGCGATGGATCCCGCGCTGATGGGNTACGCCCCGGTGCTGGCGTTGCAGAATTTGTTCGAGCAGACCGGGACCACCCCNGGNGACATCGANGTGATCGAGCTGAACGAGGCGTTCGCGTCGCAGGCGGTCGCGGTGATCCGGGACGCGAAGCTCAGCCCGGAGAAGACCAACCCGTACGGCGGGGCGATCGCGNTGGGTCACCCGGTCGGTGCGACGGGGGCGATCCTGAGCCTGCGCATCGCGAAGGACATGGTGCGCCGCGACCTCGAACTCGGCATCGTCACCATGTGCATCGGCGGCGGCCAGGCCCTCGCCGCCCTCTTCAAGCGCATCTAGGGCACAGGGCGGACGATGAAGAAGCACACACCTTCCTGGCACGACGACGAGGTGAAGGCCCTGTCCGAGCTCGCGGCGGGGTTCTTCGAACGCGAGGTCGTCGCGCACCACGAGAAGTGGGACGCCCAGCACCGCATCGACCGTGAGGTGTGGCTGGCGGCGGGCAAGCTCGGGTTGCTGTGCTGCTCGATCCCGGAGGAGTACGGCGGTGGCGGGGGCACGTTCGCCCACGACCTCGCCGTGTTCGAGGCCCAGGGTTACGCCGGCGACCTCGCGCTCGGCATCTCCGTGCACTCCGGCATCGTCCCGCACTACATCCTCGAGTACGGCACCGAGGAGCAGAAGCAGGCGTGGCTGCCGGGCATGGCGACCGGGGAGATCCTCGGCGCCATCGGCATGACCGAGCCCGGCGCCGGCTCGGACCTCAAGGCGATCAAGACCACCGCCATCCGGGACGGCGACGAGTACGTCATCAACGGCTCGAAGACGTTCATCACCAACGGTGCGTCGGCGGACGTGATCGTGCTGGCGGTGAAGACCGACCCGAAGGCCGGCGCCAAGGGGGTGTCCCTGGTGATCGTCGATCTGCGGGACTGTCCCGGGTTCGCCGTCGGGAGGGTTCTCGACAAGGTCGGTCAGCACGGCGCCGACACGTCGGAGTTGTCGTTCACCGATGTGCGGGTGCCGGTATCGAATCTGCTCGGCGAGGAGGGGCAGGGCTTCGGGCAGATGATGGCGCAACTGGTGCAGGAGCGGTTGATCATCGGCGCGCAGGCGTCCGGGGCGATGACCCGTGCGGTCGAGGACACCGTGGCGTACACGAAGTCGCGGCAGGCGTTCGGGCACAGTCTGTTCGAGTTCCAGAACACGGCGTTCGAGCTCGCCGAGTGTCAGACGATTGCCCGTACGTGTGCGGTGTTCCTGGACCATTGCATCGAGGCGCATCTGCGTGGTGAACTCGACCCGTCCGAGGCGGCGATGGTCAAGTACTGGCTCACCGAGCAGCAGTGCGCGGTGATCGACCGGTGTGTGCAGTTGCACGGCGGCTACGGGTACATGCGCGAGTACCTGATCGCCCGGATGTACGAGGACGCCCGCGTCCAGAAGATCTACGCGGGCGCCAACGAGGTGATGAAGGGAATTATCGCGAAGTCGCTGTAACCGGCGCAGGCTCACGCGACACGTCGTATGCGGCCTCGTCGAACCGGCCGAGTCGCTGCCGCATGCGGTCGGTCGACCACGGCCAGTTGAAGCTGTTGCGGCCGTTGACGTCGAGGAAGTAGCTCTGGCAGCCACCGGCGTTGTAGACGGTGGTGGCCAGGGCTTCCTGGACCTGGGCGTTGAATGCGTCCTGCACGTCCCGTCGCGGTTCCATCCTGGTCCACCCGTTGCTCCGGGCCTGGGTGACCGCCTGGATCAGGTAGTCGAGTTGCGCCTCGAGGATCATGAACGCCGACGTGTGTCCGGTGCCCAGGGCGGGTCCGAGGAGGACGAACGCGTTGGGGAAGCCCGCGACGGTCGTGCCGAGGTACGCCTGCGGGCTGCCCTTCCAGTGGTCGTCGAGGCTGCGGCCATCGCCGTCGAACACCTTGGACCCGATCGGCATGTCGAGGATGTGGAATCCGGTACCGAAGATGATGGCGTCCACTTCGCGTTCGGCGCCGTCGCTGCCGACGACGACGTTGCCGCGCACCGACTGCACGGCGTTGGCGTGCACCTCGACGTTGGGGCGGGTGAGCGCGGGGTAGTACGTGTTGGACAGCAGCAGTCGCTTGCAGCCGAGCGTGTAGTCGGGCGTCAACGCCTTGCGCAGCTTCGGATCCCGCACCTGGGCGCGCAGTTGCGCCTTGCCGATCTGCTGGACGACCCGCAGGATCCACGGGTGCCGGAAGCCGAGCCCGAGAGATTCCATGATCGCGTACTCGAGGCGTCGCAGCGCGCGGATCGCACCCGGTACGCGGCGCAGGATCGTGCGCTCGACGCCGGGCAGGGTGTGGTCGGGTTTCGGCAGCACCCATTGCGCGGTCCGCTGATACAGATGGAGTTCCCCGACCTTCGGCTGGATGGCCGGGACGAATTGCACTGCGGAGGCACCGGTTCCGACGACGGCCACGCGTTTGCCTGCGAGGCCGTAGTCGTGGTTCCAGCGGGAGGAATGGAAGACCTCGCCGGTGAACGTGTCGAGACCGGGGATCGCGGGAACGAGCGGTTCGTTCCACGGCCCGGCGGCGGCGATGACGGCGTTCGCGGTGAACGTGCCCGCGGACGTGTCCACCGTCCAGCGCCGTGTCTGCTCGCTCCATTCGGCGCGCTGCATCTCGGTTCCGAACTTCACGTGGGCGGGAACCCCGTGTTCGGTGGCGGTGCGCTCGATGTACCGGCGGATCTCCTCCTGCCCGGCGAACAACCGCGACCACTCCCGGTTCGGCGCGAACGAATAGGAGTACAGGGCCGAGGGGACGTCGCACGCGCAGCCCGGGTAGGTGTTGTCGCGCCAGGTCCCGCCCAGTGCGTCCCCCTTCTCGAGAACGGCGAAGTTGTCGATCCCGCTCTGCTTCAGGCGGATGGCGGCCCCGATGCCGGAGATCCCGGCACCGACGATGAGGATGTCGTAGTGGTTCATGCGCGGACTCCGTTCGCGAGCTGGGCTCGGGTGGTGACGAGGGAATGTTCGAGGGTGGCGAGCCGGCGCCGGCCGTCCATGAAGTTCGGGCCCATGACGGCGAGGTCTTCGGCGGTCGCGTCGAGCCGGATCACCCGCGTACCTGCCGCCTCCAGCCTCGCGACTTCGGCATCCAGGCCCGCACTCATCCAGTTCCGCAGCATCCGGCGTTCGACGCGGGCGGCCCCGCGGCCGGCGATGCGGCCCGTGGACGCCATCGGTGCCAGCACGATCACCTCGTCGAGTTCGAGGGGCAGCACGAGGTCGGCGGACGCCGTGGACGCCGCCCCGCCGTCGACGAACCGGCGGTCGCCGATGGGGACCGGGGGATACCAGCCTGGAATCGCCCACGACGCCCGCAGCGCTTCGGACAGGGTCGCGGCCGGTGCACCGGGTGAGCCGAATGCGACACGTTCACCCGTGTCGTAGTCCATGCTCACCAGCCACGTCGCGGGGTGGCGAACCCAGCCGGACCCGCCCGTGAACCGCTGCGCGAGCCGGTCGAGCCAGGCGGCGTCGCCGCGGCCGCGGGGCAGCAGTCCGCTCGCGGCGGTGACGGGCGGCAGTCCGCGGCGCAGCAGACCGGGTGAACCGAGGCCCGGCGCCGGGAGCGGCGGGAACCGTCCCGGCGTCGCGGCGAGATGTCCGTCGAGCGCCGGATGGGTGGCCCCGCCGAGTTGCATCGCGAGCAGTTCGTCGACGCCGGCCCCGCCGCCCAGCATGGTGACGAGTTCGGCGCCCGCGGACGTGCCCACGAGCACGTCGGCGTCGCGCGGGTCCCATCCCAGGGCGTCGCTCACGGCGACCAGGGCCGCCACCGTCCAGGCTGCGCCGAGCGTGCCGCCGCAACCGATCACCAGCCCGCGGCTGAGTTGTGTGTCACTCGAAGTCATATCTAGCAAGCTATCAGAAACCAGATACCGGCGGTATATGAAAAGTAGAATATTCTCGCAGGGGCTTCGGAGAAAGGGTGAGTATGGCGCGATTGACCAGGTCGGAGAGTCAGGCGCGGACGCGGGCGCATCTCGTCGCGACCGCACGCGACCTCTTCCTCGCCGACGGGTACGCGGCCACCTCACTCGAGAAAGTGGCCGACGAGGCCGGCTACTCCAAGGGGGCGGTGTACTCCAACTTCAAGAACAAGAAGGAACTGTGCCTCGAGGTGCTCGGGCTCATCCACGCCACCAAGGGGCAGGAGATCGCGGAGGCGCTCGGCGGCGGCGAGACGATGGAGGAGCGACTCGAGGCGTTCCAGGCCTGGGCGGAGAGGACGCTCGGCGACGTCGGATGGACCATGCTCGAATTCGAACTGATCGTGCTGTCCCGACACGACCCCGAACTCCGCGACGCCCTCACCGCCACCCTCGGTGCCGCGCGGGAGATCACGGTGACGTTGCTGCAATCGTTCACCGACTCACTGGGGGTCGCCCTGCCCGTGCCCGTGCAGGATGCGGCCGGCAGCATCCTCAGTCTCGGTGTCGGACTGGGCATTCAGCGCGCCATCGATCCCACCATCTCGGCCAGTGTGGTCACCGACAATCTCCGGGTGCTGCTGGCCGTGTCGCAGCCGGCTTCGCCTTCGGGGTCCGTGCCGGGATGAAATCGGCGCGAGGAGCCGATCTGAGTGGCGGCCCGCGCGTACGGTGAATTCATGAAGCGGTGGAACGTCCTGGCACTACCGGCCGCCGCTGCGGCCGCAGTCGCGTCGTACGACCTCATTCAGCGACGTCACGCCCTGCTCCGGAATTTTCCCGTGCTCGGGCACGGCCGGTACCTGCTGGAATCGCTCGGTCCGGAGCTCCGGCAGTACATTACGACCGGCAACGACGAGGAGCGTCCCTTCACCCGAGACCAGCGCCGGTGGGTGTATGCGTCGTCGAAGCGAGTGACCGACACGTTCGGTTTCGGAACGGACAACGACATCGAGTTCACCGACGGCTACACCATCATCAAACACCGGACGTTCTCGGAGATTCCTCCCTCGGCGGTTCCTCATGCCGACGAACACCTCGCGATCCCGTCCGCGAAGGTGCTCGGTGCCGCCCGCGGCCGGGCACACTCCTTCCGCCCGCGCTCCATCGTGAACATATCGGCCATGAGTTTCGGGGCGCTGTCGTCCGCGGCCGTGGTCGCGCTCAACCGTGGTGCCGCTGCCACCGGTTGCCTGCACAACACCGGGGAGGGGGGCATCTCCCGGTACCACCGGAACGGGGCAGATCTGATCTTCCAGATCGGGACCGTGTATTTCGGCTGCCGCGACGAGGACGGCCGGTTCGACCTGGCGAGGCTTCGGGCGCTGGTCGAGTCGGCGCCGGTGCGGGCAATCGAGATCAAACTCAGTCAGGGAGCGAAACCGGGCCTCGGGGGCCTGTTGCCGGGAGCAAAAGTGACGCCGGAGATTGCCGAGATCAGAGGTGTACCCGAGGGCCGTGACTGCATCAGCCCGTCCCGGCACACGGCCTTCCACGATGTCGACAGCATGCTCGACTGGGTGGAGCTCCTCGCCGCCGAGACGGGGCTGCCCGTCGGGATCAAGTCCGCGGTCGGCGACCCGACGTTCTGGGACCTGCTCGTCGAGGCGATGAGCAATTCTCGGCGGGGTGTCGACTTCGTGACCATCGACGGCGGCGAGGGCGGTACCGGCGCTGCGCCGCTGGTGTTCACCGACGCTGTCTCGCTGCCCTTCCGTAGTGGCTTTGCACGCGTCTACGCCAAATTCGCGGAGGCCGGTCTGGCCGACGAGATCACGTTCATCGGCTCGGGGAAGCTTGGCCTGCCCGACAACGCCGTGGCGGCGATGTCTCTCGGTTGCGATCTGATCAACGTGGCGCGTGAGCCGATGCTCGCGGTCGGGTGCATTCAGGCGCAGAAGTGCCACACCGATCGGTGCCCGACGGGTGTAGCGACCCAAAGCCCCTGGCTTGCGCACGGACTCGACGCAGACATCAAGTCGGTTCGGGCAGCGAACTACCTGCGGGCGTTACGGCGCGACGTGTTCAAGGTGGCGGAGGCGTGTGGTGTCGCGCATCCCGGGCTGATCACGGCGTCGGACGTCGAGGTCGCGGACGGCAACCGCCGCTCGATCACGCTCGCCGAACTCTACGGCTACCGGACTGGCTGGGGACTTCCCGGCGACGCCGACCGTGCCGAGATCACCCGCCTGATGACAGAGGCCGCCGCCGTAGCCGCGGGCGAAACCGGGTCACCGGGAGCGAAGACGGAACCCTGACTGCGTGCCCGTCCCGACCGCTACAGCCAGTCGCGCCGGCGGAACAGGACGAAGAGCAGGCTCGCGGACGTCACGATCACGACGGTGCTGGCGATCGTCCCCGACACCTGCCCGACCCCGGGGAACAGGACGTTCTGACCGAACCACCCCGTCACCGCGGTGGGGACAGCGATGATGGCCGCCCACCCGGTGAGCTTCTTCATCACGGTATTGAGCCGGGCGTCCTGCAGCGACAGATTCGTTTCGAACACGGTCACCACCATGTCGCGCAATGATTCCGTCCACTCGGCGGCGCGCGTCACGTGGTCGTAGAGATCGGTGTACAAGCTGTCGAGAACCGGTGACCGCTCGCGTTCGGATTCGGCGCGCCCGCGGACGACGGCTCCCACGACCTCCCGCATCGGCAGCACGACGCGACGCAGTTGCACCAGTTCCTTCCGCAACCGGTACGTGCGTTGCTGAATCTCCCTGGTCCGCGCGGACTCGTGGAACAGTCCCTCCTCGAGCGCCTCGATCGCGTCGTCGATGGTCTCGATCGTCTCGAACTGGCCGTCCACGATCGCATCGAGCAGGCCGTGCAGGAGCGCAAGCGCGCCCGAACCCGGTGTGAGCAGCGCGGGGTCCTCCTCCCAGCGCTCCACCACCTGCGACATGTCGAACCGGTCGTCCCGCCGCACCGTGATGATCCCGTTCGACAGCACGAACGCCGACACCCGGCTGAGCCGAAGCCGTGAGTCGAGGACGCCGAGCGTGACGGCATCCTCGGCGTCGAACCAGGTGGCGTACGCGGTCACGAACGCGTGGCCCGCGTAACGCGTCGCCTTCGGTCGCTCACCGCGGGCGACGGCATCCTCGATGGCGTTCGGATCGAGCGACAATTCGTTCGCCAACTCGGTCAGGCACTCGTGGTCGGGATCGCACAGGTCGACCCACACGAGCGCGTTCTCGTCCCGCACCTTCTCGGACACGTCGGCGAGCGGAAAGTCCTTGCCGACGCACTCCCCATCACGCCACACACGGGTTCGCACCAGGTTGAGGGTCACTCACCCAGTCTGCCGAACCCTCCGGCCGGGGAGGCGGTTATGACGCGCGATCGGACGAGTAACCCCACAGCCAGTCGGTGTACTTGTAGCTCGACGTGTCGCGGGTGCGGAACAGTTCGTTGCGCGCGATGCGGGCGGTGCCGTCGAGGTGCCACAACTCGCCCCACATGCGCCCGGTGGTGATGATGCGATTGCAGCGCGGTGCGCGTTCGGTGTTGACCTCCTTCAGGATCTGCGGCCACGCGGAGTTGCCACCGCCCGCGGAGAAGTCCTCGGCGGCATAGTCGGCCAGGCACTTCGCGTCCTCGATCGCCATCACCGCCCCCGACGCCAGGTACTGCAGAGGGGGGTGTGCCGCGTCGCCGAGCAGGATCATCCGCCCGTCCACCCAGTTCTCGATGGGCTCGCGGTCGTACATCGGCCACCAGCGGTCCTTCCACAGGTAGTCGATGCCGCGGCGGACGTTCTCGTGGCAGTGCGCGTAGGCCTGCTCGAGTTCCTCGGGGCCACCCCAGTTCTCGACCCCGTTCTTGTAGCCGGGCGATTCGAACACCGCGACCTGGTTGAGCATCTGCCCGCCGCGCAGCGGGTACTGGATGAAGTGGCATCCCGGTCCGATGTACCCGACCACGTCCTCGATGTCCTCGTCGAGGTCGACCTCGTCGTACGGCGTGGTGCCGCGGTAGGCGGCGTAGCCGGACGACACCGGCTCGTCGTCCGAGATCTTGGCCCGCAGCCGGGATTTGAGGCCGTCCATGCCGAGGGCGATGTCGGCCTCGTGGGTGCGGCCGTCGTCGGTGCTGACGTGCACCCGGTCGCCGTCGGTGACCACGTCGGTGACGGTGACGCCCGTGTGCAGTTCGGCGCCCGCCGCACGTGCGGCGTCGACGAGCGCCGCGTGCAGGTCGCTGCGATGGGTCACGAAGTACGGTCCGCCGTAGCGGGCCCGGAACTCGGCGCCGAGGTCGATCTTCGTGAGCTCCTCGGCGGTCACGGCGTCGCGGAACACGATGTTCTTGGGCAGGCAGCCCTTGGCGAGAACGTCGTCGAGCACACCCCAGGAGTCGAGGATGCGGGCGCCGTGCGGTCCGACCTGCAGTCCGGCGCCGACCTCACCGAATTCGGTGGCCCGTTCGAACAGCGTGACGTTCGCGCCCTTCCTGGCGAGGGCGAGGGCGTTGGCCGCGCCGCCGATCCCGCCTCCGGCGATGATGATGCGTGCGTCCTGCAGGTTCGACATGACAGTTCCTTCGTTTCGATCGTTCGGGGCAGGTGAGTGGCAAAGCGTGCCGGGGCACACGGCGGCACTCACGTGGGGAGGCAGAGGGGCATGTATCGAGGGTGATGCGGCGCACAGCGGCCGTGCAATAAAGTTCTGCTGTGCAGAAGAAGAAAACCATCGAGAAGCCGGCGTACATGTTGGAGTCCGTCGACAACGCCCTGCGCCTGCTGCAGATGTTGCGCGACGTTGGAGCGCTGCGGATCAAGGACGCCGCCGAGGAACTCGGGATCGCACCGTCGACCGCGCATCGGCTGATGGCGATGCTGGTGTATCGGGGTTTCGCCGTTCAGGACGAGAAACGCCGGTACCACCCCGGGGCGGCAATGGGGGCCGGCCCGGCGCAGCGGGGGTGGACACGCGAGTTCAACGACCTCTGCCGGCCCCACATGGAGGCGCTCGCGATCCTGTGCGGCGAGACCGTCAACCTCGTGATCCGCGTCGGCACCCAGGCGCGCTTCCTGTCGTCCGCCGAGTCGGCGGGAATATTGCGGGTCGGCGACCGTCAGGGGCAGGTCCTCGACGCGGAATTGACTGCAGGAGGACGGATTCTGCTGGCGGAGCTCCCGAGGGACACCCTCGCGCAGCTGTACCTGCGGCCGGACGATCTGGCCGACGACGACCGCGAGTGGGGCGACCGGCGTCTGCCCGCCGACGAGTTCGAGCAGTTCTATCGGGACCTGTCCGCCGCCCGCGCCGTCGGATTCGCCCTCAACGTGCAGCAGACCGAGGAGGGCGTCGCCGCATTCGGCGTCGCCATCCGGAACCGGGCGCGGACCGCCGTCGGAGCGCTGACCGTGGCCGTGCCGATCACCCGCTTCCGTCAGCACTCGCAGGGACCGCTGGTGTCGCAGATCAAGAACGCGATCCGCGAACTCGAGGTGGACATCGCGGACCTCGAACCCTGATCAAAGATTCTGCACACAAGAATTCTGTATCGACGTGGAAGCCTGAACTCCTAGCGTCGATGCCATGACCGCCACCGAACCGCACGTCGACGACGACCCCGCGCTGAAGCAGCTGTACACCGATTTCGAGGCCGAGCATCTGAATCCGTTGTGGACTCAGCTCGGCGATTTGATGCCGATGACGCCGACGTCGCGGGCGGTGCCGTTCGTGTGGAAGTGGTCGACGCTGTATCCGCTGGCGCAGCGGGCGGGGGATCTGGTCCCGGTCGGTCGCGGCGGGGAGCGGCGGGCGATCGCCCTGGCGAACCCGGGTCTGGGGGGTGTGCCGTATGTGACGCCGACGCTGTGGGCAGCGATCCAGTACCTGGGGCCGAAGGAGGTGGCGCCGGAGCACCGGCACGCGCAGAACGCGTTCCGGTTCGTCGTCGAGGGCGAGGGGGTGTGGACGGTCGTCAACGGCGACCCGGTCGCGATGCGCCGCGGCGATTTCCTGCTGACCCCGGGCTGGCATTTCCACGGCCACCACAACGAGACCGATCAGCCGATGGCGTGGATCGACGGCCTCGACATTCCGTTCGTGCACTACACCGACACCGGGTTCTTCGAGTTCGGGTCCGAGAACGTCACCGACGATTCCACCCCGGACGTGTCCCGGTCGGAACGGTTGTGGGCGCATCCGGGACTGCGGCCGCTGGTGGGGTTGGACGCGAAGACGTCCTCGCCGATCGCGGCGTACCGGTGGGAGCACACCGACGCGGCGCTGCGGGAGCAGTTGGCGCTCGAGGACGAGGGGTACGCGGCGACCACCGAACCCGGTCATGCCGCGGTCCGCTACACCAACCCGACCACCGGCGGGGACGTGATGCCCACGATCCGCGCCGAGTTCCACCGGTTGCGGGCCGGTGCCCACACCCGCCCGCGCCGGGACGTCGGCTCGACCGTCTATCAGGTGTTCGAGGGGTCGGGCCGGTTCGTCCTCGGCGGGCAGACCCGCACCGTCGGCAAGGGCGACATGATCGTGGTCCCGTCCTGGACGGAGTGGTCGATCGAGGCCGACACCGAGTTCGACCTGTTCGCGTTCTCCGACGCCCCGATCGTCGAGCGCCTGCACTTTCACCGCACGTACATTTCCGAAGGAGCCTGAAATCTCATGAAGCTTGCCACCCTGCGCCGCGCCGGCGGCACCGTCGCCGTCCGTGTCGATTCCGACACCACCGCCACCGTCATCGACGGTTACCCGGATCTGTCGGTCCTGCTGGCCGATCCGGACTGGAAGTCGATCGCGGAGAACGCGTCCGGTGACACCGTGAATCTCGACGGCGCGGATTACGCGCCGGTGGTGCCGAACCCGGGGAAGATCATCTGCGTCGGGTTGAACTACGCCAACCACATCAAGGAGATGGGCCGGGACCTGCCCGAGTTCCCGACCCTGTTCGCGAAGTTCCGGGAGGCACTGACCGGACCGTACGACGACGTGATCGTCCCCGCCTACGCCGCCGCCCAACTGGACTGGGAAGGGGAGTTGGCGTTCGTCGTCGGCAAACAGGCGTACCAGGTCCCCGAGGCCGAGGCGGAGTCCTACATCGCCGGGTACTCGGTGATGAACGATTACACGATGCGCGACTACCAGTACCGCACGCTGCAGTGGGATCAGGGCAAGACGTTCGAGAAGACCAGCGGTTTCGGACCGTTCCTGACGACCACCGACTCCTACACGTTCGGCGGCGCCCTCGTCACCACGCTCGACGGGCAGGTGGTGCAGACCACCACCACCGACGATCTGGTGTTCACCCCGGCGAAGCTGGTGGAGTACATCTCGCACATCGTGACGCTGCAGCCCGGTGACGTGGTGATCACCGGCACCCCGGGTGGTGTCGGGCACGCCCGCAAGCCCGGTCTCTACATCCAGGACGGGCAGACCGTCGAGGTCACCATCGACGGGCTCGGTTCGGTGCGTAACACGACGATCGTCAAGTAGTGGCCGTGAGTTTTCACGATCTCGACCTGGACGAGCGGTTGCTGATCGCCCGCCGCGGCACGGCGTATTTCGCGCAGCGCCTGGCGGAGTTGACCGACGACGACCTGAACGGCGACACCCTCTTGGCGGGGTGGTCGCGGCGGCATCTGCTCGCGCACGTCGGATACAACGCGGCCGCGCTGTGCCGGTTGCTGGACTGGGCGACGACCGGGGTGGAATCGCCGATGTACGCGTCGGCGGAGCAGCGGGGTCTCGAGATCGACGAGGGTGCCACCCTGTCGGCGGCGGCGCTGCGGAACCTGTTCGACCACACCGTCGCCCGCCTCGACGAGAAGTGGCGGAACCTGCCGGCCGCGGCGTGGGAGGCGCAGGTCCGGACGGCGCAGGGCCGTCTGGTGCCGGTGTCGGAGACGGCGTGGATGCGCACCCGGGAGGTGTGGATCCATGCCGTGGACCTGGGGAACGGGGGCCGGTTCGGCGACTTCCCGGACGTGGTGCTGGGTTCGCTGCTCACCGACATCACCGGCATGTGGCGACGCAAGGACCTCGGCGGCGGACTGGTGCTCACCGTCGACGGGCGTGACCCCGTTGCGGTGCAACCGGATTCCGCGCCCGCCGAGAAGGTGTCCGGACCCCTGCCCGCGGTGGTGCGGTGGGCCGCCGGGCGCGGCGCCGTCGGACTCGGTGGGGGCGGTGAGACCCCCGAGCCTCCGCGCTGGCTGTGAGCGGGCGCCGGGCTAGTACGACGCCCGGCCACCGCTGGCGTCGTAGACGGCGCCGGTCGAGAAACTGAGCGCCTCGGAGGACAGCCACGCGACGAGTTCGGCGATCTCCTCGGGCCGTCCCATCCGGGCCATCGGAGTGAGGCTCTGCGAGCGCGCGAGGATCGCCGGGTCGGTGCCGGCGTTCATCGGGCTCTCCACCGCCGCCGGGGCGACCACATTGGCGAGGACGCCGGTCTTCGCGACCTCCTTGCCGAGCGATTTCGTCAGCGCGATCACCGCCGCCTTGGACGCCGAGTAGGCGCTCTGCCCGGGATTACCATCCTTGGCCGCGATGCTCGCCATGTTCACGACCCGTCCCCATCCGGCGCCGGTCATGGCGGGCACGAACGCGCGGCACACGAGGAACGTCCCCTCGACGTTGATGCGGAACGTGCGGCGCCAGTCCTCGAGTTCGACGTCCACCAGCGGCGCCGACGGTCCCACGACACCGGCGCTGTTGACGAGGATGTCGACGCGGCCGAGGCGGGCGGCGAGGTTCTCGACGGCATCGGCATCGGTGACGTCGAGGCGCTCGTCGGCCCCGGCGGCGACGTCGGCGGTGACGACGCGAACCCCGGCGTCGGCGAGGCGTTTCGCGCACGCCGCGCCGATCCCGCTCGCGCCGCCGGTGACGAGCGCGGTCGCGCCTTCGGGATACGTGACCATGGTGGTTTCTCCTCGCGACTGTGTGCGCATTAGTCTTGTTCTATGTGCGAAATCAGAATGATCTATTTCGCACTGTGTACGAATTGGAATATATGGGCTGAGCCACACTCGTCAAACTCGCCGAAGGGAATCCGATGGAGATTCGCTGGCTGCAAGCGTTCGTCGCCGTCGCCGAAGAACTGCACTTCGGCAGGGCCGCCGCGCGACTCCAGATGGCGCAGTCGCCGCTGAGTCAGACGGTGCGCAAACTCGAGAAGGACATCGGCGTGCCGCTGTTCGAGCGGAGCACCCGAAGCGTCGCGCTCACGTCGGCGGGCCACACGTTCCTGCCGCACGCCTACCGCATTCTCGAGAGCGTCGACATTGCGCGGCAGGCCACCCGCACGTCGGCCGGGGGTGTGTACGGCCGCATCAAGATCGGCTTCACCGGCGTGCTCAACCACCTGTCGCTGCCGCCGCTCACCCGCGCGCTCCGGCAGCGTTATCCCGACATCGAACTCACCCTCGTCGGGCGGATCATGACCCGCGACGCCATCACCCAACTGGACAGTGGTGCACTCGATCTCGCGTTCGTCGGGCTTCCGGTCGAGACGGCCTCGGTGTCGACGCGGCTGATCCGCCGGGAGCCGTTCGGCGCCGTGCTGCCCGCGGATCACCCGCTCGCGTCGGAGCCGCAGATCGACCTGCGCGACCTCGCCGAGGACGGGTTCGTGACGACGCCGCTGTCGGCCGGTTCGGCGTTGCAGGAGGTGGCGATGCGGGCGTGCGTCGATGCGGGGTTCCGTCCCCGCGTCGTCCAGGAGATCACCGACCCGTACATGATCCTGATGCTGGTGGCGACGGGTGTCGGCGTGGCGCTGATGACGTCGGGCATTGCCGCGATCACGCCCCCGGGCACGGTGTTCGTTCCCCTCACCGGAAAGCCCATCTACATGAACCACGGCCTCGCCTGGTCGCCCCGCCGCGTCTCCGATGCGCTGCGGGTGGCGCTCGCGGTGTCGGAGGAGATCCTCCCGACCCCCGATTAGGACATTTTCGATCTATATCTAAGACTTTTTTTGCGCTGGACTGCGCATAGTCCGCCATGACACGCTCGTCACGGTCCGGAACTTCGTGTGAGGTGAGTCACCTCCGAAGAACGCCTTGCGGCGACACCGGATCCTGGGACGAAAGGAACACCATGGCAAGCACGTCTACACGCGATACCGGGGGACAACCGAACGAGAACGCCCGCCGGGCCGCCGTCTCGGGATTCCTCGGCAGCACGCTCGAGTACTACGACTTCTTCATCTACGGGTCCGCGGCGGCGCTCGTCTTCCCGAAGATCTTCTTTCCGGGCGGAGGGGCGACGGCGACGTTGCTGTCGATCGGCACACTCGGCGTCGCGTACATCGCACGTCCGCTCGGCGCGGTGGTGTGGGGTCACCTCGGCGATCGGTACGGTCGCAAGAATTCCCTCCTGGCCTGCCTGCTCCTCATGGGCATCGCGACGGTGGCCGTCGGCTGCCTTCCCACGTACGAGCAGATCGGGATGGCCGCGCCCATCATCCTGGTGCTCCTGCGGTTGCTGCAGGGGCTGTCCGCCGGCGGCGAATCGCCGGGATCCTCCGCGCTGACGCTCGAGCACGCACCGGACGATCGCCGCGCGTTCTTCACCTCGTTCACCATGAGCGGCATCATGTTCGGCATCGTCATCTCGAGTCTGGTGTTCATCCCCGTCGCCGCCCTGCCGGACGACGCGCTGTACTCGTGGGGCTGGCGGGTTCCGTTCCTGCTCAGCATCTTCGTGACGGGTGTCGCGGTCTGGTTGCGCCGCAAGCTCGACGAGCCGGAAGTCTTCGAGGAGCTGAAGGAACACGACGACACGGCGGGCATCCCCGTCGTCGAGATGTTCCGCTCGCACTGGCGCACCGTGATCCGCATCAGCCTCAGCGCGACGTTCGCGATGATCAACACCATCGTCAACGTCTTCGCGTTGGCGTACGCCGTGCAGGTCGCCGGGCTCGAACGCTCCACGATGCTGTGGGCCATCGCGACGGCCAATTTCGTCGCGGTGCTCACCCAGCCGCTGTTCGGCATCCTCGCCGACCGGATCGGCCGCAAGCCGGTATTCGTCACGGGCGCCGTCGGTGCGGCAGGCATGGTGTTCGTGTTCTTCCACGCCATCGGAACCGGCAGCGCGCCCATGGTGTTCGCGGCCGGCATCGTCCTGATCGGCCTGTTCTACGCGATGCCCAACGGGGTGTACCCCGCGTACTTCCCCGAGCAGTTCCCCGCCAAGGTCCGGTACACCGGAATGGCCGTGAGCCTCATGCTGGGACTGCTGGTCGCCGGTTTCACCCCGGCCATCGCGCAGTGGCTGTCGGCGGGCGACACCGCGAACTGGACCCCGGTCGCCTGGATGTGCCTGGGCTTCGCCCTGCTGTCCTCGGCCGCCGCACTCACCGGCCCCGAGACCTACCGCACCCCCACCGAGCAGTTGGGCGAACCCGACGCGACGACGGCCGGCGCGCGGCAGCAGGCGCTCGTCCGCAACGACGCCTGACCGACACTTCTGCAGGAGATTTTCATGCACCCCGAATCCACCCGGCACCGGATCCGTCTCGTCGGGGCAGGGATCGCCACGTCCCTGTCCCCGGCGCTGCACGAACACGAGGCCGCCGCCCTCGGCCTCACCGACTACCGCTACGACCTGATCGACGTCGCCGCGGAGGACATCCCCGTCGACAGGTCCGGTGACACGCTGCGGCACGCCGTCGCGGCAGGCTGCACCGGATTCAACATCACCCACCCCTGCAAGCAGGCGGTCGCCGAATCCCTCGACGAATTGTTCGGCAACGCACGTCTTCTCGGTGCCGTCAACACCGTCGTCGTCCGCGACGGCCTGCTGATCGGGCACAACACCGACCACAGCGGGTTCCTCGCCGCGCTGCGCCGCGGACTGCCCGACGCCGCGCTCGGACGCGTCGTTCTCGCCGGCGCCGGTGGTGCCGGTTCGGCCGTCGCCTACGCGCTCGCCGCCGCCGGGGTGCGGGACCTGCGGATCGCCGACCTCGACCCGTCCCGTGCCGCGGACGTTTGCGCGCGCCTCGAGTCCGCCTTCCCGCAGACGACGGTCACGGCGATCGGACTCGACGCGATCGAAGCGAACCTGGCGCACTGTGACGGCGTCGTCAACGCGTCCCCGATCGGCATGGTCGGATATCCGGGAACGCCGTTCGACACCGGCGCGCTCCATCCCGGGCTCTGGGTCGCCGACATCGTCTACCGCCCGCTGCGCACCGAACTCGTCGTGGCGGCAACCGCTCTCGGCTGCGCCGTCCTCGACGGCGGCCAGATGCTCGTCGCGCAGGCCGCCGACACGTTCGCCCTCCTCACCGGTGTCACCCCCGATCCCGACCGCATGCGTCGCCACCTCGGCGACCTGCTCGCCGAGCAGTGCGCCCCGACAATCCTGGAGGAGTCCCGATGACCGCGCACCCGTTCGCCGCGCCCCTCGACCTGGGCAACGTGCGACTGCGCAACCGCTTCGTGTCGGCGCCGATGGAACGCAACTACTGCGAGGTCGACGGCACGATGACCGACGAGTACATCGCGTACCTCGAACGCCGGGCGGCGGGCGGCGCGGCGCTCGTGTTCACCGAGGCCAGCTATGTGCGGGCCGACGGCAAGGGTCGCATCCGGCAGATGGGCGTCGACGTCGACGAACGCATCCCGGGCATCGCGAAACTTGCCGAGGCGATCCACGCGCAGGGCGCGCTGGTGGGCGTGGAACTCAACCACGGCGGCCGCACCGCGCAGGGCGCCGTCAGCGGATTCGTCCCCGTCGCACCGTCGCCGATCCCGTGCGCGGTGGTCGGCGGTGACATGCCCGAGCAACTCGACGGCGACGACATCGAGCACATCGTCGAATGCTTCGGCGAGGCCGCCGCGCGCTGTCAGCGGGCCGGAATCGACGTCATCTCGTTGCACGGCGGGCACGGCTACCTCATCCACCAGTTCCTCTCACCTGCATACAACCACCGCGACGACGAATGGGCCGAGCCGACGCTGTTCGTCAACCGCGTCATCGACGCCGTGCGCAGAATGGCCCCGGGTATCGCTCTCGGACTGCGGTTCTCGGCGTTCGAGGCGACCGACGACGGACTCGACGCGGAGACGACACGCGCCCGCATCGACGCGATCGACACCGACCGCATCGACTTCCTCGACGTCTCCGCAGGCAACTACGAATCGGGGCAGTGGATCATCCAGCCCGGTGAGTGGCCGCGGGGCCTCCTCGCCCCCTACTCGCGGCAGTACACGCGGGATTTCGACATCCCTGTCGGCGTGGCGGGCCGGATCAGCTCACCCGAGATCGCCGCGCAGATCATCGAATCCGGGCAGGCCGACTTCGTCAGCATGGCCCGGGCCCTGCACGCCGACCCGGACTTCCCGAACCGCGCGCTGGACGGCGGCCGGTACCGGCCGTGTATCGCCTGCAACTACTGCATCGACAGCCTCGCCGCCGGACCCGTCCCGTGCTCGGTCAACCCGTGGGTGGGCCGCGAACTCGAGCAGCCGTCGACGCCGGCGGACGTGCGGGTGCGCGTCGCGGTGATCGGGGCCGGACCGTCCGGCATGGCCGCCGCCCGCGACCTCGCCGTCGCCGGGCATCGGGTGGACCTCTACGACGAACGTGACAGCCTCGGTGGGGATTTCGTGTTGGCGTCCAGGCTCCACGAGTACCCCGAGTATTCGCGGATCGTCGACTGGCACCTTGCCGAACTCGCCGACCTCGACGTCGCCTGCCACCCCGGCACGCGGGTCGACGCCGCCGCACTGGCCGCCCTGGACTTCGACGCCATCGTGCTCGCCACCGGCGGCCGCGGACCCGCGGTCGACCTCCCCGGGGCCGGCACCCGGCGGGTCCGCGACGTCCGGGAGTTCCTGGAATCCGGCGACCCCGCACCCGAGGCGATCACGATCTTCGGCGCCGACCGGGAAGCGGCCGCGGTCGCCGACGACCTGCTCCAGCAGGGGACGAAGGTCGTCATGATCGGCCCGCAGGCGACGATCGCCCACGACGTCGGCCGGCGCGGAAAGATCGTGCTGCTGCCGCGGCTCGCGGCGAGCGAGAACCTCACCACCCATCTGTCGTCGATCGTGACGCGGATCGAGGAAGACCGGGTGGTGATCTCGACCGGCGGCGAGGAGCGGGTGGTCGACGCCCCCGGCGAACTTCTGATCTCGCACGGCGTCGAGCCCCGCGCCGACCTGCTCGCCGCACTGCGAGGGCTGGCACCGCGACTCGGCGTCCACCCGGTCGGTGACGCGAGCGGCGACGGCGGGTCCATCCACGCCGCCCTGGTAACCGCCGCCGACGTTGCCGCCAAGATCACCGCGGCCGCCGGCGCCCGCGAGGAGGTCAGCGCATGATGACGATCCCGCCCCTCGGTCTCGGGACCTGGCCGCTGACCGGTCCGGAGGCCACCCGGGCCGTGCTGTCCGGCATCGAGGCCGGCTACCGGCTGATCGACACGGCCGCCATCTATGGGAACGAGGACGCCGTCGGCGCCGCGCTCGCGAAGTGCGGTCTGCCCCGCGACGAACTGTTCGTCACCACGAAACTGCGGGGGAGCGATCACCTGTCCGGCGACATCCGCGGCGCCGTGCTCGGCGCACCCGCGGTCACCGCGATCGCCGAACGCCTCGGCCACTCGCCCGCGCAGGTGGTCCTCGCCTGGCACCGCGTGCAGGGTGCCGTCCCGATCGTCCGGTCGGCCGATCCCGCCCGTCAGATCGAGAACCTGGCCGCCCTCGATGTCCGGCTGACCGCCGGGGACGTCGACGCCCTGACCCGTCTCGACCGCGGCGAGTCCGCCGCCCGGGACGTCGAAACCGAGGAGCACTTCTGATGGCACTACGAATCGGCATCGTCGGCTGCGGCAAGATCGCCGGCAACCACGCCCGGGCGTTGCAGCAGGTGCCCGGCGTCGAGGTCGTCGGGTGCTGCGACCCCGTCCTGGAACGGGCCCGGCAGTTCGCTGCGGCGCACGGCATCACGAGGGCCGTCGGGTCGGTCGCGGAACTGCTCGACCTCGGACTCGACGCCTGCACCGTGTGCACGCCGCATCCCGTCCACGAAGAGGTCGTCGTCGCGGCCGCACGCGCTGGCATCCACGTCCTGTGCGAGAAGCCGATCGCCGTCGACGTCGCCGCCGCCGACCGGATGATCGAGGCCGCGGACCGCGCGGGCATCACGTTCGGGGTGCTGTTCCAGCGCCGCTTCTGGCCCGCCGCCCGCCGCATCCGGGATGCGATCGACGACGGCCGGATCGGTGTTCCGGTGCTCGGCGAGGCGTCGGTGATCCTGCACCGCCCGTCGGCCTACTACTCCGCCGACGCGTGGCGCGGACGGTGGGACACCGACGGCGGCGGTGTCCTCATGACGCAGGCCGTGCACCAGGTCGACATGTTGCAGTGGTTCATGGGCGAGGCCGTCCAGGTGAGCGGCTTCATCCGCACCCACACGCACGGCGAGCACATCGAGACCGAGGACAGCGCGTCGGCGGTCGTGTCGTTCGCGTCGGGCGGCACCGCCACCGTCACTGCGACCACCGGCGCCAACCACAACCTCGGCAACCGGGTCACCGTGATCGGGCAGACCGGTGCGATCGCGAGCGTCCTCGAGTTCCCGGAAGGACGGGAAGGCGTCAACGAGATCTGGACCGTCCCAGGCGAAACCGAGTTCCGGGCGCCCTTCACCTCCGACGTCCGCGCCAACCTCGACGTCACCGAAGTCAACGCCGGACTCGCCGACTTCCACACCCTCCAGGTGCAGGACTTCGCGGACGCAGTCCTCACCGGCCGGGTGCCTGCCGTCACCGGACGCGACGCCCGCGCCTCGCTCGCGATCGTCGCCGCCGTCTACGAGTCGTCCCGCACCGGCCGGGTCGTCGACCTCACGCCCGCCCCGGCCCCCGTCACCACCAAGGAGAACGCATGACCCCCGATCCTTCCACCCCGGCCTACGACGTCGTCGTCATCGGTTCCGGCGCGGGCGGGCTGTCCGCCGCCGTCGCCGCCGCCGACGGGGGAGCGTCCGTCCTCGTCGTCGAGAAGGCGGACACGTGCGGTGGCGCCACGGCGTGGTCGGGCGGGTGGATGTGGACGCCGCGGAATTTGTTCGCGCACGCGGACGGTGTGAACGAGGACCGCTCGGCGCCGCGCACCTATCTTCAGCACCGTCTCGGCGAGAACTTCGACGCCGCCAAGGTCGACGCCCTGCTCGACGGCGCACCCGAGATGGTGGAGTTCTTCGAGAAGAAGACGGCGCTGCAGTTCGTTCCGGGCGCGAAGATCGCCGACATCCACGGCGACACACCGGGTGCCGGAACGGGGCACCGCTCGGTCGGGCCGAAGCCGGTGAGCCTGCGGACACTCGGACCCGACGTCGCGGCCCTGCTCCGGCGGCAACTCTACGAGACGTCGTTCCTCGGCATGGGCATCATGGCCGGCCCGGACCTGCAGGCGTTCCTGCATTCGACGCGGTCGGCGAAGGCGTTCGCGCACTGCGCCCGCCGGGTGTCCACGCACCTGTTCGACCTCGCCACCAAGCGTCGCGGACAGCAACTCGTCAACGGCACCGCGCTCGTCGGCAGACTGCTGCGGTCGGCACTCGACGCCGGCGTCGAGATCCGCGTGAGCACGGCGGCCACCGCGCTGACCACCGACGCCGCCGGCAGTGTCACCGGAGTGCGGCTGGCGGGTCCGGACGGCGCGTACACCGTGCACGCACGACGCGGTGTCGTGCTCGCGACCGGTGGCTTCTCCCACGACCTCGACCGGCGGCGCGAACTGTTCCCCCGCACGCCCACCGGACGCGAGCACTGGACCCTCACTCCGTCCACGACCACCGGCGACGGCATCACCCTCGGCGAGTCGGTCGGCGGCCGACTCGACGACTCGGTCGCCTCCCCGGTCGCGTACTGCCCGGTGTCGATCATCCGGTACCGCAACGGCAAGGAGGGCGTGTTCCCGCACATCCTCGACCGCGGAAAGCCCGGCGCCATCGGTGTTCTCGCGGACGGACGCCGCTTCGTCAACGAGGGGCTCGGCTACCACGACTACACACTCGCGATGGTCGAGCAGGTGCCCGACGGCGAGGAGGTGTGCTCCTGGCTGATCGCCGACCAGCGGTACCTGCGGTACTTCCCGCTCGGCATGGCCAAGCCGCTGCCGATCCCCACCTGGCCGTACCTGAAGTCGGTCTACCTCACCCGCGGGCGCACGGTACGCGAACTGGCCGAGAAGATCGGCGTCGACCCGGACGGTCTCGAGAAGACGGTCGCGGCGTTCAACGAGGGCGCCCGCGACGGCGTCGACCCCGACTTCGGTCGTGGCACAACGCCGTTCACCGTCGCGTCCGGAGACGCCGACAACCCCTGGCCCAACCCGGCGCTCGCGCCGCTCGCGGAGGGCCCGTTCTACGCGGTCAAGGTGGTCCCCGGCAGCTTCGGCACGTTCGCGGGCCTGGTCACCGATTCGACGTCCCGGGTGCTGAACGGCGACGACCAGCCGATCCGCGGACTGTTCGCCGTCGGCGTCGACCAGTCCAGCGTCATGGGCGGTCACTACCCGTCCGGCGGCATCAACCTCGGCCCGGCCATGACGTTCGGCTACCTCACCGGTCGCCGCCTCGCCTCGACGACAGGAGAACTGCGATGACCGCCCCACTCGGCCTTGCCGCGCTCACGGTGCTCGATACCGCGCCGCTCGAGCAGGTGGACCTCGCCGAGAAACACGGCTTCGACACCATCGGCATCCGGATGCTGCCCGCCGCACCCGGCACCACCGCCTACCCGCTGCACGAGGACCCGGCCGCCCTCGACGCGCTGGCGCGTCGGCTCGAGGATTCGCCGATCGAGGTGTTCGACCTCGAAATCATCCGGCTGGGAGCCCATTTCGACGAGAAGGACTACATCCCGCTCCTCGAGGCGGGCGCACGGCTGGGCGCCAGGGCCGTGCTCGTCGGCGGCGACGACCGCGACCGTCCCCGGCTCACCGACTCGTACGCCCGGCTCGCGGCACTGTGCGCGAACTACGGCATCGTCGCGAGCCTCGAGTTCATGCCGTGGACGGCGGTCCCCGACGCGACCGCCGCCGTCGAGATCGTCTCGCAGGCCGACGGGCCCGCTCGCAGCGTGCTGGTGGACGCGCTGCACGTCGGACGGTCGAGCACCACTGCCGCCGACCTCGCGGCGATCCCGCGGGACTGGCTGCACTACGCCCAGATGTGCGACGGCTCGGTGCCGGCGCCCACCGACGACGCCGAACTGATCCGGCAGGCCCGCGAGGAGCGGCTCGTCCCGGGCGCGGGCGGCATCCCGCTCGCCGGCATCTGGTCGACGCTGCCCGCGGGCCTGCCGGTGAGCATCGAACTCCCCAACGAGCCGCTCCGGCGGGCCGTCGGCACGGACGCGTGGCTCGCACGGCTCGTCGCCGCCACACGGGACGTTCTCGCGCAGGTCCCGGCGGTCACCGGACCCTGAGTTCGCGATCGAGGTTCGCGCTACCGTTCTTCCATGCCCCGCTCCGACAACGTCCCCGCGTACACGATGCGCCAGCTGGCGGCGTTCGTGGCGGTCGCCGAGACCGGGACGATCAGCGGTGCGGCCGAGCGGATGCACCTGTCGCAGTCGGCGCTGTCCGCGGCGGTGACGGACCTGGAGAAGGCGCTGAAGGCGCAACTGTGTGTGCGCAGGCGCGCCCGCGGTGTGCAGCTGACCCCGACGGGGGAGGCGGTGCTGTCGCGGGCGCGGGCACTGTTGCAGCAGGCGGGTGAGTTGCAGGCCGACGCGTGCGGAGAGGGCGGTACCGTCACCGGTCCGATCGCCGTCGGCTGCTACCCGGCGCTGGGCCCGACGATCCTGCCGTCGATGCTGTATGCGTTCACCGCCGAATACCCGCGGGCGACCGTGGAGTTCCGGGAAGACACGCAGAACCGGCTGCGCACCCAGCTCGAGGGCGGCGAACTGGACGTCGCCATCGTCTACGACCTCGACCTGCCCCCGGACTGGCAGACCGTGCCGCTGATGACCCGCGAGCCGATGGTGGTGCTCGGGGCGGAACACCCACTGGCCGGAATCGACGGGCCGGTGCGCCTCGCGGATCTGGCGGAGCACCCGATGGTGCTCCTCGACGCGCCACCGAGCACCAACCATGCGATGGACGTCTGCCGGGAGGCCGGTTTCGCGCCCCGGGTGGCGTACCGGACCGCGAACTTCGAGACGGCGCGGGCCTTCGTCGGGCGCGGTCTCGGGTGGACGCTGCTGCTGCAACGACCGCGGGTGGACGTCACGTACGAGGGCCTGCCCGTGGTCGTCAAACCGATCGCCGAACCGAAACCGGCGTCGGTGGCCGTGGTCGTGGCGTGGCACCGGGACGCGACGCTGAGCCGGGTCGCGCGGGCCTTCATCCGATTCGTCACGGCCTGAACTGCGAAGACACACCTTCCACGGAACTTCCGCAATTCATGCGGGGATAGTCCCGCTTTTCAGACGTATGTGAGTGGGGTCATTGTCATTCCGGTAGCGCGATGAGTATGCGCGGCAGAACCGGGAAGGCAGACGATGACGGCAATCACCGAGGCGACACCGACGGTGTCCCACAAGGAAGCGCGCAGGGCAGTCCTGTCGAGCTTCGTCGGTACCGCGATCGAGTGGTACGACTTCTTCATCTACGGCACCGCCGCGGCCCTCGTGATCGGACCGCAGTTCTTCCCGGGCGCGTCGACGTTCGCCGGAACCCTGGCTGCCTTCGCCACCTTCGCGGTCGGCTTCGTCGCCCGCCCCATCGGCGGCGTCGTCATGGGTCACTTCGGTGACCGCATCGGACGCAAGTCGATGCTGGTGCTGTCGTTGACGATGATGGGCGCCGCGACCGTCGGCATCGGACTGCTCCCGAACTTCGAGGCCATCGGGGTGGCCGCACCCATCCTGCTGGTCGCGTTGCGGTTCGTGCAGGGAATCGGCGTCGGCGGCGAATGGGGCGGCGCGGTGCTCATGGCCACCGAGCACGCCCCCGAAGGCAAGCGCGGCCTGTACGGCGCGGCGCCGCAGATGGGTGTCCCGGCCGGAGTGATCATGGCGAACGTCGTGTTCCTCGCCGTCACCCAGTTGCTGTCCGACGACGCCTTCCAGACCTGGGGCTGGCGGGTGCCGTTCCTGATGAGCGCCGTGCTCGTCGGCGTCGCGATGTGGATCCGCCTCGGCGTCTTCGAGTCCCCCGCCTTCGCGGAGGCCAAGGAGAGCGACACGATCGTGAAGATGCCGATCGTCGAGGTGCTGACCAGGAACTGGCGGACGGTCCTGCTCGCGGCGGGCACGTTCGTCGCGACGAACGGCATCGCCTACGTGTTCATGGTGTACGTCCTGACGTACGGCACCGAGCAACTCGGCTACAGCCGTGCCACGATGCTCACTCTGCTGATCGTCGCGTGCCCGGTCTGGATGGCGGGGATGGCGGTGTCGGCCTGGAAGTCCGACGTGCTCGGCAGGCGGCGGGTATACACGTGGAGTTCGGTCGCACTGGTGATCGTCGCGGCGGTGTTCTTCCCGCTGATCGACACGGCGTCGATCCCCGTCATGCTGCTCGCGATGATCGTGATGGCCGCGGTGCTCGGTACCACCGCGGGGCCGCAGTCGGCACTGTTCGCCGAACTCTTCCCCGCCCACATCCGCTACAGCGGTGCGTCGCTCGGGTACCAGATCGGCGCCATCCTCGGCGGCGGGCTCGCACCGTTCCTGGCGACATGGCTGTTCGGGGCCTTCGGGACCTCCGTCGCGATCAGCGCGTACTTCGTGGTGATCGCCGTCGTCAGCCTGGGCTCGATCCTGCTGCTGCCCGAAACGAACAAGATCGCACGAAACGCGGAGGCCGCCTGACATGTCCACCTACTTCCAGCCCCGGAAATACGCGGCGACGGACTTCGCATCGACCACCGCAACCGGCGAGGCCCTGCCCGTCGTCGTCGTGGGCGCAGGCCCGGTCGGCATGGGCGTCGCGCTCGGCCTCGCGCAGCGCGGCATCCCCGTCACCGTGCTCGAGGCCGCCGACCAGGTGTCGTTCGGCAGCCGCGCCATCTGTATCTCCCGGCACAGCCTCGAGGTGGCGGCCCGGCTCGGGTTCGGGCCGGAACTCGAGAAGATCGTGCTCCCCTGGGTGGGTGGGCGCAGCTTCTACCGCGACGAAGAGGTGCTGCACTTCGAGATGGCGCACGGCGAGCACGACGTCCGCGGACCCATGGTCAACGTGTCGCAGTCCGAGATCGAGCAGATCATGACCGACACCCTGCTCGCGCACCCGCTGATCACGTTCCACTGGTCGTCGAGCGTGGCCGGCGTCCTGCGGTCGGACGAGGACGTGACCCTCGACGTCGACACCGCGTTCGGTGTGCGCCGGCTCCGCGCACGTTGGGTCGTCGCCGCCGACGGCGGTCGCAGCCGAATGCGCGAACTGGCGGGAATCCGGTTGCAGGGAAACAGCTATGAGGGCAGCTACGTCATCGCCGACATCCACTGGGAATCGGCGCTGCCCGCCGAGCGGATGGTGTGGTTCGACCCGCCGAGCAACCCGGGCTCGACGATCATCATGCATCGGCAGCCCCGCGACATCTGGCGAATCGACTACCAACTCGACAGTGCCGACGACGCCGAACTCGAGACGCAGGAAGACCGCATCCGCGACCGGATCACACGGCACCTCGACTGGCTCGAGAACGATGTGCCGTGGACCCTCGAATGGCACGGCTTCTACCGCGCGCACGCGCTCGCGCTGGACGACTTCACGCACGGTCGGATCCTGTTCGCCGGCGACGCCGCCCACCTGGTTCCGATCTTCGGCGTCCGCGGCCTGAACTCCGGCATGGAGGACGCCGAGACCCTCGCCTGGACCCTGGCCGCCGTCGTCAGCGGGACGGCGGACTGCGCACTGCTGCAAGCATATTCGGCGGAACGGCGCGACGCCTGGCAGCAGAACGTGGACAACGCGGGCAAGTCGACGCTCATCATGTCGCCCGGCGGCCACGGCTACCGCACCACCCGCGACGCCGTCCTGGCGCTGGCCACGACCCGCCCGGAGTTCGGTCACCTCATCAACCCGCGGCAGTCGAGTGCCACACACGCGCACCTGTCGCCGCTCACCTGGCCGGTGGCCGAGGGGACGACCGGTGTGCTGCCCGGCGACCCGATGGAGGACCGTCGCGTTCGGGTCGTTACCGCCGGGGGAGCGGTGGAGTCTTCGCTGAACCGCGTCCGCGGAACGGGTTTCGCGGTGCTGGGCATCGGGGTCGACGCCGCCGGTGCCGACGTCGTCGCCGCCCACGCCGCCGCGATGTCGATGGCGCTGGCGCCGGAGTCCGTGCGCGCGGTCGTCGTCCCGGCGCCGGGTGTGGCGGTGGACGCGGCGGACGACCTGACGGTTCTCGACGATCCCGACGGTGTGCTGGCGCAGGCCCTCGGCGCGTCCGCGGGCGAGTGCTTCGTGATCCGTCCGGACGGGCTCGTCCTGTGCCGGATCAGGGACCTGTCGCTGCTCGGCGACGTGCCCGCGCACCTGCGCGCGGCGACCGCCCCCGTGCTCGGTGTCGTCCCCGCGCACACGGAGACGGCTGCGACGCCGGAGGAACTGCTGCGTGAGAACGTGTGGACGGGACTGTCGGAGGCGCTGGACCAGGCGGAGGAGTCGGACCGGGAGGGCTTCTTGACCCGGCTCGCGTTGCTGCTCGGATCGCAGTCGGGCAGGCGGGAGTTCGAGGAAGCGCTCGCCGCCGCCTCCCAGGTGAGTGGCAAAGCGTGCTCCGGCACGCCACGGCACTCACATGTGGGCGCTTAGCCTGGGGGCATGGCGCACGCACAGTTCCTGAACTCACCCAAGACCTTCGTCGTCGACGCCCTCCGCGGGGCCGTCGCCACCACCGGCGACCTCGAATGGCATCCGGAACCGGGCTATCTCACCCGCCGGGAGCCGTTGCCGTCCGGGCAGGTCGCGTTGCTGTCGGGCGGTGGGTCCGGGCACGAACCGCTGCACGCCGGGTTCATCGGCCGGGGCATGCTCACCGGAGCCTGCCCCGGCCTGATCTTCACCTCGCCCAACGCGCTGCAGGTGCGGGCCGCCACCCGGGCCGTCGACGCCGGCGGCGGAGTCGTGCACATCGTGAAGAACTACACCGGCGACGTCCTCAACTTCCGCATCGCCGGCGACCTGGCGGCAGAGGACGGCGTCACGGTCGAACACGTGCTCGTCGACGACGACGTCGCGTCCGAACGGGAGGACGGGCCCGGACGTCGCGGCACCGCGGCCACGATCGCGGTCGAGAAGATCTGCGGCGCTTCGGCGGAACGCGGAGACGGCCTCGCCACCGTCGCGGAGTTCGGGCGACGCACGGCCCGGAACTCGCGCAGCATGGCGGTGGCATTGCGAGCGTGCACCGTGCCCGGGTCGGACTCGCCGTCGTTCGACCTGCCGGAGGGGCAGATCGAACTCGGGATCGGCATCCACGGCGAACGCGGAACCGAACGGGTCGACGCACTGCCCGCCGCCGAACTGGTCCGCCGGCTCACCGACCCCGTGCTCGCCTCGCTCGGCGTGCAGAGGGGCGAGCAGGTGATCGCGATCGTCAACGGACTCGGCGCGGCCCATCCACTGGAGTTGCAACTGCTGTTCGGTGAACTCGCCGACCATCTCGCGGACCGCGGCGTGGTGATCCGGCGGTCGCTGGTCGGCAGCTTCGTCACCGCCCTCGACATGGACGGCGCGTCCATCACGCTGGTGCGCTGCGACGACGAACTCCTCGACCTGTGGGACGCACCGACCGCCGCACCGGGATGGCCGAACGCGCCTGCCGGTGAATTCCGCGGCATCGCAGACCGATCCGCGGTGCAGTTCCGGTCGAACGTCGCATCCCGCGAGGACGAACCGGAGGTGGCCGGCACCGCCGGCGCACTCGGCCGGGCAGCGGTGGGGTCGTGGATCGGCGCGTTCGTGGAAAAGGTGCTCGCCGAGGAGCCGAACCTCACCGACCTCGACCGCCGCGCCGGCGACGGCGACTTCGGCACCAACATGGCGGCCGCACTAGACCACGTCGACGTCGCCGGGATCCGCGACCGGTACTCCCCGGCGACGGTGTTCGAGTCGCTGTCCGACGCCTATCTCGGTCACGCGGGCGGCACGTCGGGCGCGCTGTTCGGGGTCTGGTTCCGGCAGTTCTACCGGGTTGCCGCCGACGCGCCGCAGGGTCTGGACACGAAGGCGATCGCCGCCGCCGCACGGGCGGGCCTCGACACGATTCAGGAACTCGGCGGGGCGCAACCCGGGGACAAGACGATGATCGACGCCATCGCCCCCGCCGTCGCCACCCTCGAATCGGCCGTTGAACAGGGTAGGAATCCGGCCGACGCGCTGGCCGAGGCCGCGGACGCCGCCGCCCGCGGTGCCGAGGACACCGCCGGCATCACCGCGCGACGCGGCCGGGCCAGCTACATCGGCGAGGCGGCGCGAGGCGTCGTGGACCCCGGCGCCCTCGTGCTGTCGTGGTTCTTCGCCGAGGCCGCGGAAGCCGCCCGCAGCGCCGGGTAGTCACCGCGTACCGGGCACGGCACGTAGGGTGAGGAGGAGAACGTCGAGTCGTGCTGCGCAATCCCGTCGCCACACCTCTCCCCACCTGCGTACGGGACGCAGAATCACGGACGGACAAGTAGACAGTGGAAGACACCGCCAGCCGGGGAATCCAGGCTTTCATCGCCGATGTCGTGGAGCGGGGTGGCAAGGCAGTCCGGCTCACCCACTCGCGGCGCAACCCCGTCCAGGTCTGGGGCGACGACGGCACGAGTTGCATCGTGCGGGTGCGTTCCAAACTCAGCGGCGACTGGCAGGCCCGCAAACAGGACGAGTCGCTCGACGACGACGACACCGGCTCACAGTTCTGGGTATTCGTGGACCTCGCGAGTTCCCCGGAAGAGTTCTTCGTCGTGCCCTCGTCCGAGGTCGCCGACGACATCCGCGCAGAGGTGGACCTGTGGATGATGGACACCCCCGGTCGCACCCGGACGGGGCATCACGCGATTCCACTGAGCCGGGTCGCGCACGGCCGCGGGCGCTGGGACCTGCTCGGCCTCGCCGGTGAGAAGGACCCCAGCCGCTACAGCGACGCGCAGCGCGCCACGACGGCGGCCACGTTGCGTGCGGACGCCGCCGCCCGTGCGTCCGCCAGGAAGAAGCCGGCAAAGGCGACCGCGGCCCTGGAAGAACTGGTCGATACCCGGCTCGAGGTGGTCGCCGACTTCGAGGGATATCGGTTGGTCGGACGGTTCGACCCCGGCACGGGAACGTTGGAGATCACCCGCGGTCCGATGCAGGGCCGCCGGTTCCCGGACCCCACGACCGCGGCGACTGCCGTTGCCAGTCACATCAGCGGGGACGTCGAGACCCGCGACGGGTGGGAATTCTGGCGCACCGAACAGGGCGAACGAATTACCTTGGGGTAGAACAGTATTCGATAGTTCCCCGAAACTCGTTCGGCGTGCGGCGGTTGAGAATACGCTGAGGTGGGTATCGCAGACGTGATCCGCCGTGCCCCGGCGGGAGTGGCCACGGCCGATGGGAGCTCATCATGCGAATCGTCGACGTAGTGCGCGGGGCGGCGCCCGTGCTGCGGCAGTTCGGCGCGGACTCCAGGCAGTAGTTGCCGTGGGACTCGTTCGATACCTCTCCGCTGCCGCGTTCCTGCCGGTGCGCGGCGCCGGCATCGGCCTCGGGGTGGCGTCCTACGGCGGCGCCGTCGCAGCCGATCTGGTGGCGACCACCGCACGGACCGCGACACAGATCACCACCGAGGTGCTGGGCGGAACCCCGGCCCGCCGCACGAGTTCCGGACACGGCCGCGCCTGGATCGAGGTCCGCGGACTCGACGGACCCCACGGCGGCGACGTGGCCACGTCCGTTCTCGGCGCGGTCCGGGCGACCGCCGGTGTGGACGGGGCCGAACTGAACCGCGCGCTGTCCCGGCTGGTGGTGACGGTCGGCGACCACGGACCGTCGGTGGCAGCGCTGTGCGCGGTGATCGCGCAGGCGGAGGATGCCGCCCGACCGCTCGCTCGCGGCGCCGTCCGGGACCGGCCCAGCGAACTGCCCGGCGACGACGTCGCACTCGCCGAACGGGTTCTCGCACTGGCCGCCGCGACGACGGGCCTCGTCGCGGCCGCCGGCGTCCGCCTGCTTCCGATGCCCAGCCTGCCGGCGGCGCTGCCCGCCGCCGCGGTCACGTTCGTCAACTATCAGCCGCGCCTGCGCGGCATGGTCGAGGACCGGCTCGGGCCGGCCGCCGCCGAACTGCTGCTCGCGACCGCCCAGGCCGTCGGCGACGTGCTGCGGCGCGCGCCCGCATCTCTCGCCGTCGACGTGGCGCTGCGGTCGGCGATCACCGCGGAGGCGTGGTCCGGCCGGCGGGTGTGGCATCGCCGCGAACCCGACCTGGCCCGGGACGCCGCGGACGGATCGGACAGCCGCCCCCGCGAGCGCGGCACGTCCGGACCGGTGGAGCGGGACGTCGACCGGGCCGCGATCGCACAGTTCGCAGGGGCGACGGCAGTGGGGGTCGCGACCCGCAGTGTCGCGGGCGCGGCGGACGCGGCCCTGGTCGCCGCGCCGAAGGCGGCCCGCACCGCTCGGGAGGCCTTCGCCGCGACGCTGGGCCGCGGACTCGCCGACCGCCACTCCGTGCTGGTCCTGCGACCCGCCGCACTGCGTCGCCTGGACCGGGTCGACGCGGTGGTCGTGGACCCGGCGGTGCTGCACACGGCGGAGTTGCGGGTGAGCGGACTCCGTGCAGTTCGGGACGGAGACCGGACGAGGGTGTGGGAGGCCGCGCGGTCCGCCGTCGAGGCCGGCGCGCTCGGGGTGGGCTGGCACGCGCTCGCCGACCTGCCGGGCGACGTCGTCTCGGCCGCGGTGGACGACGATTCCGCCGTCCTCGTAACGCAAGCCCACCACGCGGGGGCGGCGGCCGTCCTCGCGCAGGCCCGCACGTCCGGCGCCCAGGTGATCTCGGTGAACGTGGACGGACTCGGCGGACTCCGGTCGGCTTTCGACGACCTGCTCCCGTCGAGCGGATCGGCGGACGCGGACCTTTGCGACGCCGTCGCGCAGTTGCAGGCGAACGGCGCGACGGTCGCGGTGGTGGCGGGCCGGGCGCCGCACGCCCTGTCGGCGGCCGACGTCGGGATCGGTGTCCTCGTCGACGACGCCCCGCCGCCGTGGTGTGCGGACCTGCTGGTCGACGATCTCGTCGGGGTGTGGCGCATGCTGCGGTCGCTGCCCGACGCCCGCACTGCGAGCCGGCGCGGCGTCGAGATCGCCACGGCGGCGTCGATGCTCGGTGCGCTCGTGATGTTGCCGGGAGTGCGCGGCCGCGGACCCGGGCCCGTCACGGTCGGTGCGGCGGCAGGACTGTGGACGGGACATTCCCTCGCACGCGGTGTGCTGCGTGCCGAAATTCCGCCGGCCGCCCCGGTTCACGCCTGGCACGAGATGCCGGCGACGGAGGTGCGCCGTCTGCTGCCCGTGCACGAAGACGAGGGCGCCGCGACGCCCCGCCGCCGCTCGGTGCGTCTGGTGCTGGCCCCGGTCGAGGCGATCGGCCGGTTCACCGCGTGGCCGGTCGGTCTAGCCTGGGACTTCGGGTGGGCGATGCGCACGGAACTGTCGGATCCGTTGACCCCGGTCCTCGCCACCGGATCTGCGGCGAGCGCGCTGCTCGGGTCGCCGATCGACGCGGTGCTCGTGGGATCAGTCCTCGCGGGGAACGCCACGCTGTCGGCCGTGCAACGCCTGCACGCAGAACGACTGCTGACCAGGATGCTGGCGGCGGGCGATCCGCCCGCGCACCGCGTCGCCGGGTCCCCGAACAGCCGGGTGACCGAGCGGGTGGAGGCGTCGCGGTTGCGGCCGGGCGACGTGATCGAGATCTGCCCCGGCGAGGTGGTGCCCGCCGACGGCAGGCTCGTCGAGGCACCCGGCGTCGAGGTCGACGAATCCTCACTCACCGGGGAATCGCTGCCGGTGAGCAAGCAGACGTCGCCGACCCCGGGCGCACCCATCGGCGAACGCGCCTGCATGGTGTTCGCGGGAACCACGATCCTCACCGGCACCGCGACGGCGATCGTCACCGCGGTCGGTGACGCCACGGAAGCGGGACGCGCCGGCGCGATCACCCCGGCGAGTGCGTCGCACGTCGGTCTGCAGGCGCAGCTCAGGAGCCTCACCGACCGGGTGCTGCCCGTCAGCGTCGGGGGCGGCGCGCTCGTGACCGCCGTCGGATTCCTCCGCGGCACCGGACTTCGGCAGGCGGTCACCAGTGGCGTCGCGGTCGCGGTGGCAGCCGTTCCGGAGGGGTTGCCGCTCGTCGCGACCCTGGCGCAGCAGGCCGCCGCACGCAGGCTGACGAGGTCGGGCGCTCTGGTGCGGGCGCCGCGGTCCGTCGAGGCGCTCGGCCGCGTCGACGTGGTGTGCTTCGACAAGACGGGCACGCTGAGCGAGAACCGCCTGCGGGTGGTTTCCGCGGTTCCGCAGCCGGGGTTCGACCGCGACGACGTGCTCAGGTGCGCGGGCCGCAGCGCCGTCACCCCCGACGGCAGTCCGGCTGCGCACGCCACCGATGTCGCGATCGCCGACGCGGCAGCGGACCTGCTGCTACCGGAGGATGAGCACCGCAGCTATCTGCCGTTCCGGTCCGGACGGCCCTACTCCGCCTCGCTGTCGGGGACGCACCTGTCGGTGAAGGGTGCACCGGAGGTCGTGATCGCCGCCTGCACCGGAATCGACGCCGACGAGGTCCACGACACCGTTCTCGGCATGGCCGCCGACGGGCTGCGCGTCATTGCCGTCGCCCGCCGGACCGTCAAGAAATTCCAGTCGCGACGCGCGGCCGACGACGCCGACGTCCTCGACGACCTGTGTGGCGGCGGGCTGCAACTCGTCGGACTGCTCGGGCTGGCCGACACCCCGCGCCCCGAGGCGGCCGGGTTGCTTCCCGACCTGGAACGCCTGCAGGTCGGGGTCAGGCTGATCACCGGCGACCATCCCGTCACGGCCACCGCCATCACAAGGGAGCTGGGACTGCCCGTGTCGTCCGAGCAGGTGATCAGCGGAACCGACTGGGACACCCTGTCGCACCGGGGGCAGGAGAACGCCGTCGAGAAGTGCGTCGTCTTCGCCCGGATGACGCCCGAACACAAGGTGCAGATCGTGCAGACCCTCGAACGTGTCGGTCACGTCTGCGCGATGGTCGGCGACGGCGCCAACGACGCCGCTGCGATCCGGGCCGCCAGTGTGGGAATCGGTGTCAGCTCGCGCGGCAGCGACCCCGCCCGCAGCGCCGCGGACGTGGTGCTCCTCGACGGCCGCGTCGACGCGCTGCGTGACGCCCTCGACGAAGGCCGCCAGCTGTGGCGGCGGGTGCAGGCCGGAGTGTCGGTTCTGCTCGGCGGGAACGCCGGCGAGGTGGCGTTCGCCCTGATCGGCAGCGCGATCGCCGGACGGTCACCGCTCACCGCGCGTCAGCTTCTGCTGGTGAACGTGCTCACGGACGCCCTGCCGGCGGCCGCGCTCGCGGTGAGCCCGCCAAACGAACAGACCCGCGGAGAGGGCCGCGGACCGGACAGTGCCGCGCTGTGGCGGACCGTCGCGATCCGCGGCGCCGCCACCGCAGCAGGAGCGACGACGGCGTGGGCACTGGCGAGCGTGACCGGCAGGCAACGCCGGGCGTCGACGGTCGGGCTGGTCGCGCTGGTCGGAACGCAGCTGGGGCAGACGCTCATCGATTCGCGCAGCCCGCTCGTCGTCCTCACCGCGGGCGGGTCACTCGCCGCGCTCAGCGTAATGGTCAGTACGCCCGGAGTCAGTCAGCTCCTGGGATGCACCCCGCTGGGACCGGTCGGGTGGGCCCAGGCGCTGGGATGCGCGGGCGCGGCGACCGCGGCAGCCGCGTTCGCCCCGGCACTGCTGGAAAAGCTTGCGGGCGATCAGTCGACGATCTCGATCACGCCCGCCCGCAGCAGCACGGCGTACACCTCCCGGAGCGGTGGGGTGAGCACCCGGGTGACCACCCCGGTCAACGGGTCCCCGGCGCCGGAGAAGACACCGGCAGCGGTCTGGGCGACGGCACTCAGCACACCCGACACGGTCCACGGTCAAGGTGGCTGACCGGGAAACGGCACGGACAAGGGAGACGAACTATGGCCCAACGAACGTCGGAGGCGCAGTCGCACGGCGACGCCGTGCAGCGGGTGCAGGAGGCCCACAGCTTCGCGGTGCAGCTACCGATCCTCGGCAGGGTGCCGCTGCCTCGCCCCGAGCAGCTGGCATTCTTCGCGGCGATCGGCCTGCTCGCCGCCGTCGAAATCATCGAATGGCCGGTTGCGCTGACCATCGCAGCAGGACATGTGCTGATCACCGACCAGCACAACCGGGCCGTCCAGGAGATTGGGGAGGCGCTGGAAGGCGTGTGACGCGGGTCCGGATCAGGCCGGCGGGCAGGCGGGCGACGTCAGCTGCGCGATCGCCACGATCGAGCAAGCCGTCGCCTTCGACAGTTTCCACGTCCCGTTCTCGCCGGGCACGAAGATTGCGGGCAGGGTGTTCTGCTGCACCTGGCCGTTGATCGTCAACTGCAGTTGTGCGCTGGCGCTGCCGTCGCCGTTGTCGATCACCGGGTCCAGCACCTGAACCTGCGCACCCGCCTGCTGAGCGGCGGCGGCGACCTGGTTGAACAGGTTCGGATCCTGCTCCGAACCCTCCACCATGGCGATCTTCTGGTCGAGTGGAGTGGCCGGGTCGAGGCCCTTCGCCAGCAGGGCGTTGAGGTCGGCGGCCGTCGGCAGCACGAGGTCATCCGTCGTCTCGGCCGCTGCGGTGGTGGTGGACGTGGTGGTCCCGCCCGAGCCGGACGACTCGTCGGAACCACAGGCGGACATCGTGAGGGCTGCGGCGATCGCTACCGCGGCAACCGTGATCTTGCGGATCGTCAACTCAGTTACCTCTTCGTATCTCGGTGCGCAGGTCGTTGGTCTCACATCGAGTCTGAAGGTTTGCGGAGCGTCGCGCCGTCGAAGCCAGAGAATTCTCAGACTTTCAGCCGAAATCAGGCCGCCGTGCCGAACGCGCCGCGGTACGGCGTGGCGTGGCTCCACTGCAGAGCCGCAGCGGTGACGTCGGACGTGGGGAGGTCGTCGTGATGGGTCTGGATGAACGCGATCAACGCGCGGGCGGTGCGGGCGAGGGCGACCTTGTGCTGCCGGGACGTCTCCGCGAGTTCGGTGAACGCGTCGTTCTCGGAGCAGCCGCGGAACGCGATGAGGATGCCGACAGCGATGTCGACCGCCGTGCGGGTGGAGTAGGTGGGCGTCGTCATGAATGTTCTCCCAACCTGCGTCGGAACGGGTACTACTCCATCTTCCCGCACCGGGTACGACGTCGGAAGAGTTCGAATCGCCCGGTGTATTAGTCGTCCGAGTTCTTCACCGAGGTTTTCCCTTACGGTAGGGGCATGGCTACCGTCTGGACGATCCCGATCGACATCACTTCTCGCTGGCTCGACAATGCCGAGGTCCAGACCTTCCTCGCGTCCAACGACCTGGACAACGCGTCCCCCGACCCGAAAGTGCGGTTCGCGCAGTTCGCGGACGTCACGAAGTCCCTGGAACGGCACATCGGGCACACCTTCTCCTCCGTGCAGGGCGCCGCCACCGCGCTGTTCGACGGCATCGACGGCGGTACTCCCGTCGCGTTGAAACTGGCGGCGCTGCGCCTGATCCTGAAAGAGGTGTATCAGACCCGCCATGCGCCGCAGCCGTTCCCGAAGCGGGTGGGTGAGGAACTCGGCACCTACGTCTACGCGCTCCTCGACCCCCGCAACAGGTTGGTGTTCTACGTCGGCGCCGGCCGAGGCACCCGGGTGTACGGCTACGTGTGGGAGGCGCTGGCCGAGAACGAGCATCGGCAGACGCTCGAGGATCCGGAGACAGACGGCGCCGAGGTGAAAGCCGCGACGATCGCCCGCATCCGGGAGATCTACGACTCGGGCCACGAGGTCGAGCACTACATCGTGGCGCACCGCATTTCCGACACCGGTGGCGTCGCCGACGCGGTGCGCAACGGGGTGGTGGGAGCGCTGGGGCTCGTCGAGGGTTCCGCGCTCGGCAACCTCGCCGGCGGCGCGGCCGAGCAGCGCGCGGTACCCGTCGACGACCTCGTGTTGCAATACGCAGCAGAACCTGTGCCGAATCTGCCGACCCCCTGCGTCGTCCTCGAGGTGCCCGCCGCGTCCCGGCGGGGCGTGACGTCGGAAGAGGTGTACGAACTGTCCCGCGGTGCGTGGGCAGCGGGCGCTGCAGTCCGCAACACCGACGACATCCCGGTGATCGTGTTCGCGGACAACATCGTCCGGGCCGCGTACCGGGCCAGGTCCTGGTCGTCGGTGGCACGACCCGGCGACGCGGCGCTGTGGCGGTTCACGGGCGAGTCCGACACCGAACTGGAGAGCCAATTCGTGAACAAGCGGATCGTCCCCGCCAAGGTCGGCCTGAAGAAGTGGCCCACCCACGGCTGGGTCCCGCACCTCACCCAGGCCCGCCCCGGCCGCTGACGTGAGCGGCAAAGCGTGCCCCGGCACACTTTGCCACTCACGTGCGGAGTGGCCTGTCGAGTCGGTGGGGTGTGGTAAGTCTGAGCCGACCGGAGTTGGGGAGCGAAGGGAGGCCACGTGCTCGTACTGCATCGCGCCGAGCGTTCCACCACCCTCGCGTCGGCTCTCGGCGACGTGCTCGCGACCCCGCTGCCCGATCCGTTCGCCCGTGAGGTCGTCGCCGTCCCGGCGAAGGGTGTGGAGCGCTGGCTCACCCAGCGACTCTCGACCGCGCTCGGTGCCCGGCCCGGCGTCGGCGACGGGGTGGCCGCGAACATCGACTTCCCGTCACCCACCCGGCTCGTGGACGAGTGCCTCGCCGCCGCCACTGGCGTGTCCGCCGACGACGACCCGTGGCACCCGTCCCGGATGCTGTGGGCGCTGCTCGGTGTGATCGACGACTGCCTCGGCGAACCCTGGTGCGCCGTCCTCGCGAAACACCTCGGGCGCGGAAGCCCCGATACCGACAATCATCGGCCCGGCAGGCGCTACGCCACCGCATCGCACCTAACCGAACTGTTCCGCAGTTACTCCGCGCAGCGGCCCGCGATGCTGGTCGACTGGGCGGCGGGCCGGGACTCCGACGGTGCCGGCGGTCCGCTCGACGAGGACCTGCTGTGGCAGGCCGAACTGTGGCGGCGGCTGCGTGCGAGGATCGGCGGTCCCGCGCCCGCCGAGCGCCTCGACTCCGCCTGCGCGCGGCTGCGCGAGGAACCGGCCCTCGTCGAACTCCCCGGCAGGCTGTCGCTGTTCGGTCCGACCCGCCTCGCGACCGATCAGATCGCCGTGCTCGCTGCATTGGCCGTCAATCGCGATGTGCACCTGTGGCTTCCGCATCCGAGTCCCGCACTGTGGTCGTCGTTGTCGACGACGGACGGCGTCCTCGCGCGCGCCGACGACCACACCGCGCTGTCCGTCGCCCACCCGCTGCTGTCGAGCCTGGCGCGGGACGTGCGCGAACTCGAATCGAGACTGACCCGCCTCGACGTCGACGACCTCCACCACGCGGGACCCCCGCCGCCCGACTCCCTGCTGGGGTGCCTGCAGGCCGATGTCCGGGACGACCGGGCGCCTGCACTCGCCGCGTGCACCGCCGACGCGTCCGTGCAGGTCCACGCGTGCCACGGGCCCGCGCGACAGGTGGAGGTCCTGCGCGAATGCCTCCTGCATCTCTTCGAGGACGATCCGACTCTCGAACCGCGCGACGTGCTCGTCATGTGCCCCGACGTCGAGTCGTACGCGCCGCTGATCCGGGCCGCGTTCGGGCAGGACGTGCTCGGGCATCCCGGTCACCGTCTGCGGGTCCGGCTCGCGGATCGGGCTCTGCATCAGACCAATCCGGTGCTCGCCGTGGTGTCGAGTCTCCTCGAACTCGCCGACGCGAGGGTGACGGCCAGTCAGATTCTGGACCTGTCGGCGGCCGCGCCGGTCCGCAGGCGATTCCGGTTCGGCGACGACGACCTCGAACGAATCCGCGAGTGGGCGTCCGCGACGGGCGCCCGCTGGGGGATAGGACCGCGACAGCGCGCGGCGTTCGGCCTCGGCGACTTCCCGCAGAACACGTTCACCACCGCACTCGACCGCATCCTGCTCGGCGCCGCGGCCGACGAGTCCGAAGGCGAATGGCTCGCCCTCGCACTTCCGCTCGACGACGTCGACAGCAACGACATCGACCTCACCGGGAGGCTGGCCGAGTTCGTCGACCGCCTCGACGTCGCGTTGCGCGGGCTGGCCGGGCCGCAGTCGGTCGCGGACTGGTCGAGTGCGCTCACCCGGGCGCTGGACCTGCTCGTCGACGTCGGTGCCGCCGACACGTGGCAATTGGCGCAGGCCAGAAGGGAACTCGGGGCGGCGACGGAGCACGGCGGCGACACGGTCCTGCGACTGTCCGACGTGCGCGCCATGCTCGCCACCCGGCTCGCGGGACGTCCCACCCGCGCGAACTTCCGCACCGGGGAGCTGACGGTGTGCACCATGGTGCCGATGCGCTCGGTGCCGCACCGCGTCGTCGTCCTCCTCGGCCTCGACGACGAAGTGTTCCCGCGGGGCGTGAGTGTGGACGGCGACGACGTGCTGACCCGCAATCCTCTGCTCGGCGAACGCGATCCGCGCAGCGAGGACCGGCAGTTGCTGCTCGACGCCGTCATGTCCGCCGGCGAGAAGCTCCTGCTGTTCTACACGGGCGCCGACCCCGTCACCGGCATGTCGCGACCTCCTGCGATCCCGCTGTCCGAACTGCTCGACGCGGTCGCGGCCACCGTGGGGAGCGATGCCCTCCCCGGCATCGTGACGCGGCATCCGTTGCAGCCGTTCGACGCCCGCAACTTCCGGCCCGAGCACCCGTTCAGTTTCGACCGGGCGGCGCTGGCCGGTGCCCGCGCTGCGCAGCACCCGCCCGAACCGGTACCTGCGTTCCTGCCGGCGCCGCTGGTGCCGCCGCCGCCGGCCCCCGTTGATCTCGCCGAACTCGTCGCGTTCCTGGTGCACCCGACGCAGGCGTTCCTGCGCCAACGGCTCGGGTTGCGGGTCCCCGATGTGGACGAGGACCTTGCCGACGCACTGGACGTGGCGCCCGATCCGCTCGCCCGCTGGGACCTCGGCCAGAGGATGCTCGTCGCGCGACTGTCGGGAACCGAACCGGCCGACTTCCGTGCCGCCGAGTGGCGCCGGGGCACGTTGCCCCCGTACAAGTTGGGGGAGGCGGTGCTCGGCGACATCGAGCACGCGGTCGAGTCGCTCGTCGCGGTCAGCGGGTCCGTGCACGTCGGGCGCGCGGAGACGGTCGACGTCGATGTCGATCTCGGCAACGGACGGCGCCTCACCGGGACCGTGGGGGGTGTACACGGATCGGTGATCGCGAGCACCACGTATTCGAGGTTGGGGCCGAAACACCGCCTCACCGCGTGGGCCCAGTTGCTGGCGGTCGCGGCATCCGACCGCAACGGCGACATCGAATGGACAGCCGTGACCACCGGCCGCGGCTCGTACAGCCGCCCGGCGTGGCGCTCGACCCTGACGGCACCGGAGAACCCGCTGGAGGAACTGGTGCGACTGGTCGAACTGCGCGATCTCGGGTTGCATGCGCCGTTGCCGATCGCGACCGGCGCATCGGCGACCTACGCCGAGCGACGTCACGGCGGCAGCAGCATGGAGGACGCGATCGAGGCGGCCCGGAAGGAATGGAGCAGTGATTTCGGTGACGCACGCGACCGCCACATCACGTACGTGTACGGGTCCTCACCCGGTATCGACGTCCTCGGCGACGCGGTGACCATCGAGAACTACGCCCGGCAACTGTGGGCGCCGCTGCTCGCCGCCGAGACGGTGGCGCAGCCGTGACCGGCGCGCGGGGTTTCGACCTGCTCGGTCCGCTGCCGGAGGGCACGACGGTGCTCGAGGCGAGCGCCGGTACCGGGAAGACGTACGCGATCGTCGGTCTGGCCGCCCGCTTCGTCGCCGAGGGCGATGTCGACCTGTCGCAGTTGTTGCTGGTGACGTTCAGCCGCGCGGCGACGCAGGAACTGCGGGAACGCACCCGTGAGCGATTCGGTTCCGCCGCAGCCGCATTGGCCGATCCCGCGGCGGCGCGGCTGAGCGCGGACAACGTGATCCGGCACCTCGCCGAGGCCGACGCCGACGAGGTGACGCTGCGCCGCCGGCGTCTGCTGCAGGCACTGTCGGACTTCGACGCCGCCACCATCGTCACCACCCACAGCTTCTGCCAGCGCATGCTCGACGGCCTCGGGATCGCGGGCGAACGCGACCCCGACACGGTGCTCGTCGAGGCCGCCGACGACCTCACGACGGAGGTGATCGCCGACCTGTACCTCCGGGCGTACAGTCGCGCCGACTCCGCTCCATTCACACCCGCCGAGGCCACCGCCGCCGCCCGCGCCGCCATCTTCGACCCGCAGGCCGTGCTCGCCCCGGAAGATGCGCGGGGCACCCCGGCCGGAGAGCGGGTGGCGTTCGCCGAGGCGGTCCGCGCCGAAGTCGAGCGCCGCAAACGCGCGGTGGGACTGCGTGACTTCGACGATCTCCCCATGCTCCTCCACCGCGTCCTCAGCGATCCCGAGCACGGTGCGGCGGCCTGCAGGCGGGTCCGCGAACGCTACAGCGTCGTGCTCGTCGACGAGTTCCAGGACACCGACCCCCTGCAATGGGACATCCTGCGCCGCACCTTCCACGACAGCGGAACACTGGTGCTCGTCGGCGATCCGAAGCAGGCGATCTACGCGTTCCGCGGCGCCGAGGTCCTCAGCTACCTGGACGCGGTGCGCTCCGCCGACCGGCACCAGGAATTGACCACCAACTGGCGCAGCGATCAGGAACTCCTCGACGGCCTCGAATACCTGCACGGCGGCGCCGCACTCGGGCATCCCGAGATCGTCGTGCACCGCGTCGACGGTGCGCGGCCGAAGTCGCGCCTCACGGGTGCCGTGCCGCTGCGGCTGCGGTACCTGCCGCGCACCGGCGCCGGGCCGCTCAACAAGTCGGGATACCCGGGAGTGGGGCCGCTCCGGAAGAGGATCGCCGCCGACCTCGCCGCCGACATCGTCGCCCTCCTCGACGGCGGCGCGACACTCGACGTCGGGGGAACCGTCCGACTCGTCGAGCCCGGCGACATCGCGGTCCTGGTGCGCACCAACGCCCAGATCACCCTGGTCCACGACGCCCTCGACCGGGCCGGGGTGCCGTCCGTGCTCGCCGGTGGGGCCAGCGTCTTCACCACCCCCGCTGCGCAGCACTGGCTCTGGATCCTGCAGGCCATCGAGCAGCCGCACCGCGCCGACCGGGTGCGGCTGGCCGCGCTCACCCCGCTGCTCGGACACACGGCCGAGGAACTCGACGCCCGCGGTGACGAGATCGTCGCGGAGGTGGGCGGGCAGCTGAGGGAGCTCGGCTCGGTGTTCGCGCAGTCCGGTTTCGCGGCGCTGTTCGAACGACTGTCCGCGGTCGGCGCGCTGGAGGCGAGACTGCTCCGGGTGGCGGCGGGCGAGCGGGCGCTGACCGATCTCCGGCACGTGGCGCAGTTGCTCAACGGTGCCGCCGTCGAGCAGTCGCTCGGCCTGACGGCGGTCATCCGCTGGCTCACCGAACGTATGAAGGATCCGACGTCGGGCGGGGTGGACCGCAGCCGGCGGCTCGACAGCGACGCCGCGGCGGTGCAGATCGCGACCGTCCACGCCAGCAAGGGCCTTGAATTCCCGCTTGTCTACCTGCCGTACGCGTGGGACGCCGCCACGATCTCGAAACCGACCAAACTGTTGCTGCACGACGACGACGGGCGACGCGTCCTCGACGTCGGCGGCCCCGGCAGCCCCGGCTACGCGGACCGCAGGAACCGGCACGACGCGGAGGAGGCGGGGGAGGAGTTGCGGCTGCTCTACGTCGCGGTCACCCGGGCGATGTGCGGGCTCGTGATGTGGTGGGCGCCGGCGTTCACGACGGCAGGCGCGCCGCTGCACCGGATGATCCTGGGCCGGCAACCCGGGCAGCGGGACGTCCCTCAGAAGGTCTCCGTCCCCGAGGATCCGATTGTCGCGGAACGGTTGTCGGCCTGGGGCACGGCGGCACCCGAGACGGTGACCGTCGAGGCCGTGGGTTCCGAACCCATCCCGCGGGTCGACTGGACACCCCAACGAGAGCCCAGCGGCGAACTGGAGGCGGCGAGGTTCCGTCGGCTGTTGGACACGCGGTGGCGTCGCACGTCGTATTCGGCGTTGACGGCGTCCGCACACGACGCGCCCGCCGTCGGCAGTGAAGCGGAGGTCGAGGAGAAGACGGACGAGCCGGACGAACCGCCGCTGCACGCGCCGGACGACGTCACCGCGGGATTGCCGTCGACGATGAACGAACTGCCGGGCGGCGCGACGTTCGGCACGCTCGTCCATGCCGTCTTCGAGATCGTCGACACCGCGGCACCCGATCTGGACGACGAAGTCCTGCGGTGCTGCCGCGACGTGATCGCGTCGACCCTGTCGGACGTCGATCCGGCCCAGCTCGCCACAGCACTGGTACCGGTGCTGCGCACTCCGCTCGGCGCGGGGGCACTCGCGGACCTGGCACCCGCAGACCTGCTGGCGGAACTCGACTTCGAACTGCCCCTCGCCGGCGGCGACACGCCGTCGCTCACAGTGATGCTCGACGGTATCGGCCGACTGCTGCGCACCCACCTCCCCGACGACGACCCGCTGCGGTCGTACGCCGACGCCGTGCAGACCCTCGAACCGACCCCGCTGCGCGGATACCTCACCGGCAGCATCGACGCGGTGCTGCGACTGCCCGGACCGCGGTACGTCGTGGTCGACTACAAGACCAACCGTCTCGCGCAAGGCGACCTGACCACCGCGCACTACACCCGCGAGAGGATGGCCGCGGAAATGCTGCGGGCGCACTATCCACTGCAGGCCCTGCTGTATTCCGTTGCGCTGCATCGCTACCTGCGCTGGCGGCAGCCGGATTACGATCCGGCCGTGCACCTCGGTGGTGTGCAGTACCTGTTCGTCCGCGGGATGGTCGGGCCCGGCACGCCACCGGGCTGTGGAGTCTTCGACTGGGCGCCGCCCGCCGCGCTGATCACCGCGCTGTCAGACCTGCTGTCCGGATCGGCCTCCACGCAGGAGGCGGCGCGATGACCGGGGTGGAGGTGGCGCAGCGCGGCAAGGGGATGCTGCGGATCTTCAACGAGGCCGGGGTGCTGGCCGCCGCCGACGTGCACGTCGCGCTGCGGTTGTCGGCGCTCGGGGGCGAATCCTCGGAAGACGTCGTGCTGGCGACGGCGCTGGCGGTGCGCGCGGTCCGGTCCGGCTCGGTGTGCCTGGACCTGACGCGGTTCCGGGAGGTCACCGTCGACGAGGAATCCGAGGTCGATCTCGACGCCCTGCCGTGGCCGGACGACGACGCCGTCGTCGCGGCACTGCGCCGGAGCCCGCTGGTCACGGGTGGTCCCGCGGGACCGCTACGACCCTTGCGGCTCGTCGACACGGCCGAGGGCGGGCTGCTCTACCTCGACCGGTACTTCCGGCAGGAGGCGACCATCCGGCGGGTTCTCGACCAGCGTGCCGTCGGGTATCCCGTCGTCGACGAGCAGTCGCTGCGGGACGGGCTGGACGCGTTGTTCCGCGACCAGAACGACGACACGGCGCAGGCACCGTCGCCGGATCGACAACGGATCGCGGCCGCGGTCGCGGCCACCCAGTGGACGTCGGTGGTGGTCGGCGGACCCGGAACGGGCAAGACCCACACCGTCGCCCGGGTGCTGGCGTTGCTGATCAGGCAGCCCGGGCCGGGACGGCGTATCGCGCTGGCGGCACCCACCGGGAAGGCCGCGGCGCGGTTGCAGGAGTCGGTGCGCGAGCAGGCCGACGCACTCGGGTTGCCGCGCGAACTGACGGCGATGACACTGCATCGGTTGCTGGGCTGGCAGCGTGGACGCGGCAGCCGCTTCCGTTACAACGCGAACAACCACCTGCCCTACGACGTGATCGTGGTCGACGAGACGTCGATGGTGTCGCTGACGATGATGTGCCGGCTCCTCGAGGCCGTCCGCCCCGACACCCAGTTGGTGCTCGTCGGGGACCCGGATCAGCTGACGTCCGTCGACGCGGGCGCGGTCCTGGCCGATCTCGTCGCGCGGCCGGTGTCGGGTATTGAGAATCCGGTGCTCGCCAGGATCGTCGGCGACGACCTCGACGCCGCCGACGACCCACTCGAAGCCGCGTTGAGTGCGGGCGAACGGGACAGATTGCGGGGCGGAGTGGTCCGGCTCAGCCGCGGGCGGCGCTTCGGCGGCGCCATCGCCGAGTTGGCCGTCGCGGTGCGGGAAGGCGAGCCGGACGAGGTCGTGGAGATCCTGTCGCGCGGTGCCCCCGAGGTGTCTTTCCACGGACCCGAAGATCTGGACGCACTGCGGGCAGACGTCGTGACGACGGCTGCCGCAATCACGGGGTCTGCGGAATCCGGCGATGCCGCTGCTGCACTGCAGCATTCGGAGAGGCACCGGCTGTTGTGCGCGCATCGGGAAGGTCCGTACGGGGTGCAGCGGTGGGCGCGGCAGGCGATGGAGTGGATCGGGGAGTCGACGGGGCAGCGACTGGACCCGGATCGCTGGTATCCGGGCCAGCCGCTGATGGTGACCGCCAATGATCACGAAACGAAGATCTACAACGGCGACACCGGCGTGATCGTGCGTCGGGACGACGACGAACTGTTCGCCGCGTTCGTGCGCGGCAGCGAACCGTTCCTGTTGCATCCGACGCACCTGTCCGCGGTGCAGACGGTGTACGCGATGACGATTCATCGCAGTCAGGGCAGCCAGTACGACACCGTGACCGTGGTGTTGCCCGGTGCGGCATCCTCGCTGTTGACCCGCGAATTGCTGTACACCGCGATCACCCGCGCACGAAAGCATGTGCGGATCATCGGGACCGAGGATGCGGTGCGGGCGGGAGTGCAACGCCGGGTGCTGCGAGCGAGTGGGCTTCGGAGGGCGATTCCGTAGCCCGGCCCCGCACGGACGAGATCACGACGGCGAGGGTCGCCGACAGACTCGGGTTCGGTAGCGACGGTGGAACCATGGCGACGAGTTCCGCACGCAGTCCGACGAAGTGGGCCATCCCGGTCAGTGTGAACATGGCCGCGAGTCCACCCCGCAGGGCGACGGGCCACGGCCGGAACCGGCGCACACCGGCCGCGCCCGCGGCGAGCAGTGCCAGAGTGACGGCGACGAGGGCGATCAAGGGTTCCATGGTCAGTCTCCTGAATCGATCAGTCTTCGTGGGTACCGCTGCGCGACAACCGGTCGCGGGCAGCATTGAACTTCCGTGCGACGGGCACACGCGTCGTGGCCCGGGCCAGGCCCATCGCCGGTGTGCCGACGTAGATCGACTCGGCGCGGTCCACCGGATACGTCTCGTGCCAGACGCCGACTGCGCCGGGCGCCTTGCGGGCCCGCCGGTTGAACGCGGCCCAGGCGGGGCGGTGCTTCGCTTGGCTGTCACTGGCGTAGGCGTACAACTTGTCGACGGAGCTCCAGTACTGAATCACCGTCGGGCCGCGCCCCTCGAATGTCAGGCGGTAACCCAGCAGACCCGAATCGGGGTCCTCCGAGAGTTCGCGCAACATCCTCGGCATCGCGGCAAGGGTGGGCAGCCACAGGTCGGGCCGCCATGGCCGGTTGATGGTCATCCCGATCAGGAAGACCACCAGTTCGCCTTCGTAATGGTGCGTCGAACGGGTGGGTTCGATCGTCGTCATCTGACGCCTCCAAGATTGGATATTGGAACTATCTAATAATGGATAGTGAAAGTATCCAATGTCAAGGGGTGCGGGCACGCAAAACCCGGGCCGCGCAGTGCGCGGCCCGGGTGGATGGTGCGGGGTGGATTACGGCAGCGGGACCTGCGGTGTCACCGGCACGACCGAGGCAAGCGCGCGCTCGTGGGCGTCGGTGGACCATTCGGGGTCGGTCGTGATGTTGAGGTCCCCGACGATCGTGCCGAGGATGTCGATATCCGTGCTGTACAGAATCACCGCATTGCGCTGCGAGTCCGTGAAGTTCGTGCCGGTGATGTTCGCGTCACTCAGGTCGGCGTGCGACAGATCCGCGGCGGCGAAGTTCGTGCCGGTGAGGTTCGCCCGCTTCATGTTCGCGCCCGCCAGGTCGGCGAAACTCAGGTTCAGGCCCGCCAGGTTCGCGGAACTCAGATCCGCGCCCGGGCACGTCGTGCGGTCCTCGGGGGTCGGATTCGCCACGATCCTGCAGCCGTTGATCTCGGTGAGAACATCTGCCCCGGCCGTGCCGGCGCCCGCACCGAGTGCGGCACCACCGGCCAGCGCGACCGCGCCCAACGTCCTGAAATATGTCCTGCCCATGCCGGACCGCCCCCTCGCGTAGAACCTCAAACCGTCATCGCCGAACTTAGTGCCGACCACCCCGCCCCGCACGGGAACGGCGACACCGGCTGGTCTGGCGGGGTTGACGGGGCAAACGCACCCCTTCTCGGTACGCGCACCACTTCTAGGGCCCGAATGGGTGCGTCTGCGCAGAAGGGGTGCGTCTGCGGGGTGTCTCGCAGGCGTGAGCGCGGGGTGGTCGCGGGGGTGACGCACAGACGCACCCCTTCGCGGTAGACGCACCACTTCTAGGGCCTGAATCGGAAGTTGTCAACCTGTCTGAGACACGTTGGTGTTGATTCCCGTCGGTCCGGGAAGGGCTGGTGCTACCGGTCTGGCCCGGAACCGTTCTGGATGCTGCGACCAGTAGCGGTCGAGCGCTTGCTGGCGCCGTTGCCGGTCGAGGGCAGCGGTGCCGGCATGGATGGCCGCCGGGGTGTGGCGGCCGAGTCCGCTGTGGCGGTGTTCGGTGGCGTAGCGGTGGAGAAACTCGGCGGTCCAGTGGCGGGCATGGTCGATGCTGTCGAACACGAGCGGGCAGCTCAGGTCGTATTTGATGGTCTTGAACAGCGACTCCGAGAACGGGTTGTCGTCACTGACCCGCGGCCGGGCATACGAGGCGAGCACACCGTTGCCCGCAAGCGCATCGACGAGGGTGTGGGCACGCATGATCGATCCGTTGTCGGCGTGCACCACCCCCGGCGCCCCGTGTTCGGCGATGGCGGTAGCGAACATCTGCACCGCCAGGTCGGTGTTCTCGGTGTACTCGATCCGCCAGGCCACCGGATACCGAGAGAACACGTCGATCACCAGATACAGCTTGTAGCGGTCCTGCGTGCGGGGGCCGCGTAGCTCGGTGACATCCCAGGACCACAAGTCCCCGACCCGCCCGCAGTGCACGATCGGCTTGTGCCGAGGAGTTGAGCCACCACCGTATTTCCTGCGTCGGCGATCGCCGACCATGTTCTGTTCGGTCGCGACCCGGTAGAAGGTCCGCTCCGAGCAACCGACCCTTCCCGCGTCGAACGCCCGCCAATACGTCTGCACCACAGACAGTTCGGCGTACTCGTCGGATTCGAGCACAGCGATGATGGCGGTGCGTTCATCGGCGGTCAGCGCGGCCGGTTGCCGTCGCTTCTTCTGCGGTATCGGGTCGGTCACCGGCCGGTAGTGCCGGTAGTTGCGGGTGAGCCGGTAGTACGTCGAGCGTGGCAGCCCGACCAGCCCACACGCGGCGCGGACCCCGATCCCGGTTGCGGCGAGCTCGTCGACGAACTCGATCAGTACAGTTTGTTGCGTTCGAGCCAGTTCGCGTACTCGGTGGCGCTCAGCAGCGCCGGCGGGATCTCGGGTTCGTCGTCGGTCGTCGAGCTCGTGGTAATCCCCTCCAAGAGCTCGTACGCTTTTCCCAGAATTTCCTGCACGGCCTCACCCTGGGCGACCTTGTGTTTGAGTGCCGCATTCTCCTTGCGTAGTCGTGCCAGTTCGGCACGGTCGGCGTTCTCCATTCGGCGCAGCGACCTCTCTTCTCGGGTGACCGACGTCAGTCCCGTGAATTCTCCCTCGTCACGGCTGCGCAGCCAACGCCGCACGGTGGCCCGGGTGAGGTTGTGCTCGCGCAGCAACCTGGTCCTGGCGCCCCGGGCGGTCGCAGCATCCCATTGGTGGATGAACTCGAGCCGAAAGGCAATCGGGAATTGCCTCCCGCCGGTCGGGGTGCGTCCGATCTCGATGTCGATCATGCATCACTCGCTTCCCCGCGCCCGTTGCCACGATGTGTCTCACGACCACCCTGGCAACAAACGGAATAGGGGTGCGTCCGCGCATAAGGGGTGCGTCCGAGGGTGGGGCGGTCGGTGATCGGCTATTCGCAGGCGATGCCGTCGTTATCGCGGTCGAGGTGCGACGCGTAGCCGTCCTGGCCGCGGTAGATCGGCGTGACGCCGGCGTTGCGGGCTTCGGTGCAGTTCTTGTAACCCGCCTGCGGTGCGGGGGCCTGCGGAGCCGGCGCGACCTGCGGTGCGGGGGCCGCTCGCGGTGCCGGCGCGACCTGCGGTGTGGGAGCCGGTGCTGCCGGAGCGGCGGGTGCGGGCGGTAGGAGGGGGTTCACGGCGTCGGCCGAGCCGCTCGGGATCAGGGACGCGATCTCCGGGGGAAGGAAATCGAAGATCGTCGCCGCCTGCGCGGAAGGTGCGGCCGCCATCGAGATGGCGGCGCAGCCGAGGATGCCGAGAACTAGCCGTCGAGCCTTCATTTTGTACCTCGTTCAGGGTGGTGGGACTTCCACGGAATGGTCGACGAACGCCACATCGTCGATTCATTCGGTGTGACGAGAATAGTAGCCAGTGGTGCTGATATTCGAAAGCTGTTGAGGCGCAACAGTCCTGTCTGTCATTCAGTCGAATGACAGAACCCTCGACCTGTACTTGAACGAAAAACTACCGAGAAATATACCCTCACCGTTCGGACCTCAGTGTGGCGCGGGCCGGGGGAGTCTGTCGGATTTGCACGTCGGGGAAGGTGGGGATCTCGAATCGGGTGTGTGTGAAGGGGTCGGTGCAGACGCGTTGGGCGTGTGCGGCGATCTCGCCGAGGGTGGTCACCCACATTCCGTCCATTGCCTTGACGTTCTCGACGAGTCGTTCCAGTGCTGCTGCTTTGGAGGGCCGTCCGGAGATGAACGGGTGGTTCGTGAGGACGAAGCACCCGCCCTCGGTGTGCTGGGCCTCCGCTTCCAGGGTCCACATCTCGAGGACCTTGGCGGGACTTTCGATGACGCCGCTGCCGGTGACACCCGGGTAGAACGCGTATTGCTCCCAGTCGTCGAGTGCCCAGTCGACGGGAATTTCGATCAGGGTGCGCCCGGATTCCGGGCTGGTCGCCATGAGGTACGGTTCGTCGCCGTCGAGCAGGCTGGAGTCGTAGACGAATCCTCGTTCGGCGAGGAGTTCGGGTGTGTGCCAGTTCATTTCCCACCAGGGTGCGCGGTAGCCGACGGGGCGGATGCCCGCGACCTCTTCGAGCGCGTCGAGTCCCCGGTCGAGGTAGCGTGCCTCGGTGGCGGCGTCGAGGCCCTTCATGGGTTCGTGCAGATACCCGTGGTGCCCGACCTCGTGGCCGCCGTCGATGATGGCGCGGACCGTGTCGGGGTAGCACTCGGCGGTGAATCCCGGCACGAAGAACGTCGCGTGCACGCCCTGGCGCTCGAGCAGTCGCAGAATGCGGGGGACGCCGACGCGGGGGCCGTAGGACTGGTGGCTCATCAGCGACATTCGGTTCGCCGAGGTGGGATCGTGGGCGAGGACGCAGGATTCGGCGTCGACGTCGAACGTGAAGGCGGCGGCTGCGGTGTGGCCCTGCGGCCACGTGAATTCGTTGTTCACGAGTGCTCCTGGTGTGTCGGGGGTCAGTTGCCGGTGAGGACGTCGGGGGAGTCGGTGGTCGCGGCCGATCGTGTCGGGGATTGGCCGGTGATGCGGTAGGGGCGGTGCGCGCGGGGGCCGAGGATGGCGTATAGGGCGGCGGCGACTCCGCCACCTGCCAGCCAGGACAGGTCGAGCCCGCCGAGCGCGCGTGCCGCGAAGCCCTGCGTGAGGCTCGTGGCGCCGTACATGAACAGCCACGTCGCGGCGATTCCGGCGACGAAGCATCCCATCGTGGTCCAGTTGACGTCGGGCAGTCGGCGCGATCCGATGGGGTCGAATAGCCGGCGTGCGTCGATCTGTCGTTTCTCGACCCGGAAGTAGTGGACGAGCATGATGCCTGCCCAGCTCGCGATCCAGGCCACGATCGCCGCCAGCCACGTCTCGAGCACGGTGGCCAGGCTGGATTGGAAGATGAAGAAGACGACCACGACGAGGGCGAACACGCCGACCAGCAGGTTCAGCTTCCGGCGGTGCACCTTGATGTCGAGGGCCTGCGCGGCGACCGAGAACGTGTAGATGTTGAGGATGTTGGTGGCGATCGGCCCGTGAATGACGAGGAACAACACCGGCAGCGCCAGCGCGCCGAAGTTCGACACGATCAGCTCACCCGGATCCACCGAACCGTTGGTCGTGGCGAGGCTCGCGCCGAGCACTCCGAGCCACACCACGGGAACGAACTGGCCGAGCGTGCTGGTCAGGTACAGTTTGCGCCGCGACACCGTCCGGCTCACGAACCGTGAGTAGTCGCAGGCGTAGGTGAACCACGTGATTCCCCAGCCGATTCCGATCACGGTCATCACCGTCGACATGGCTGCGATCCGGGCGCCGCCGTGCAGGACTTCACCGGTGGGTCCGGCATACGACCAGTCGATGTCGAGGTGGAACCAGGCGACGACGGACATCAGGACCAGTACCGCCAGCGTCGGTGGAACCGTCCAGCGCTCGAATGCGGCGATGACGCGGTACCCGAACCACGCGATGGTCACCTGAATCGTCATGATGACCGCTCCGATGAGGACCTTCGCTGCCAGGTTCCGCTCGTGCGGGTCGACGAGGTCCAACTTGCCGAGCAGTGCCATGACCAGGTCGAGGACGATCCAGGTGTTGACGGCGCACCACCCGACGGCCAGGCAGGCCTGGATTGCGGCCGGCAGATAGGCGCCGCGCCGGCCGAACGCCGCCCGCGACAACACCATGCCGGTGACGCCGGTACGCTGGCCGATGAGAACGAAAACGCCGAAAAGTGCCATGCCGACGATGTTTCCGGCGACAAGAACGATGAGCGTGTCTCGGAGACCGAGTCCGAGGCCGATGCCGAGAGCGCCGAGAACCCAGTTGATGGGCGCGATGTTCGCCCCCGCCCAGATCCAGAATTGGCCGGAGACACGCGTCGTGCGCGCTTCCTCGGGGATGGGTTGCAGTACTTCTTCGACGTCGTGAATGTGGGGACTGTCGGTGGGAATGTTCTTGACCATCGGACTCCCTTGGTGAGGCCTTGTGGGCTTCCCATCTTCCGGTGCGTGACCCACATCACACCATTTACACTTTGCCAATAAAATCGGGTTGTCAACGAACGGAATGTCATGTCGCTGTCGTTAGCCGACGTCCTCGCGCACCCGAGCCTGGCTGCCGGACGCCCCGTCGTTCGTGTCGGAGCCCACCTGTCGACGCAAACGGTGCGCTGGGTGCATTCGAGCGAGGTCATCGACATCGCGCACCTTCTTCGCGGCGGTGAACTACTGCTGACCGCCGGGTTCGCGCTCGCATCCGCCGATCCGGACCGACTGCGGCGGTACGTGCGCGAATTGTCGGCTCGCCGCGTCGCCGGAGTGGCCATCGAGACCGGGTCGCAACTGCCGCGGATCCCCACGGAACTGATCGAGGAGGCGTCGGCGGCGGGGTTGCCGGTGGTGGAGTTGCGGGGGGTCGTGCCGTTCGTCGAGGTGGCCGAGGCGATCAACGGCCTGTTGGTCAACGAATCGGTGCAGCGACTGCGCCGTGGTGACGCCGTCGCGCACGCGTTGTCGGAGGAACTGGCGCGCGGTGGCGGTCCCGACGAGTTGCTCGCGGTGCTCGCGCGACTCCTGCCCGGCGACGTGACCCTGCTCGACGCGGCCGGCGACGTGATCGCGGCCCTCGGGAACGAGATCGCGACTCCTGCCGCCGATGCGGGGCTGCTCTCCGTTCCGGTGGTGGTGCAGGGTGTCGGCGTCGCGACGCTCGTGGTGTCCCCGGACGACCCGGCCGATCACGTCACCGCGGAGGCGATCGTCGAGCGAGCGCCGGCAGCGCTGGCGATCTCGCTCCTGCGATCCTTTCCGCCGTCGGCCGCGGTCCGCGCCGCGCAGGCGTTGCTGCGGATCGTCAGCCGGCCGAATCCTGCGCCCGAGCGTCTCGTTGCGGCCGCCCGCGCGGCGGGGCTGGCCGAGGGAGTGTCGTACGTCGGGGTCGTCGGCCGTTCGGTCGACGGTCCGGTGGCTCTCGCCGCTGTCGATGCGACGCTGCATCGGTACTCGACCGGAACGGTGTCGTCGGTGGCCGGTGACGAGTTGCACGCGATCGTCGTTGTCCGGGCCGACGACCGGTCCGGGTCGTGCACTGCGCTGGCCGAATCCCTGCGCACGACGTCCCGGGCGGAGCAGGCCCGGGTAGCGGTGGGGCCGGTGGTCACCGGCCTGACCGGATTGCCCGGGACGCTGGCGGAGGCGCGGTTCGTGCTCGACCTCGCGGGCGATCTGGGCATCGCCGACACCGTGGTGGTCGCCGCGGAACTCGTTCTCGAACGCCTCGTCCGGCGAATCGGCGATCCTGCGTTGCCGGCCGGGTTCGTCCGGGAGATGCTCGGACCGCTCCTTGCATTGGGTGCGGAACGTGGTCGCCGCTTGATCGACACGTTGGACGTCTACCTGCAGTGCGGGTGCAACAAGACCGAGGCGGCGGCCCGGTTGCACGTGCAGCGCCAGACGCTGTACCAGCGGCTCGAGCAGATCTTCGCACTGCTCGGCGAGGATCCGACGGGTTCGCCGCGGCTTGCCGCCGTGCACCTCGCGACGCGCCTCTACCTCGGTGGTGTGGTCGACGCCAACTGACATCCTCCGGGGTCGCGGAACCCGAGCGAGGATCGCCTGTTGCAACAGGGTTGCATTCGCGTGAACTTCACCGGAATCGCGCGCGGAGGTGGCGGCATCTCCCATACGACGTGTTTACTGCGCTTTCAGGCTCAGTCCATTCCCTGCAACCCGGATCCGAGTGCGGTGACGACGCTCCCCGTTGACATGTGACGGTGCGCACAATATTCTCACTGAACGAATCGCAGTTGCACTCAAAGCAACAAAAGCTATTCGTTGCAGTCGGCAGGCGCCGACGCCCCGAGAAGGAGTGGGCATGGCCCAAAACCTCAATTCCCCCTCAACTGCGCCGCAATCGGAAGAGGCCGGCGCGATAGACCCCTCGCCCCGAGTTCTCCGGCGAGTCGTCGCGGCGAGTTTCGTCGGGAACTTCGTCGAGTGGTTCGACTACGCCGTATACGGTTATCTCGCAACGGTTATCGCGGTGGTCTTCTTCCCCGAGGCCGCGCCCACGACTGGCCTGCTGGCCACGTTCGCCGTCTTCGCCATCTCGTTCGTCATCCGTCCGATCGGCGGTCTGGTCTGGGGTCACTTCGGGGACAAGATCGGGCGCCGCACCGCGTTGTCGCTGTCGATCCTCATCATGTCGGCGTCGACGTTCTGTATCGGCCTGATCCCCGGCTTCGATCAGATCGGGTACCTCGCGCCGGTCCTGCTGCTGCTCGTCCGCATGGTGCAGGGATTCTCGGCAGCCGGCGAGTACGCGGGCGCGTCGGCGTTCCTCGCCGAATACGCCCCCGACCGCAAGCGTGGCCTGTTCACCAGTGTGGTGCCCGCGTCCACCGCCGCCGGACTTCTGTTCGGATCGTTGATCGCGGCACTGCTCACCGCAGTGCTCTCGACGGAACAGCTCAACGGGTGGGGCTGGCGGTTGCCGTTCCTGCTCGCGGCGCCTATGGGTCTGATCGGCCGCTACATCCGGTTGAAGCTCGAGGACACCCCGAAATTCCAGGAAATGGAACAGAAAGTGGAGGCCAACGCGCCGCTGTCGATCCTGTTCACCCATCATCGACGCGCGATCGTCATCGCCTTCGGGGTCACCTGCCTCAACGCGGTCGGCTTCTACCTGATCCTCAGCTACATGCCGACCTACCTGTCGGAGGTGTTGAACGTCGGGCACACAGCCTCGTTCGTCGCCGCGTCGATCGCCCTCGCCTGCTACATCGTCTTCATCTTCGGGATGGGTGCGCTCTCTGATCGATTCGGCCGCAAGCGAGTTCTCATCGGCGCGTCGATCTGCTTCGCCGTGTTCACCGTCCCGTTGTTCAGCGTGCTCGGGGCTGTCGGGATCGTCGGTGTCGTCGTCATCCAGATCGTGCTGTGCGCGTTCCTCACCATGAACGACGGCACGCTCCCGACCTTCCTGTCCGAGATCTTCCCCACCCAGGTCCGCTACAGCGGGTTCGCCTTCAGCTTCAACACTGCCAATGCCCTGTTCGGCGGCACCGCGCCGTTCGTCGCCACCTTGCTGATCGAGATCACCGGCAGCCCACTGGCGCCCGCGTGGTACCTCGTCGCCGCAGCCCTCGTCGCCATGGGCTCGATGATGATGGCCCGCGAAACCTCTCGGCGTCCACTCGCCGACACCTGACCACCCGTTCACCCACCACGTGCGGCATCACCCGATGCCGGCAACTCGACAAGGAGCACCATGAACCTCGAGCGCATCAAGAGCATCCCCAACGGCGAGAAGGTCGTTCCCACGTTCTCCCCGGTGGAGATGGACCGCAGGCTCGTCGCACTGCGTAAGCACGTGGCGGACAACGGGGTCGCCGCCGCGCTGTTCACCAGCTACCACAACATCAACTACTACTCCGACTTCCTCTACACCGCGTTCGGCCGTCCCTACGCCCTCGTCGTCACCCAGGACAGTTCGACCACCGTGTCCGCCAACATCGACGCCGGCATGCCGTGGCGGCGCACGTTCGGCGAGAACGTCGTCTACACCGACTGGCGCCGCGACAACTTCGAGTACGCAGTGCAGCAGGTGCTGGCGAACCAGGGCATCTCGCGCGGCATGCTCGGTGTCGAGGACGACCACCTCACCCCCGACCTGCGGTCCCGCGTCGCGGCGGTCCTGCCGGGAATGACCTTCACCGACGTCGCCAAGGCCACGATGCGGCAGCGCATGGTGAAGTCGCCCGAGGAGATCGAACTGATCAAGCACGGCGCCCGGATCGGCGACCTCGGCGGCGAGGCCATCCGCGACGCCATCACGGAGGGCGTCCCGGAGTACGAGGTGGCGATTGCCGGGTCGAACGCGATGATCCGGGAGATCGCGGCCACCTTCCCGCACGCCGAACTGCGCGACACGTGGGTGTGGTTCCAGTCGGGTATCAACACCGACGGCGCCCACAACTGGGCCACCAGCCGACGCGTCGAGCGCGGAGACATCCTGTCGCTGAACTGTTTCCCGATGATCGCCGGCTACTACACGGCGCTGGAGCGCACGCTGTTCTACGGTGAGCCGTCGCCGGAACATCTGCGACTGTGGGAGGTCAACGTCAAGGTTCATCGCCGCGGCCTCGAACTCATCAAGCCGGGCGCGGTCTGCAAGGACATTGCGGCCGAGCTGAACGAGATCTACGAGGCCGAGGGTCTGCTGCCGAACCGCACGTTCGGGTACGGGCACTCCTTCGGCGTGCTCTCGCACTACTACGGGCGCGAGGCGGGCCTCGAGCTCCGTGAGGACATCGACACCGTCCTCGAACCCGGCATGGTCGTGTCGATGGAACCGATGATCATGGTTCCCGAGGGAATGCCCGGTGCCGGCGGCTACCGTGAACACGACATTCTGGTCGTCGGCGAGAACGACGCGGAGAACATCACCCGGTTCCCGTTCGGGCCCGAACACAACATTCTCGGCATCTGACCGGTACGCCGACCCTGCCGCAGGTGTGGCAGGGTCGGCAGGAGTACCAGCCGAGTCGAAGGAGCACAGCGGACATGAGTGTGGACGACGTCGATCAGCTCGGCGATCAGAACGGTGACACGAAGCCGTCGCCGTCGGTTCTGCTCAACGGGCTGCGCGTTCTGGAGGCGTTCTCGATCACCGAACCGGTGCTCGGCGTCACCGAGATCGCGCGGAAGGTCGATCTGCACAAGAGCAGTGTGTCCCGGATGCTCGCGACCCTCGAGAAAGCGGGATACGTCGAGCGGGAGGAGGGCACCGGGCGGTACCGCCTCGGTCTCGGCGTGATCGGCCTGGCCGGGCCGCTGCTGGCGAACCTCGACGTTCGGCGGGTGGCGCTGCCCGAACTCGAAGGCCTTACGCGGCGGACCGAGGAGACGAGTGCCCTGATGGTGTGGAACGGCCACGAATCCGTCGTCGTCGAACAGGTTCCGAGTCCCAAGCAGGTCAAGCACACGGCCGCGGTCGGCACCCGTTACGACACGTATGCGAGTTCGTCGGTCCAGGTCTTCCTGTCCGACATGCCGCGCGCCGAGGTACAGCGGCTGTTCGAACGGCGGCTGCTGCTGGGGCCCGACGACGCCGACTCGGTGAGCGAGTACCTCGACGAACTGGGCGAGATCCGCGATCGCGGGTACGCCGTCAACGACGGCCGGACGTCGATCGAGGAGGTCGGCATCTCGGCGCCGGTCCACGACCACCGCGGCGTCCTCGTCGGCGCGGTGATGCTGTCCGCACCCCGGTTCCGGGTTCCCCACACCATGCTCGACTCGCTCGGCCGCACCGTCGCCGAATCGGCCCGCACGGTGTCCGCGCGGCTCGGTGCCCCCGGGCCGGATCGGACGCGGACCTAGCCGGTCGCCGCGCAGTACCGGTCGGACAGTCTTCCCACGCCCGTTCGCCAGGGTTCGAGCAGTGTGTCGAGGTGGGCGGACGTGAGGTCGCCGGTGCCGGCGAGGTCGGCGACGGCGAGTGCGGCTGCCGCGTCGCGGACCGCGGTCGCGACGTCCGAGCGGACACGTTCGTCCACCCGCACCGTCGCGTCGTCCATGTACTGCCGCTCCCACGCGGCATCCTGTGCGCGATACCAGGATTCGAGTCGACCGGCCTCACAGGCGGCGTCACGCGCGCAGGCCCAAGCCCCGAGCCTGCGGTGGCTGCCGACGACACCCGTCGTCCACGTCGGCACGGCGAATCCCTCGTGCAGAACCGATGCCGCGTCGACGGCATGTCCGACCACGCTGCGCCAGTTCGGCCCGAACGTCGCCGCGCACTCGGCGTCGGAGACGTCGATCTCGTCGAGCAGCGCCACCGCGTCGTCGACGTGCCCGGGGTCGAGGAAGTACTCCCCGGGGAGCCCGCGCCGTTGCAGCACCTGGAACGCGACGAACGCCTCGCCGCGCAGTGGTGCGCAATGCAGCAGGACGGCGAGCACGGACAATCGCATGTCCGGCACCGAGGGGCCGCGGTCGGGGACGGGATGCCTGCGGATGACCTGCGCGGCCTGTGCGGGGAGAAGTCGAAGTTCGTCGGTGATCATGTCAGCACTCGACGTAGTTGACCGGGACGTTGACGGCGAGACCGCCGGTGGACGTCTCCTTGTACTTCGACAGCATGTCGGCGCCGGTCGAGCGCATCGTCTCGATCACCTGGTCCAGGCTGACGCGGTGGGTACCGTCGCCGCGCAGGGCCATCCGGGCGGCGTTGATGGACTTGCCTGCCGAGATCGCGTTCCGTTCGATGCACGGAATCTGGACGAGGCCCTCGATGGGGTCGCAGGTCAGGCCGAGGCTGTGTTCCATGGCGATCTCCGCGGCGTTCTCCACCTGTTCCGGTGTGCCGCCGAGGATTTCGGCCAGTCCTGCGGCGGCCATCGAGGCCGCCGAACCCACCTCGCCCTGGCAGCCGACTTCGGCGCCGGAGATCGACGCCCGCTCCTTGTAGAGGGATCCGACTGCGCCGGCCGCGAGGAGGAACCGGACAGCGGTCTCGTCCGGGTCGGCCCGTCCGGCGGGCGTGTAGTGGACGGCGTAGTGCAGGACCGCGGGGATGATGCCCGCGGCGCCGTTGGTGGGGGCGGTGACGATGCGCCCACCCGACGCGTTCTCCTCGTTGACCGCGAGCGCGACGAGGTTGACCCAGTCCTCCGCGAACGCGGGATCACGCTGTGGGTCTTCCTGATCGAGCCGCAGATACCAGTCCCGGGCGCGACGCCGGACGCGCAGCGCACCGGGAAGGAGCCCGTCGCGGGAGATGCCGCGCCGCTCGCACTCGACCATGACGTCGCGGATGTGGAGCAGCCGGTCACGGATCTCCGCGGCCGAACGGGTTTCGCTCTCGAACTCGTGCATGACCTGGCTGATGCGGTATCCGTGCCGCGCGCAGATGTCGAGGAGTTCCTTCGCGGACCCGAACGACGACCCGCTCACCGGCGCCGGCCGGTGTTCCGTGCTCTCGGCTTCGGTGACAACGAATCCGCCACCGATCGAGAAGTACGTCTCCCGATGGATTTCCACGTTCCCGGCCCCATAGGCCGTCACCGTCATCCCGTTCGGGTGGAACGGCAGGATCGTCAGCGGGTGAAGGACGATCTCGTCCTCGGCCAGCGCGATGTGGTGCGAGCCGCCGAGCGCGATGCGCCGCGTGGTCCGCATCGCCTCGAGTCGCTGCTCCATCTCCTCGGTTTCGATCGTCTCGGGCCGATACCCCTCGAGGCCGAGCAGGACCGCGGACATCGTCCCGTGACCGGCACCGGTCGCGGCGAGCGAGCCGTACAGGTCGACGCGGACGTCGGTGACGTCGTCGAACGCGCCGAGCGTGTGCAGGTCGGACACGAATCGCGCGGCCGCGCGCATGGGCCCGACGGTGTGCGAACTGGAGGGGCCGACACCGACGGAGAACAGGTCGAACACGCTGATGGTCATGTGTTTACACCGCCTCGCTGAGTTCGGTCGCGTATTGCGCGGGTGTGAGGAGTCCGTACGCGGACGAGGTCGGCGAGGGCAGGACGGCGAACAGCCAGCCACTGTGAAACGGGTCGTCGGCGACGAGTTGTGGATTCTCGGCGGCGTCGGCGTTCGTCATCGTGACGAGTCCGCTGATCGGCGCGTACACCGTGACGGCGGTCCGGGCGGACGACCACACCAGGGCGCAGGGGGTGCCTGCCTCGATCGTGCTGCGGACTGCCGGAAGTTCCAGCCGGACCACCTCGACGTCGTCGAGGGCCGTGTCGGTGACGCCGGCGCGAAGCGGAAAGTCGGAGAACTTCTGTCCCGGTGCAAGGGCCACCCAGCTGTGCGTGGCCGTGAACCGTCGATCCGAGGGAATCTGTCGAGCTCTCATGCCTTTTCCTTTGACAGTCGGGCGGTGGGGTCGCGGAAGTCTCGCTGGTGATCAAACAGGTCGGGTATTGATATATCAGTATTAGTGATAACGGTAGGTCAGGTGGCGAGGTGGGTCAAGAGGTGATCCGGAGAACGTTCGGAACGGAGCGGTTACGGCCGGAGGGTCGCGGGCAGTACGCCCTTGAGCGAACTCGTCACGGCCAGTGCCTCGGCGGCCAGGAGGTCGCTCGGCGTGAGAATCCGCTCGCGCATCAACCCGCGGTCGAGCTGCCACGACCGCTCGACACCCGGCAGGCATCCCGACGACAACGGCGGCGTCCACCAGACGCCGTCGATCCGGGCGGCGAGGTTCGCGATCGTGGTCTCGGTGACGTGTCCGAGTTCGTTGACCAGCACGACGTCGTCGGCATCGGGATTGCGGTGACGCCTGCGGTCGTACCGCTCGCGCAGCGTCGTCTTGTGCCCGAGGAGGATGTCGAGGGAATCGACGGGCTCGTCGTCCAGGACGAGCGATACGCAGGCAGGCGCGACCGGAGGAGCGAAGACGTCGACGTCCACCCCGCCGTCGCGGTGCAGTCGCACCCGGACCCGGGCCGCTCCGGCGCACGGCAGCTGTTGCGCGAGGTGGCGCCGAACCTCTCGTTCCTCGAACTCGTACCCGAGGACCGCCGCCGAGTGTGCCAGACGCGACAGGTGACGATCGAGATGCCGCAAGCCCGTGCGGGGATCGTGATACATGGTCTCCATCAACTGAACCTCAGCTGAGTCGAGCGTCGCGAGCCCCACTGCGGCGGACATGGAAGCGTTCACAGGGCGGAGTCTCGATTCGGCACGTGACTGGAGGTGGCGGGACCACGATATACGAGCGCACGGTATACCGATACCGCGTCGACGGTGGCGGCGACGTCGTGGACGCGGAGGACGGCGGCGCCGTTCTGGGCGGCGATCAGGGCTGCGGCGACGGATGCGGCTTGCCGGTGGTCGACATCGCGGCCGGTGATGGCTCCGAGCATGCCCTTCCTCGACAGGCCCGCCATGACCGGAACGCCGATCTCGGTGATCTGCCGGAGTTCGGACAGCAGCCGGAGGTTGTGTGCCAGGGTCTTGCCGAATCCGAAGCCCGGATCGAGCAGGATGTGCTCGGCCGGGATGCCGGCGGCGTGGCAAGCGTCGATCCGGGTGAGGAGGAACCGGCGGACCTCGTGCACGACGTCCCGATATCGCGGTGAGACCTGCATCGTCGCCGGATCCCCGAGCATGTGCATCAGGCAGACCGGGACTTGCAGGTCGGCGGCGGCCTGCAGCGCGCCGGGCAGCCGCAGGGCACGAACGTCGTTGATCATCGACGCGCCGGCGGCGACCGCCTCGCGCATCACCTCGGGGCGTGAGGTGTCGACCGAGATCGGGACCGACGTGTGGCGCGCGAGCGCCTCGACCACGGGAACCACCCGGTCGATCTCGTCGGATACCGACGGTGGTGTCGATCCGGGCCGGGTCGACTCCCCTCCGACGTCGAGGAGATCGGCGCTCTCGGCGACGAGCGACAACCCGTGATCGACCGCCCGTGCGGGATCGCGGTAGCGGCCGCCGTCCGAGAACGAATCCGGGGTCACGTTGACGATTCCGCAGACCAGGGGAATGTCGCGGGCGAGCGCGCCGAGCAGTCGTTCGGCGCCGGCCGTCGGGGGCGCGTGCAGAATCGAACGTGGGGGCATGGTGCGAACCTCCTTGCAGGGATCGGCCCGGGGGGCGCCGTCATGTCGCCCCCCGGGCCGAGAACTGTCGCGTTACACGGGACCGACGCCGAATTCCTCGCCGGCATCGATCAGCCACGCCGCGAGGTACCGGGCGAACGAGGCCCGTACCAGGATGCGGTAGTCGGTGCCGCTGTCGTCGAGTGCGATCAGCACGACACCGGCGAGGCCGAGCATGGTCTGCACGGCCGATCCCGGACGGAACACGGTGGGGTGCAGGTCGATCGAGCAGCCCTTGGCCAGGATGTCGCGGGCGTGTGCCCCCGTGAGCCGGATCGTCGTGCGCTGCCCGGAGACGTCGATCGCCGCGCCGCCGTGCGGGGTCACCGCGGTCCGCAGCGTTCCCTCGAGTTCCTCGGGGGACTGGGATCGCGTGGTGATCAGCCATTCCTCCGGGCCGAGCCAGACCGCGGTGACCGCGCCGCTGTCCACCCGGGTCGACGGTGTCGTGGGCAGGTCGATACCGAGCGCGGTGCCCGCCGCCGCCCCACCGGGGCCGCTCGGGTCCACCCACAGGTCGACCATCGAGACGAACGGCTCCTCGGTGATGCGCACCGACTCGGGGAGCGCCGAGAACTTCTGGTCCCAGCCGTGCAGGGGGCTGAGCGGGACGAGGGTGTCAGCCATCGCGACGTGCTCCTTCGGGATCGACGAGAACGGAACCGGTGACCTCCACGGCCACCAGGCGGCCGTCCACCGGGACGTGCAGGGTGTCACCGACTCGGGCTCGGCCGCCCTTGACGAGGGCGAGACCGAACGGGCGGCCGAGTTCGGCGCTGAGGTAGCTGGAGGTGACGTGCCCGAGCATCGGGACCGGCGCGGTTGGCAGGTTCCCGTCCAGTACCTCCTCGATGATCTGCGCGCCCTCGGGCAGCACGGTCTGCTTGTCGAGGGGCAGCAGTCCGACGAACTGCTTGCGCAGCGGGTTCTGGTTCTCCTCCCGGCTGAAGGAGCGCTTGCCGACGAAGTCGACCTTCTTCTTCGACACTGCCCAGCTCATTCCGAGGTCCTGCGGGGTGACGGTGCCGTCGGTGTCCTGCCCGATGATCGGGTATCCCTTTTCGGCGCGCAGGACGTGCATGGTCTCGGTGCCGTACGGGGTGATGTCGAACTTCTCGCCGGCGGCGATCAGGCGCGCCCAGACCGCGGGGGCGTGCCAGCCGTTGACGTTGACCTCGTAGGCGAGTTCGCCGGAGAAGCTGACCCGGGCCACCCGCACGTGCAGGTCGCCCAGGGCCGTGTCCCGCCAGGCCATGAACGGGAACGCGTCGTTGGTGACGTCGAGGTCGGGGAAGACCTCACCGATCACGTCACGCGATTTCGGTCCGACGACGGGGAACGTCGCCCACTGCTCGGTGACGGAGGTCAGCCGCACCTGCAGGTGGGGCCATTCGGTCTGGAGCCATTCCTCCATCCAGTCGAGGATCTTCGCGGCGCCGCCGGTGGTGGTGAACACCTGGTACCGGTCGTCGGCCAGGCGCATCACGGTGCCGTCGTCGATGACCATGCCGTCGACGCCGCACATGACGCCGTAGCGGACCATGCCGACCTTCAGGGTGCTCATCATGTTCGTGTAGAGCATGTCGAGCAGCACCCCGGCGTCGGGTCCCTGAACGTCGATCTTGCCGAGGGTCGAGCCGTCGAGGATGCCGATGCTGCGGCGCACGGCGGCGCATTCGCGCAGCACCGCCGCGTCCATGTCCTCCCCGGGCAGCGGGTAGTAGCGGGGACGCTTCCACTGGCCGACGTCCTCGAACACCGCGCCGCGGCCGACGTGCCAGTCGTGCAGAGCCGTCACCCGCTCGGGGTCGAACAGGGCGCCGCGACTGCGGCCGGCGAGGGCGGCGAACGCGACCGGGGTGTACGGCGGCCGGAACGTGGTGGTGCCCAGCGTCTCGATCGGGCGGCCGAGGAGTTCGGCGGTGATGCCGGAGGAGATCACACCCGACGTCTTGCCCTGGTCGTGCGCGGTGCCGATGGTCGTGTAGCGCTTGATGTGCTCCATCGACGTCATCCCGGCGCCGACCGCGCGGGCGAGGTCGGCGACCGTCGCGTCGCGCTGGACGTCGACGAACTGGGTGTCCTGCCCCGCTACATCGGCCACCCGCCACAGCACCAGGGGCTTCGTCGTCTCGGGTGCGACGGACGGTGCGGTATCCGCAGCGGGGGGGTCGAAGCCCAACGCGCCCACAATATCCCGGCCCGCGCGCTCGCCGTCGTGCAGACACCCGCCGAGGTCGAAGATGCCGTTGGCGGAGCCGGCGACGGTAACGCCGTCGAGGTCCTCGCCGGGCACGAACGCACCCAGATTCTCGTCGTACTTCAGTTTGCCGCGGGCCTGGCTGAACAGGTGCACGGCCGGGTTCCAGCCGCCGCTGACGAGCAATGCGTCGCACGCGAGTGGGATTGCGGTGCCGGTGTCGTCGCCGCGGGAGGTGACGAGGGCGTGGCTGACCCGGCCGTTGCCACGGGTGCCGCATACGACGGACCCGGTGCGGACGGGGATTCCGCGCGCCTCGCATTCGGCCAGCAGGCCGGCGGGGGCGGTGTCGCGGGCCTCGACGATCGCGTTGATGCGGACACCGGCGTCGTGCAGGTCGATCGCCGCCTCGTACGCACTGTCGTTGGTGGTGAACACGACGGCCTGCTCGCCGACCTTGACGCCGTAGCGGTGCAGGAAGGTGCGGGCGCCGTGCGCGAGCATGATGCCGGGGCGGTCGTTGTCGGTGAAGACGACGGGACGCTCGTGCGCTCCGGCGGCGACGAGGATGTGCCGGGCGCGGATCCGCCAGACACGTTGGCGGCTCAGAGCGGCCGGGGCCTCGACACCGAGATGATCGGTACGACGCTCCAGGGCGAGGACGAAGCCGTCGTCGTAGTTGCCGAACGCGGTGGTGCGCTGCAGGTGCAGCACGTCCGGGTAGGTCGCCAGTTCGGCGACCGCGGCCGCGACCCAGTCGAGAGCGGGAGCGCCGTCGATCCGATCCGTGCTGCCGAGCAGGTCGCCGCCGGCTTCGCACTGCTCGTCGACGAGAACGACCCGCGCACCGGCCCGGGCCGCGGTGAGCGCGGCGGCGAGACCGGCCGGGCCGGCGCCGGCGACCAGGAGGTCGGTGTGGACGTGCTTGGCGTCGTACTTCGCCGAATCGGCGATGGTCGCGAGACGTCCCTGACCGGGGATGCCGCGGGCGACGAGGCCCTCGAACAACTCGATGGTGGTGGCGAGCAGCATCGGCTCGGGGAACGGCTCCTCGATCTGCACGAGGCCGCCGGTGTCCTCGGCCCAGGCGGCGGTGATACCGCGGGGCCTGCCGAGCTTGATGCTGGTGGTGACCTGGTGGACGCCGTTCGCGAGCAGGGCCGAGCCGAGCGTGTCACCGGGGTGACCGGTCAGTTCCCGGCCGTCGAACGTGAAGGTGTAGGAGGTGTCGCGGTCGAGGCGACCGCCCTGGCGGGTGCGGAAGGGTGCGTTCACGATATCGTCGGCTTCTGCTCGTCCAAGCGGTAGACGCTGTGGAATCGGTAGGTGGCGGTGTCTCGTACGGCGTTGAACCAGCGCCGGCAGCCGGCGCTGTGGTTCCACCGTTCCGCGAAAAGGCCTTTCGGGTTCGCGCGGAAGAACACGAAGTGCGCCCATTGCTCGTCGGTCAGCGACTGCGGGTCTTCCGGGTACACGACGTGGGCTTCGCCGCCGTAGTGGAACTCGGTTTCCTCCCGGGACCCGCACCACGGGCATTCGATGAGTTGCATTGTGGCTCCTGGTTAGTGGGCGACGGCAGCAGCGCCGTGCTCGTCGACGAGGGCGCCGGTGACGAACCGGTCGAGGCTGAACGGCGCGATGAACTCGTGCGGTTCGTCGTTCGCGATGGTGTCCGCCAGACACCAGCCCAACCCTGGGGTGGCCTTGAATCCGCCGGTGCCCCAACCGCAGTTGAGATACACGTTGTCGTAGGGGGTGCGGCCGACGATGGGGGAGGCGTCGGGGCAGGTGTCGACGATGCCGCCCCAGGTGCGCAGCAGGTGCGCCCGGGCGAACACGGGGAACAGTTCCACGGCGGCCGCCATCTGGCGTTCGATGATGTGGAACGCCCCGCGCTGGCCGTAGCCGTTGTAGGAGTCGACACCGGCGCCCATCACCAGTTCGCCCTTGTGCGCCTGGGAGACGTACACGTGGATGGCGTTGGACATCACGATCGTCGGGTGCACGGGTTCGAGCAGTTCGGAGACCAGGGCCTGCAGCGGGTGGGACTGCACGGGGGTACGGATGCCGAGCATGTCGGTGAGGGTGGAGGTGTGCCCGGCCGCGCAGAGTGCGACCTGCCCGGCGGCGATGTCGCCGCGGGTGGTGCGGACCCCGGTGACCTTGTTGCCGTCGGTGACGAAGCCGGTGACTTCACAGTTCTGGATGATGTCGATGCCGGCCTCGTCGGCGCGCCGGGCGAATCCCCACGCCACGTAGTCGTGCTTCGCGATGCCGGCCCGCGGCTGATACGTGGCGCCGAGCACCGGGTAGCGGATGTCGTTCGAGATGTTCACCAGCGGACACAGCTTCTTGACCTCGTCGGGTCCGACCCATTCGGCGTCGATGCCGTTGAGTTTGTTGGCCTCGACCCGGCGGACACTGTCGCGGACGTCCTGGAGGCTGTGCGCGAGGTTGAGGACGCCGCGCTGGCTGAACAGGATCGGGTAGTCGAGGTCGTCCTCGAGGCCCTCCCACAGCTTCAGCGCGTGCTCGTAGATCTTCGCGCTCTCGTCCCACAGGTAGTTCGAGCGGATCAGCGTGGTGTTGCGGGCCATGTTCCCGCCCGCGAGCCAGCCCTTCTCCAGGACGGCGACGTTGGTGATGCCGTGGTTCTTGGCGAGGTAGTGCGCGGTCGCGAGACCGTGCCCGCCGCCGCCGACGATCACGACGTCGTAGGACTTCTTCGGTTCCGGGTTGCGCCACAGGAAGTCCGGGTGGTCGGGCAGGTGCGCGCCGGGCGGCTGGGTGGCACTCATCAGTTCGCCTCCGTGAGGGTGGGGTAGAGCGGGAACGCGGCGGCGAGGGAGTCGACCCGGGCGCGCAGGCCGTCGAGTCCGGCCTCGTCGGTGGCGGGGCGCAGCGCGTGGCTGATGATGTCGGCGACCTCGGTGAACGCGGCCTCGTCGAAACCGCGGGTGGCGAGAGCGGGGGTGCCGATCCGCACGCCGGAGCTGACCATCGGCGGGCGGGGGTCGAACGGGACGGCGTTGCGGTTCACCGTGATTCCCACGCGGTGCAGCCGGTCCTCGGCCTGCTTGCCGTCGAGTTCGGACTCGCGCAGGTCCACCAGGACGAGGTGGACGTCGGTGCCGCCGGAGACGACGTTGATGCCTGCGGCCCGCGAATCTGCTTGCAGGAGGCGGTCGGCGAGGATCTTCGCACCGGCGAGGGTGCGCTCCTGGCGTTCGCGGAACTCGGGTTCGGCGGCGAGCTTGAACGAGACGGCCTTGCCTGCGATCACGTGCTCGAGCGGGCCACCCTGCTGTCCGGGGAACACCGAGGAGTTGAACTTCTTCGCCAGCGCCGCGTCGTTGGTGAGAATGACGCCGCCGCGGGGACCGCCCAACGTCTTGTGCGTCGTCGACGTCACCACGTGCGCGTGCGGGACGGGGGAGGGGTGCAGTCCGGCGGCGACCAGTCCGGCGAAGTGCGCCATGTCGACCATCAGGTAGGCGCCGACTTCGTCGGCGATCGCGCGGAACCGGGCGAAGTCGAGTTGGCGGGGGTACGCGGACCAGCCGGCCATGATCAGCTTGGGGCGGTGCTCGCGGGTGAGGCGCTCGACCTCGTCCATGTCGACGAGGTGGTCGTCCTCGCGGACGTGGTAGGCGGCGACGTCGTAGAGCTTGCCGGAGAAGTTCAGCTTCATCCCGTGGGTGAGGTGACCGCCGTGCGCGAGGTCGAGTCCGAGGATGCCGTCGCCGGGCTGCAGCAGTGCCGCCATCGCCGCGGCGTTGGCCTGCGCCCCGGAATGCGGCTGCACGTTCGCGAACTCCGCGCCGAACAGCGTCTTCAGGCGGTCGATGGCGAGCTGCTCGATGACGTCGACGTGCTCGCAACCACCGTAGTAGCGGCGGCCGGGGTAGCCCTCGGCGTACTTGTTGGTCAGCACCGACCCCTGCGCCTGCATCACCGCGAGCGGGGCGAAGTTCTCACTGGCGATCATCTCCAGGGTGCCCTGCTGGCGCTCCAGCTCGGCCGCGATCGCCTGGTGCACGGCGGGATCGAGGTCGGCGAGCGAATGAGTCAGCGTCGGGTTCGCTGCTGCCACCTCGGTGAGGTTTGCGGTGTCCACGGTCATGGTTCGCCTTTCTGGAAGGTCAGTTGAACTGGAACTGATATATCAACTGGAAAGTAGCGTAAGGTCAGTACCGGACAAAGGTCAATAGCTCCGGAGAATCAGGGAGACGGAACATGAGCCTGGCGCATTCATCGGTCGCGGACACGGCATCGAACGGCGGCACCAACGCCGACCGCGCGTACGAGATCGTGCGCGAACGCCTGGTCATGCTCGACATCCGGCCGGGCGAGCCGATCAACGACGACCGCCTCGCCGAGGAACTCGGTTTCGGCCGGACGCCCGTGCGGGAAGCGCTCAAGCGCCTCGAACGGGAGCGTCTCGTCATTGCCTACCCCCGTCGCGGCACGTTCGCCACCGCCGTCGACATGACCGACCTCGCCGACATCTCCGAGATCCGCAAGCAACTCGAACCCACGGCCGCCGCCCGGGCCGCCCGCACGGCGTCGCAGGACGCCCGGGCCCGGCTGTCCGCCCTCGCCGACGAGATCGCGGAGATCGACGACAGCGAAGACCCGCGCGACGTCCTGCGCAAGGACGTGCGGGTGCACCGCGAGATCTACCGGGCGTCCGGCAATCCGCACCTCGAAGACATCCTCGTCAGCCTCGACGCCCACGCCACCCGCATCTGGTGCCTCTTCCTCGACCGGCTGCCGGACGTCGCCGCCCACGTCCGCGAGCACGTCGCCCTGCTGCGGGCCATCGTCGACGGCGACGGGGACACCGCGTCCGCGCTCACCCTCGAGCATGTCGCCGGTTTCGAGCGGGCCATCCGCGACCTGCTGTAGGCGCTTCGCGCCCGTGCGCCTTTCTGGTTGTTCCCGCTAGGCGAATTCATGCGGTCGTTGCACCATCGAATAATTCGTTGAGCTTCTCGGCTGGAGTATGCCAGTCGTGGGTTTTGCGGGGACGGTCGTTGAGTTCGTCGGCGACGAACCGTAGGTGCTCGGCGGAATGCACGGACAGGTCGGTGCCCTTGGGGAAGTACTGGCGCAGCAGCCCGTTGGTGTTCTCGTTCGTGCCCCGTTGCCACGGGGAGTGCGGATCGCAGAAGTAGATCTGCACCCCCGTGTCGACGGTGAACTGGGCGTGTTGGGTCATCTCGGTGCCCTGATCCCAGGTGANCGACCGCGCCAACGCCTCCGGCAGCTCCCCGATCTGCGCGGCCATCGCCTCCCGCACGTTCTGGGCGGAATGCCCGCCGGGCAGATGCAGCAGCATCACGAACCGGGAGCTGCGCTCGACCAGGGTGCCGATCGCCGACCGGTTGCCCTCGCCCATGATCAGATCGCCCTCCCAGTGCCCGGGGACCTTCCGGTCCTCGGCCTCGGANGGGCGCTCGGACACATTGACCATGTTCGGGATCCGGCCGCGCCGCTCGCCGGGTTTGCGGTGGCCCTTACGCAACGCCCGCCCGGTCCGGAGTGCGCTGGTCAGCTCACGTTTGAGGCCGCCGCGGGCCTGAATGTAGAGCGAGAGGTAGATCGTCTCGTGGGACACACGCATCTCCGGGTCGTTCGGGAACCTGCGCACCAGGGTCCGGGAGATCTGCTCGGGTGAGAACTTCTTCGTCAGCTGTTTCTCCACGAACGCCCGCAGCCGGTCGTGGACGGCGAGCTTCGCCGGTTTCGGGCGCCGGGACCTCGCCTGCGCGGCCCGGTGTGCGGTGGAGGCGACGTAGTAGCCGCGCCGGTTGGTGCCCCGCTCGATCTCCCGGCTGATCGTGGTGCGATGCCGCCCCAACGCCGCCGCGATCGCGGTGATGCTGCACCGGTCGCGGACCATCACGTCGATCTGTTCGCGATCCTCGAGGGACAGGAACCGGGCGGATCGGGGTGGACTCCGGCGGGGACGAACCCCACCGGAGTCGATGATCCACCGGCGCGCGGTGGACGCGGTCACCTCCGCGGCGCACGCCGCTTCCACGACCGTGGCACCCTGCGTACGACACTGCCAGAACATCAACCGCGNCNGCTCCGACGCCGGCGGACGACCGATCATCACCATCTGCAACACCCTCCATCATCAGGGATGTTGCAACGACCGGTTGAACCCGCCCTACCAAAAAGGCGCACGAGCGGCGGAGCCGCCTACTTCCACCACGGCCGGAGCGGGACGTGCGCCTCGCCCTTCGGCCCGAGCTTGACGGCGAGGACCTGGTGCAGCTGAACGACGTTGCGTTCGAAGCCGAGTCGCGACCCGGCCATGTAGAGGCCCCACACGCGGGCGGTGCCTTCCCCGACCTCTGCGACGCAGGCATCCCAGTTGTCGACCAGGTTCTGGCACCATCCGGCGAGGGTGAGTGCGTAGTGTTCGCGCAGGTTCTCCTCGTGCCGCACCTCGAGTCCGACGTTCTGGATCTCGGAGATGATGCGTCCGGAGCCGGTGAGTTCGCCGTCGGGGAACACGTACCGGTCGATGAACCCGCCTGCGCGGGCCTGACTCTGGTTGTCGGGCCGGGTGATGCAGTGGTTCAGCAGCCGGCCGCCTTCGCGGAGTTTGCTCTGCAGCAGTCCGAAGTAGGCGGGGTAGTTGCCGACGCCGATGTGCTCGGTCAGGCCGATGGAGGAGATGGCGTCGAAGCCGGTCTCGGGGACATCGCGGTAGTCGGAGAACCGGACCTCGGCGAGGTCGGACAACCCCTCTTCGGCGATGGCCTTCTGCGCCCATTCGGCTTGTTCGCGGGACAGGGTGACGCCGATGACCTTGACGCCGCGGCGTGCGGCGAACCGGACCATCGATCCCCAGCCGCAACCGATGTCGAGCAGGCGGTCGCCGGGTTGGAGGCCGAGCTTCTCGAAGACGAGGCGGTATTTGTTTTCCTGCGCCTCTTCGAGGGTCTGCTCGGCGTTCTCGTAACACGCGCACGTGTACGTCATGGACGGGCCGAGGACGTACTCGTAGAACGTGTTCGAGACGTCGTAGTGGTGGTGGATGACCTCGGCGTCACGGGACTTGGAGTGCCGCAAACCTTCCGCGACCCGGCGCCACCGCGGGAGGTGCTCCTGCGGGGGAGGGGCGATGGGGCGCAGCAGATCCCAGCCGAGCGACCGGGTGATGGCGGCGAGTGTGAGCGCGGACGGGCGACGGAAGTGCAGTTCGTCGCCCATGACGCGGAGGATCTCGTACGGGTCGCCGGGGTGGACGCCGCGGGCCTCGAGGTCGCCGGACACGTAGGCCCGGGCCATGCCGAGGTCGCCGGGTGCGGTCGCCAGGTACGTGGTGCCCCGCGTCGTCTTGAGGTGGAGCCCGTAGGGGGCGTCCTCCGGGCCTGCGGCGCTGCCGTCGTAGGCGGAGAACCGCAGGGGGAGCATGCCGTCGGACAGAGTTTCGAGAATCTCTGCGATGGTCAGCTTGTGGTCTTGCGAGCGTGAAGCTTTCAGGGTTGTCATCGACGTTGCACCGCCTTGGAGAAAAGGTCCAGTAATCGTGTTTTGGGGTCGTAGCGTTTTTTCAGTTCCGTGTATCGATCGCCGCCGTAGTAGAGGCGTTCGAAGTCTTCGCGTGAATAGTACGAATCGGAGTAGAGGGACTTGTGTCCGTCGAAGTCGCTGACCTTGTCTTCGATCAGTCGATTCGCCGCCCCCTCGGGCCGGCCCGGGACGATGGGGACCGAGGACCAGAAGCCGATGTTCACGTACGTGCGTTTCGGTTCGAGGGGGTACAGGGGCCACGGGCGTTGCGAGGACGCGCCTGCGGGGGCGGGTTCCCGCAACCGCAACGGGCACAGCCACAGCGGCTCGATGGGGATCTCGTCGAGGAACCAGCGGACGAAATCCGCGGTGCGGTCGATGGGGACTTCGACGTCCTGCACGACGCGTTCCCGCGGCGGGTTGCCCTTGCGCTTCTCGATCCGGTCGCCGATGTCGTACTTGTGGTCGAGGGCGATGAGCTTCCAGTAGAAGCTGCTGCGGAGGAGTCGCTTCGGCCACAGCCTGCGGACGGTGGGGTTCTGGGCGCCGAAGGCGCGTGAGCACCAGAACCAGTCGGTGTCCCAGCGCCACAGATAGTCTCGGATGGTGAGTTTGTCCGTTTTGGGGTGGTTCACCGAACTGTGCTGGATGGATCGGTAGAAGATGTTCTGGCCGGTGTAGTCGCTGACGGGGCCGCCCTCGTCGGTCTGATGGCCCAGCGTCAGGTAACTCTCGGACTCGGTGAAGACGACGCCGTCCAGGTAGTCGACGGGGATGCCGTCGTGGACGCGGTCGGTGACGATGCGATCCATCGCCGACTGCAGCTCGTCCAGCGAGTCGAAACGCAGATGCCGCAGTGCCACATACCGTTTGACGGGCTCGAGCTGGATGCGCAGACGCGTCGAGTAGCCGAGCGTTCCGTACGAGTTGGGGAACCCCCAGAACAGGTCGGAATTCTCGCCTTCCGGTGTCGCGGTGACGATGTCGCCGCTGCCGGTGAGGACGTCGATCTCGAGGACCGATTCGTGGGGGAGCCCGCTGCGGAACGACGTCGACTCGATGCCGAGGCCGGTGACCGCGCCACCGAGCGTGATGGTCTTGAGCTGCGGAACCACCAGCGGCGCCAGCCCATACGGCAGGGTGGCGTCCACCAGGTCCTCGTAGGTGCACATTCCGGCGACGTCCGCGGTCCGGGCCTGCGGGTCGACGGAGATGACTCCGCCGAGGCCGGAGACGTCGAGGCCGGGTGCGCTGGTCTGCGCCCGGGCCCGGAACAGGTTGGACGTCTTCTTCGCGAGCCGCACCGTGGCGTCCGTGGGGATCGCACGGTAGGACGCGAGGAGTCGTCGGACGCCGGCGCGGTGAGCGTCGATACCCGTGACGGGCAGAGTGCGATGCGCACGGAAGGGGCGTCCACCCTCCCGCATGCTTTTCAGTAGTTCAACCGAAGAGGCAGCCACACCTTGACGCTATCCCTCTCCGAGGGTTCAAGCCACGCATATCGGCGCGCGCGACCCAAGATTCACACAAATGTCTCATCAATGTGCGGGTCGCGACCATGCCGAAGTGAGCTACCTCACAATAGATTGCCACGTCATCGCCCCGACTCGCGGCTGGAAGGCAGGATGGGAGGAGGAAGCAGTTTCGTACAAATCGTACAAGAGGAGTCAGAACAGTGGGCCAGGTCAGCGCGAGCAGTTCGATCACCGTCGCAGCCACACCGGAGAAGGCGCTCGCGGCTTTGACGGACTACGAGACGGTGCGTCCGCGGATCCTCTCGGAGCAGTACCTGGACTACCGCGTCCTCGAGGGCGGGCAGGGCGGCGGCACCGTCGCGCAGTGGACGCTGAAGGCCACCGAGAAGCGGTCCCGCGACATCAAGGCCACGGTCACCGTGGCGGGCAACACGATCACCGAGACGGACGCGAACTCGTCGCTCGTCACCACCTGGGTCGTCGCGCCGAGCGGCAGCGGGTCGACGGTCACCACGACCACCGAGTGGAAGGGCGCGGGCGGCATCGGCGGCTTCTTCGAGAAGACGTTCGCCCCGCTGGGTCTGAAGAAGATCCAGGGGCAGGTGCTGGCGAACCTCGAGCGCGAACTCGGCTGACCCGGGTCCCGTTCGCTCCGGCGCCGTCGACGGGATTCGTACGACGGCATCGGCGGCGGACCGCGCTGACGGTCACGGTCTACGCTGGCAGGGGAAACAGCAGAAAGGACCACGTCAGTGCAACCAGGTGGACAACCCGACATGTCGCAGCTCCTCGCGCAGGCGCAGCAGATGCAGCAGCAGCTGATGGCCGCGCAGCAGGAGATGGCCGAGGCCGAGGTCACCGGGCAGGCCGGTGGCGGACTCGTGACCGCGACGGTCAAGGGAACAGGTGAAGTGGTCGGTCTGAAGATCGATCCGAAGGTCGTCGATCCCGACGACGTGGAGACTCTGCAGGACCTCGTGATCGGTGCGATCGAGGACGCGTCGAGCAAGGCGCAGGAGATCGCGGCGCAGAAGCTCGGTCCGCTCGCGGGTGGATTCGGTGGGGGCGGCCTGCCCGGCCTCCCCGGTTTCTAGAGGCGCGGCGTGTACGAAGGTCCGGTTCAGGATCTGATCGACGAGCTGGGCAAGCTGCCCGGCGTCGGGCCGAAGAGCGCGCAGCGCATCGCGTTCCACCTGCTCAGTGTCGAGCCGCCGGAAATCGACCGGCTCAAGAACGCCCTGCAGCGGGTGCGTGACGGCGTCCAGTTCTGCGTCGTGTGCGGCACGGTGTCCGACAAGGAACACTGCCGCATCTGCGCCGATCCGCGTCGCGACCGCACGGTGATCTGTGTGGTCGAGGAGCCGAAGGACGTCCAGGCCGTGGAGCGCACCCGTGAATTCAAGGGCCGCTATCACGTTCTGGGCGGCGCGCTGGATCCGCTGTCCGGGGTGGGCCCCGACCAACTGCGTATCCGGGAGTTGCTCGCGCGCATCGGTAATCAGGAGGACGGCGTCGACGTCTCCGAGGTGATCATCGCGACCGATCCCAACACCGAGGGGGAGGCCACCGCGACGTATCTGGTGCGGATGCTGCGGGACTTCCCCGGTCTCACGGTCAGCCGGCTCGCGTCGGGTCTGCCGATGGGCGGCGACCTGGAGTTCGCCGACGAGCTCACCCTGGGCCGGGCGTTGTCGGGGAGGCGCACGCTGTGACGTCGGATCCGGGCACGGCGGCGCCGGTGAAGCGGACGGCCGAGCAGACGCGGTCGCTGATCGTCGACGCTGCGGGACGGGCGTTCGCGACGCGTCCGTACCGGGAGATCACGCTCAAGGACATCGCCGAGGACGCGGGGGTCAGCGCACCGCTGATCATCAAGTACTTCGGGTCGAAGGAGCAGTTGTTCGATGCGCTCGTCGACTTCCGATCTGCCGCGGAGGTGCTGTTCAGCGGTCCGCTGGACGGTCTGGGTGAGCGGATGGTGTCGATATTCGCCCGGCCGCTCGAACCGTACAAGCCATTGTCGCTGAACATCCTGTTCATGAGCGGGCCGAGCGAGGAGAGCAGCCGGAAGCTCCGGGCCAACTATTCGACGCAGATGATCGACACGCTGGCCGAACGACTGCCCGGGCCGGGTGGCCGGCTGCGCGCGGAACTGGTGATGTCGATGCTGACGGGGCTTGCTGTCATGCGCCGCAAGATGATGCAGGAGCATGCGACGGGCACGCCGGACGAGGTGGTGGCGCAATACGCCCCGCTGGTGCAGGAGTTGCTCGACGGCTGAGGGGGGATTGTCCGGCTTGCGGGGTAAATGGTTGTTCACCTAATGTGGTGAACAACCATTTACCAGCTGCGCGAGGGGTGAAATTTGACGATCTCGTTGCCGCGCCCGCTCTCGGCGCTCGCGGATCACCCGGGCGCGCAACCAACATCGGCCAACGGATCGCGTTACCTCTTCCCGATTCTCGCGTTCGCGGGTGTGTTCCAGGCCGTCCTGCAGACGGTCATGGTGCCCCTCCTGCCCAGCATGCCGACGTTCACCGGTGCGAGTCAGACGTCGGTGTCCTGGCTGATCACCACCACCCTCCTGGTCGGCGCGGTCGTCACCCCGATCTTCGGCAGGCTCGCCGACATGTTCGGCAAGAAGCGCATGCTCATTGTCGCGTTCGTCTTCATGACGATCGGCGCGTTGATCTGCGCCGTGACGTCCGACATCGCGTTCCTCATCTTCGCGCGGGGGCTGCAGGGGGCGGGCGCTGCCGTCATCCCGGTCGGAATCTCGATCCTCCGCGACGAACTGCCGCGCGAGAAGGTCCACGGCGCCATCGCCATGATGAGTTCGACCCTCGGTATCGGCACCGCGCTCGGACTGCCGTTCGCGGCGTCTGTCGCCGAATACTCCAACTGGCACGTCCTCTTCTGGGTCATCGCCGGCATCGGGCTCGCGGTCACCGTGGCCGCGATGCTGTTCATCCGCGAGTCCGAGGTGCGGTCGGGCGGGCGGTTCGACGGGGTCGGCGCCGTCGGTCTGACCGCCGCACTCGTCTGCCTGCTCGTCCCGATCACCCAGGGCAGCTCGTGGGGCTGGGGAAGTCCTGCGGTGCTCGGCATGTTCGGGTCCGCGGTGTTCCTGTTCGCGCTGTGGGGGTATCAGCAGTTGCGGAACCGGAACCCACTCGTGGATCTGCGGGTGTCGGGGCGACGGTCGGTGCTGCTGCCGCACGTCACGGCGCTGCTCGTCGGTTTCGCGTTCTACGGAAACGCCCTCATCACCACCCAGCTGCTTCAGGCGCCCCGCGGCGACGCCGGCTACGGCCTGACCATCCTCCAGGCCGCGGTGTGCCAGCTCCCGACGAGTCTGTCGATGATCGTCTTCGCGCAGGTCGGCGCCCGGGTGTCCGAGCGCTACGGGTCCAAGGTGACGATCCTGTCGGGCGCGATCTGCCTCGTCCTCGGCTACGCACTGCACACCGTGCCGCACAAGGAGCTGTGGCTGGTGATCGCGGCGCTCGGGGTCGCGGCGATCGGAACGGCACTGGTGTACAGCACGCTGCCGATGCTGATCGTCCGGGCCGTGCCGTCCACGCAGATGGCCGCGGCCAACGGCGTCAACGTGCTGCTGCGGACGATGGGCACGACCATGTGCAGTGCAGTCGTCGCGACCGTCCTGGCCGCGAGCATGGTGGGCGGCGTCGCCTCGGCTGCCGGATTCTCGACCGCCTACGGGGTGTGCGCCGTGCTGGCGGTCCTGGTGTTCGCGGTGTCCCTGACGCTGCCCGGGCACGATCGGGCGAAGAAAAGTCCGGTGGAACCTCTTGTGACGTAGATCACTCGCGTGTATCGTCAGTTGTGCGGATCGAGGAAATGTACCTGTGAGCAGAGAAAACTCGAGAAGCAGAGATCCGGCCGAGAATGCAGAAGCATTCCCGGCCGAACCCCTGTCTGGGGTCTTTACTCCTCCATCGATTCCGCGATCTCCTTGATGGCCGCCAAGCGGCGGTCCCACTCGGCCCCGATCCGTTCGAGCGTCCGCGCCGTCTTGTTCAGTTCGGCGCCCAGCGCGCGGTAGCGGATCTCGCGGCCCACCTTCACCGACTCCACCAGCCCGCACGCCTGCAGAGCGGTCAGATGCTTCGCGATGGCCTGCCGCGACACCGGAAGCCGGGTGGCCAGCGACGACGCCGACTGGTCCGACCGCCCCAGTTCGGTCAGGATCTCCCAGCGAGTCTCGTCGGACAGCGCCGCGAACACCGAGGCCAGTTCGGCATACGTGCCCACCGTCATGCCTTCACGCCGTGCAGGTACGCGACCAGTTCGTCGAGTTCGGCGTGCCAGCCCTGGACGTTGGCCTCGCGGGCCCGCTTCTGGTCGGCGACCTCGCGGTCGAGGGTGTCGAACCCGGTTTCGACGACGGTCAGTTCGGTGCCGGCGGCGTGCTCGGACAGCGTGAACCGCACCAGGGTCGAGTTGCCGACCACTGGGTCGGCGTCGATGTCGGCGGCCCAGCGGAAACCGAACGCGTTCGGTTCGTCGACCTCCGTGACGACGGCGCGGGCCGTGCCGTGCTCGTCCCACGTGAAGGCGGCCTCGCCGCCGACACTGAGGTCGAGCGACGTGCGCTGCCCGAACCACTGGCTGATCTTCTCGGGATCCGTGATCGCCGCCCATACCGCCGCTCTCGGGGCGTTCACGACAACGGTCCTGGTGATGCTGCTCGATGCGTCCATGACGGCTACCTTCCTCGTGAGGTGATCTGCAACTCCATGGTTGCACACGTCTGCCGGTTCGTGCAACTGCTGGGTTGCACTGACACGTGAGTGGCAAAGCGTCGCCGGGGACGCTTTGCCACTCACCTGGGTTATGCACAGCCTGTGGATAACCGGGCCCGCGGGACCGATCCGTGTCGGGGAGGGCCGACACCGTTTCGGGCATGGAACACGACTCATGGCAAGCGCTTCTCGACGCCCAGGACGGCGTCGTCACCACGGCACAGCTACGGGCGCACGGCGTCAGTGCCACCGCACTCCGGCACCGGGTGGTCACCGGCCAATGGTTGAGGGTGCTTCCCCGGGTCATCGCGGTGACCAACGGCCCGCTCACGCGCCCGATGGCCCTCTCCGCCGCGCTTCTCTACGGCGGCGGTCGCGCGATCCTCAGCCACCGGACCGCGGCCGAGGAGTGGGGGATGCTCCGCATCGACGACCCGTCCGCTCCGGTTCACATCACCGTGCCCTACAAGTGCTCGGCGGTGAACCAGGGCTCGACGGTACGCGTAACGGGCGGTCCACGCCCGACCTCTGCCGGAAACGCCCTCGTGCACGGCGGCGTTGTGGTCCATCGGTCCCGGGCCTTCGGGCACATCGCCGTCCCGTTTCGCCAACCCCGAACATCGAAGGCCGACACGGTGTTCGACCTCGCTGTGTCCGAAGAAACCCCGAAGGAAGCGGCGGCGCGATTGATCGAAGCGGCCACCAACGGCAAGGTTCACGTCGATGCGCTCCGCCGGAAACTCGAGCTCCGGCGCCCGTACCGGCACGCGACGGAGATCGCCGATGCGGTGACGCTGCTCGGCGACGGCGTCCAATCCGTCCTCGAGCACCGGTACGCGCTCGACGTCGAGAGGTCGCACGGACTGCCGGCCGGGAAGCGTCAGATGCCGCACGTCGTGGACGGCCGGATTCTGTACGAAGACGTCGACTACAGCCCGACCGGAGTCCCGTTGATCGTCCGGCTCGACGGGCAGCAATATCACAGCGGGCAGCAGTCCCGCTTCCGTGACCGCCGGCGTGACAATGCCGCGGAACTCGCCGACCGTCCGCGGTTGGTCTACGGTTGGGACGAGACCACCCGCGACCCGTGCGGGGTGTTCGAGGAGGTGCGGCGCGTGCTGGTCCGGGAGGGCTGGGCCGACACGACGCACCGGTGTCCCGCCTGCCCACGTGAGTGAAAAAGCGTGTCCGGGGACTCTTTCCCACTCACCTGCCCAGGTGAGTGGGAAAGCGTGCGGGACCACACTTTGTCACTCACGTGCCTAGACGCGCAGACGCTCCCGGCGCAGTTGGTCGACCTCGGGCAGGTCGAGGGGGGCGAGTTCGTCGACGCCCAGTGCCCGCTTCAGCAGCAGGTCGGCGAGTTCGGGGTTGCGGGCGAGCGCGGGTCCGTGCATGTACGTGCCGATCACGGAACCCTGCACGACGCCTTCGAGTCCGTCTCCGACGCCGTTGCCGACACCGTGCGTGACCCGGGCGAGCCCGCGTGCGCCGGCGCCGAGTGTGGTTCCGCCGCGGTGGTTTTCGAAGCCCGTCAGCGGCTGCGTCAAGCCGTCGATCTGCGGGGTGGTGATCACCTCGCCGATGGACCGCGTCGCCTGCGGGGACGTGGTGACGTCGAGCATCGACACACCGTCGACGCGTTCGCCGCTCGACGTCTCGTACCAGTTGCCGAGCACCTGGATGGCGGCGCAGATCGCCAGGACGGGGGCGCCGCGTTCGGCGGCCTTCTGCAGGCCGGGGTACTTGGCGAGGTGCCGGGTGGCGAGGCGTTGCGCCGAGTCCTCGGCGCCGCCGAGCGTGTACACGTCGAGCGACTCCGGGACCGGGTCGTTCAGCGTGATCTCGACGATCTCTGCGTCGTAGCCGCGCATCCGCAACCGCTGCCGGAGGATCAGGGCGTTGCCGCCGTCGCCGTAGGTGCCCATCACGTCGGGCAGCACCAGGCCGATGCGGACGGTCGAGTCAGGCATTGCGCGCCTCCTTCGCGATGGCGGTGTTGAGGTCGCGGAACGCGGTGTAGTTGGCGAGCACCTCGACGCGTCCGGGTGGGCAGGACGCGATGGCCCGCAACGGGTTCGGGTCGAGGGTGTGCTCGACGCCGGCGTACGTGAGGCGGACGGCAAGGTCGGTGCCGCGTTCGCCGGCTGCCACCACTTTGACGCCCTCGAAGTGCTCGAACCGCACGTCCCACAGCCAGGACAGGTCCTCGCCGTCGGGAACCTGCCCGTTGACGGCGATCACGAGTCCGTCGACGGTGGGGTCGATCATCGACAGCGCTTCCTGCCAGCCGGCGGGGTTCTTCGCGAGCAGCATGTGCACGGAGTGCGATCCGACCTCGACGGTGCTGTAGCGGCCCGCGACCTCCTGCACGGTGGCCGCGGCGGCGACCGCGTCCTCCGCCTTCGCACCCATCGCGACGGCTGCCGCGACGGCCTGCGCGGCGTTGCCGCGGTTGGCGCGCCCGGGCAGGGCGAGCGTCATCGGGATCTTCAGACCGTCGGGGCCGTACAGGTTTTCGTCGTCCAGCCACCAGTCGGGCGTCGGGCGCGCGAAGTCGGAGCCGGTGCTGCGCCAGTGCGAGCCCTCCCAGACGATGGGTTCGCCGGTGCGCGGACAGCTGGCGGCGTCGCTGGCCCAGCCGCCGCCCGCGGCGACCCAGACGACGTTCTTCGCGTCGTAGGCGACGGAGGCGACGAGGACGTCGTCGCAGTTGGCGATCACGACGGACTCCGGGTGCGCGGCGACGCAGGCGCGAAGTTTGCGTTCGATCATGTTGATCTCGCCGACGCGGTCGAGCTGGTCGCGGCTGAGGTTGAGCAGAACGAGGGCTTCGGGGTTGACGGCGTCGCTGACGTGCGGGACGTGCAGTTCGTCGACCTCGAGGGCGGCGAGGGGCGCGTGGACGCGGGTGCTGAGCGCGGCGACGATGCCGGCGTCCATGTTGGCGCCGTCCGCCTGCGTCGCGACCTCACCGAGGGTGGAGAGCGCCGCCGCGGTCATCCGGGTGGTGGTGGACTTGCCGTTGGTGCCGGTGATCACCGCGGTGCGCCGGTGGGCGCCGAGCTGTTCCATCAGGGTCGGATCGATCTTGAGGGCGATCAGCCCGCCGATCATCGAGCCCTTGCCGCGCCCGGCCTTCTGCGACGCCCAGGAGGCCGCGGCCGCTGCGCGCAGGGCGACCTTCCCGCGCGTGGTGATCCCAGTTCCAGTACTCACTCCGCGAGTTTTGCACAGGGTCCGGTCAGACGCCGACTCGCGCGGGGGCAGGTGAGTGCGAAAGTGTGCTCGGACGCGCTTTGGCGCTCACCTGGGTGGCGGCGGCACCGGCGATGACGACGGCCCCGCCGATCAGCGACAGGACGCTCGGCTCCTCGCGCAGCACCAGCCAGGACGCCCCGATCCCGACGATCGGGACCAAAAGGGAGAACGGCGCGACCATTCCGGCGGGGTAGCGGCTCAGCAGTGCCGTCCACAGACCGGAGCCCGCGACCGTGCCGAGGATCACGATGTAGGCGAGGCCCGCGAGCGCGAGCGGACCGGTGCCGTGCAGCGAGGACGTCAGGGCGTCCCAGCCGGCCGACGGCCCCTCCACCCCGAGCGACAGCGCCAGCATCGGCAGCGGAGGAATGACGCACATCCACAGCATCAGCCGCATCGGCTGGTCCGACGCGGCCTTGCGGTTGCCGATGCTGCCCAGCGCCCACGACAGTCCCGCGAGCAGGGTCAGGGCCACCGGCAGCAGCGCGGCGTGCTGGGTGCGGTCCCAGCCGATGACGGTCATCCCGGCCATCGCGACGAGCAGTCCGCCCACCTGCGCCGGCCGCAGCCGCTCCCGCAGCGCGGCCGCGCCGAGGACCACCGTGAACGGCGCGGAGGACTGCAGCACCAGCGACGCGAGCCCGGTCGGCATCCCGACGTGCATGGCCCAGAACAGGAACGCGAACTGGCCGACGCCGAACCCGACGCCGTACACGAGCAGCCACTTCAGCGGGACCTGCGGTCGGGGAACGAACAGGATCACCGGGATCGCGATGACGAAGAATCGCAGGGCCGCGAAGAAGAACGGCGGGAAGTGGTCGAGGCCGGCGCGGATGGCGAGGAAGTTGAGCCCCCAGAGGACGACGACGGTGAGTCCGAGCAGCCGGTCGCGGGAGGTCATGCATTCCATCGTGAGGGCACGGAAACAATCAGGACAAGCGCATTAAAGTGCACCATCGATGTAGTTTTGCTACATGGATGCGACCCGGTTGCGCGTGCTCCGAGAGCTGGCGGACCGCGGGACGGTGGCGGCGACCGCGCAGGCGTTGTCGATGACGCCGTCGGCGGTGTCGCAGCAGCTCAAGATCCTCTCGCGGGAGGCCGGGGTGACGCTGCTCGAACCGGCAGGCCGCCGGCTGCGGCTCACCGATGCCGGTCAGGCCCTCGTCGTCCGCGCCGACGACGTCGTGGCCGCCCTGGACCGCGCGGCGGCCGAGATGAGCGCCTACCGCGGTTCGCCACGCGGCCGGGTACGGGTGGCGCTGTTCCCGTCCGGTGCCGCACTGCTGCTGCCCGGACTGCTGGACGCGCTCGCGGGCAGCGGGGTGGACGTGCAGGCGCGTGACGAGGACCTGCCGGCGGCCGCGGTGCCCGCCCTGCTCGCCGATTACGACGTGGTGCTGACCCATCGCGACGAGCGGGCCCCCGACACGTCTTCGCCGCGGGTGACGGCCGAGCCGCTGATGCGCGAGCCCATCGACCTGATCCTGCCGCCCGGCCATCCACTCGCCGGACAGGACGCGGTCCGACCGGACCAGTTGGCGGACGAGAGGTGGATCAGCGTGCGCGGCGGGTTTCCCGTCGACGACGTGCTGATGTCGGTGGCCGCCGCGACCGGTGTGCAGCCGCACGTGGCGATGCGCATCAACGACTTCCGGGTCATCGAGGAACTCGTCGCCGGCGGTCACGGCGTGGCTCTGCTGGCCCGGCACGCGGTGACCAGCCGCGCGGTGGTCCAGCTTCCCCTCGCCGGGGTCCGTGCGGCCCGCATCTACGAACTGGCGCGCAGACCCGCGGCCGACGACGTTCCCGCCGTCGCCACCGTGCTGCAGGCGTTCCGGGACGTCGCGGCCCGGATCGTGGAGTGAAGGAGCGGATCGCGGACTGAACGGGCCGGATCGGGGACTCAGCGGGCCGGAAACTGAAGAAGGCCCGCCGGGCAGGCGGGCCTTCTTCGGGGCGGGCGCTCAGCTGCCCAGTACTCAGCTGCTCAGCGCCTTCGCCTTCAGCGTCTCGTATTCCGCCTGCGTGATGGTGCCTGCATCGAGGAGGCCCTTCGCGTCCGCGATCTGCTCGGCCGAGGATTTGCCCGCGACGGAACGGATGTAGCTGTCCTGCGCCTGCTTCGCCTCCTGCGCGGCCGCCATCGAGCGCTCGGCCATGCTCTTGCTCCGGGTGATGAGGTACACGAGCGCGGTCAGCAGTGGGACGAAGAACAGGAAGACGATCCAGATCGCCTTCACCCAGCCCGACGTCTTATGGTCGCGGAACAGGTCGGTGATGATGGAGAACAACAGGATCAGGTAGGCCACGAAGCCGAAGGTGACGATGATCACCCAGAGAAAGTCCCAGAAAGAGTCCATAGCAGCGCTCCATTCACAGTCGAATTCACTCTGCGCTGACTATCGCACCGGGTCGGGGCGCCCGCGTCATCCGAAACAGGTGAAATGCGGGCTGACCTGACGCCACGCCCGCGAAACGCCGAACGGCCGCGACACCGGTAGGTTGCCGCGGCCGTTCGGGTGGGGACTACTTGCCGGCTTCGACCGCCCGGCGCATGCCGCGCTCGACCGCACCGATGATGTACGGACGCAGCTCCACGGCGGGGATGACGGCGTCGACGGAGCCGACCCGCTGTGCCCGCTGGATGTTGTGCACGGCCTCGAACTCGGCAGCGACCTCACCGAGCTTCTCGTTGCGCACCGCAGCCTGCTGGGCCGCCAGTTCCACCCGCAGGTGAGCCTGCTGGGCGTCGTTCTGGGCGCCGGCCAGGTTGGCCTCGAGCTCCCGGATCGACGGGTCCGCCGCCACCCGCGAGTTGACCTCACGGGTGAACACGACGGCCGCGGCGGGGGCACCACCGAGGACCGAGGCGAACGAGCCCTCGACCGCCAGCACCTCCATGTTGTCGTTCAGTGCTCCGGAGAACACCACGAACGCGCCACCGTGGTAGCGGGAGACGACGCAGAACACGATCGGACCGTCGAAATTGACGATGGCGCGGCCGATCTCGGCGCCGTACTCGAGCTGGATGTGTCGCAGCGAGTCCGGGGAACCGTCGAATCCGGACAGGTTGGCCAGCACCACGAGCGGACGGCTGCCGCTGGCGGCGTTGATCGCCCGGGCCGTCTTCTTCGACGACTGCGGGAACAGCGTGCCCGCGGTCCACTGGTCGGGACCGTTGGCCGGCGACCATCCCTTACGGGCGATGGCGCGCGACTCGATGCCGATGACGCTCACCGGGTATCCGCCGAGGTGGGCGTCGAACACGACGGACGTGTCGGCGTCGGCCATGTCGGCCCACCGCTCCAGCACCGTGTGGTCCTGGTCGACGAGTGAACGCATCACCGTGCGAATGTCGAACGGCTTTTTGCGTTCCGGGTTCGTCTCCGCGGAGAAGATGTCGCCGACCGTGGTGAAGTCGCTGGACGGGTGGATGTGCGGGAAGGACCGCACGTCGCGCCCGATCGGGTCGCTGGTCTGCGCCCGCCGCGGGAAGCGTTCTCCGGCAACGACGTACGCGTGGTCGTAGTGCGCGAACAGGATCTCGCACGCGGCGGGCAGGTTCGGCGCCCAGTACTGCGCCTCACCGTTGGGGCCCATCACGCGGTCGTAACCACCGATACCGAAGTTGTCCTCGGCCGAGACGCCACCCGAGTAGTCGAGCGAGTTCTTGCCGGTGAGCACCATGGCGCTGTCCGGCGTCATGACGAGAATGCCCTTGGTGTGCATCAGCATCGTGGCTTCGGCGTTCCAGTACGGCTGCGCACCGACGTTGATGCCGGCCACGATCACGTTGACCTCGCCACCGTCCTGCGTGAACGTGATGAGGCGACGCAGACCGCGCGACACCCAGTCCATGTTCTCCGTGCCGCTGTCCATGGAGATCGTCGCGCCGGACGACAGCGCGAACCACTCGACGGGAACACCCAGCTTCTCGGCCAGGTCGACACCGGCGACGAGGCGGGCGCACTCGGCTTCCGCCACGGTGCCCAGAGCCTTCGTCGGGTCACCGAACAGCGCGACGCGGGTCATGCCCTCGGGGTGCCGGTCGGTGCGGGCCGTGACCAGACCGACGACGAGGCCGGCCTTGTTCTGGCCGTACGGACGCTCGACGGGCACCAACTGGCCCGACTCGTCCAGGTCGTGCTCGACGAAGCTGCCGTCGCGGCCGGTGAGCAGCGGGATCAGCTCGTACGGGTAGACGGTGCCGCGGGCACGGGAGCTGCGGACCTTCTGCGTGTACGCGTCGAGCGGCTGCAGCGGTTCGGTCGGCGGTTCGGTGACCTTGACGACCACGCCTGCTCCGGTGCGGTAGGAGAAGCGCAGAGCCTTCTCCCGCGACTCCGTGCCGGGCTCGCCCTGGAGGCGGGCGATCACGGTGATCTCCTCGAGGCCTGCGCCCGCGGTGAGCGGTGCCGCGACCCGGGCGAATGCCTCGAGATCCTCGACGGGGACGTCGATCTTCGGCCACACGTACAGCACGACGCGGTTGGCGTCGAGCTTGCGCTTGCTGCCGCGCGTGGCCTGCGCCCGGCGGATGCCGTCGAGGCACGACTGCAGCACACGCTCGGCCGCGGGAACACCGACGACCTGGCCGTCCTCGTTGCGGACGGGCGTGATGTCGCGGACCTCGGCGAGCGCGATGAGGCGTTCGTCGGTGGGGTTGTCGCGCGAGACCAGGTTGAACAGGAACGTCTCGGCGGACGCGGGGAGGCGGGTGCCGTCGAAGTTCTTCAGGCGCCAGAGGTCGAGTCGCTGACCGGTGAGCGGGTGCATGTCCCGGATCAGCTTCTCCTCCGCGAGGACGCCTGCGTCCGGGCGGTAGGTGAACTTGCGGACGTCGACGTCGGTTCCGCCGAAGACGGACACCGTGACGCGGCGGCAGGTCGCGGCCAGCGGCAGCGCCGTCAGTGCCTTCCGCAGGTCCTCGGACATGGTGTCCGGGTCGGCGGGCGGCGCGGTCCACGACAGGTAGAGGTCGAGGACGAGGTTCTCGGGGTTCTCCGAGGCGACGGCACCGATCTCGTCGAGCGCACCGGGCAGTTCGGCGTACTCGGCGACGGCGGAGACCAGGTTCAGGCGCTCGCCGAGCAGGTCGAAGTTGCCGGTGACGAAACGGCGTCCGTTGCGTTCGAAGGACGTGACGTCCTCGAGCGTGCGGATGTCGTAGTAACGCCGGGTGACGACCTCGAGCAGCGGGCCGACGGTCGTGCTCTTGCGCGCGATCCGCTGTCCGAGGAGCTCGGTCAGCGACTGCGGGGTGGCGACCAGGGCTTCGAGGCGTTCCTGGTAGTCGCCGGCGGCGGGGTTCTCGGCGAGGTACTCGAGGCTGCCGCGGACACCGTCGTACACCTGCTCGCGCGCCTTGCGGATCTGCGGCTCGTCGAAGAACCGGAACCGCACGTTGCGGGCGACGTTGCCGATGACCGGGTAACGGACCTGGGTGGCGGTGATGAGCCGGTCCAGGACCTCGCCGAGTCCGCTGGGTGCGCGGCCGGGAGCGTTGCCCTCGTTCAGCCACCGGTCGAGCAGGGCGGCGATGACGGGAACCTGGTTGTCCATGCGCTGCTGCGCGAGGAACAGGCGGTAGACCGCCTCCTCCAGCTCGCCGGTGCGCTCGAGGTCGGTGACGTCGTAGTGACGCAGCGCCCGCGACAGCCGGGTCGTGAACGACTCCGGCAGGCCTTCGAGTTCGACGTCGAGGGTGTGCAGGTAGGTGTGGAAGTGCTCGCGCGGGCTGTGGACGCGCTCGTCAGCGTCCTCCTCGGCTGCGGTGGGACGGTTACGTCCGATCTCGCAGATGTCCGCGAACGTGTTCAGCAGGGCGAGTTCCGCCTGCACCAGATCCGCGTCGCCCGCGATTTCGGAGCGCAGCTTCTCGTAGTCGGCGAGGAGCACGCCTGCCCGCTTCGCGCTGACGTCGTATCCGGTGAGCAGCGCGGCGAGCGCGTCGATCTGCTCGAGGGCGTCGGTGCGGACGTCGCCCTTCGAGGCGGGGACGGCGACCTCGAATTCGACGCGCGGCGACTTCGGAGCGGTGGACTCTTCCGCGGTCTCCTCGACGCGCAGCAGTGCGGTGCCGGCGTCGACCTGGGAGTTGACCATCGCGAGAACTTCGCGGACCCGGCCTGCGACGGGCGCACGGACGGCGGTCTCCATCTTCATGCTCTCGAGGACGACCAGCGTGTCGCCGACCTCGACCTCGTCGCCGACGGACACGGGCACCGCGACCACGACTGCGGGAGCGGGTGCGCGGACGACGCCGGCCTCGTCCTGGCTGATCTGGTGGCTGATGCCGTCGACCTCGACGAGGTACTGGGCGCGGCCGGCGACCGACACCACGTGGTGGCGGCGGGTGCCGACGACGAGGCGGCTCTCGAATTCGCTGAGCCGGTCGACCTCGACCTCGACGTCGGGGCTGTCGCCGTCGACGCGGTAGCTGTGGGCGCCGACCTGCGTGACGGTGAGGCCGTAGGCCTGACCCTGGTAGCTGAGCTCCACCTTCCGGCCGATGGCGTGACCGGCGCGGGGGCGTCCACCGCGAGCGGAGGAGAGGAACGCCTCGCGCTCGAGCTTCTCCTCGGCGTCGTAGACGTCGATGGCGGCGGCGATCAGTGCGACATCGGCCACCTTGGTGGGCGTCGTGACGCTGCCGACGCCGGTGCGGTCGAGCCAGCCGGTGTCCGCGGACGCGGAGATGACCTCTTCGCGGTCGAGCAGTTCGAGGAGGAACGACTTCGTGGTGGTGCCGCCCTGCAGCACGACAGTGGTCTCGCGGAGCGCGGTGCGCAGACGCGCGAGGGCCTCGGAGCGGTCGCGACCCCAGGCGATGACCTTGGCGACCATCGAGTCGTAGTCGGGCGGGATGACGTCGCCCTGGGCGATGCCGGTGTCGACGCGGAGACCGCTGCCGAGCGGGAACTTGAGCAGCTGCACGGCGCCGGGTGCGGGAGCGAAGCCGTTGGCGGCGTCCTCCGCGTTGAGGCGGGCCTCGACGGCATGACCGAATTCGGGCGGGCAGTCGCCGACGAGCGGCTCACCGCTGGCGACGAGGATCTGCAGCTTCACCAGGTCGATGCCCGTGGTGGCCTCGGTGATGGGGTGCTCCACCTGCAGGCGGGTGTTGACCTCGAGGAACGTGAACGTCTTCTGCTCGGGCTGGTACAGGTACTCGACCGTGCCGGCGCCGCGGTAGCCGGCGGCGCGCACGAGCTCGGCGGAGACGGTGCGCAGGTGGTTCGACTGCTCGGCGGTGAGGAGCGGGGAGCTGGACTCCTCGATGACCTTCTGGTTCTTGCGCTGGATGGAGCAGTCGCGCACACCGGGAGCCCAGACGTTGCCGAAGTTGTCGGCGATGACCTGTACCTCTACGTGGCGTGCGTCGGTGACCAGCCGTTCGATGAACACGACGGGGTCGCCGAAGGACCGCTGGGCCTCACCCTGGGTGCGTTCGAGCGCGAGTTCGAGCTCGTCTTCCGACCACACCTTGCGGATACCGCGGCCACCGCCGCCGGAGCGGGCCTTGATGATGAGCGGGTAGCCGATGGCCTGGGCGTGACGACGGGCGTCGGCGCGGGTGGCGACGGGGCCACCGCTCCACGGCGCGACCGGGACCTCTACCTTCTCGGCGAGGAGCTTGGCCTCGACCTTGTCGCCCAGCAGGCGCATCGCTTCGGCGGGCGGGCCGATGAATGTGATGCCGAGCTGCTCGCAGACCTCGACGAACGCGGGATCCTCGGCGACGAAGCCCCAGCCGACCCACACGGCGTCGGCCTTGCTCTCGCGCAGCGCGCGGGCCAGCTCGGCGTGATCGAGGTAGGCGGTGCCGGTCTTGACTGTGCGCAAGCACACACCTTCGTCGGCCTGCCGGACGAACATCGCGCGACGCTCGGCCTCGGTGTGCAGGGCGATCGTGCGGATGCCGTAGTTGTGCTCGGCGTTCAGTTCGCGCACCGCACGAATCAGGCGGACGGCCGCCTCGCCGCGGTTCACTATCGCTATTCGCTTGAACATCTGTTATCGCTCCGTTTCCGTAAAACTCATTGATCCGCAGAGTGTTTCGATGGCCAAGGCCATGTCCGCCGAGGACTGGGTGCCGCCTTCGCGGACACGTGCACCCCTGCACAACCCACTTGACTTCCTCCAGGGGCGCCCCGAACGCGATCGTCGAACCTGCGTCGTTGCAGGGCCGATGCTCGGGGAATGCGAGCATAACGTCGAAAATATGTACCCGCGCGTAACTTCTGCGAGGCCCGGATCGGCTTGTCAAGTCTTCAAGGACTTGCGTGTCGACCCTACGAGAGAGTAAGAAGGCCGGAATTCCGTCGAGCTGGGCGTCCTTCGGCAAACTATCTGCAACCCGTTGTCACGGAGTCGGTTTCGTCCGGTTTTTCGAGATGTTCTCGCAGACGGGAACTTTCACACGGAAGTTACTGAGGGTTCACCTTCGGTTCGACGGTGGCCGGTTCGGTCGCGTGCGCCACCGCGCCCCGCAGGCCCACGTGCGCCTCGCGGTGCATCCGGTCGACCATGTGTGGATAGTGCAGTTCGAACGCCGGCCGCTCGGAGCGGATGCGCGGCAACTCGGTGAAGTTGTGCCGCGGCGGCGGGCAGCTGGTCGCCCACTCCAGGGAGTTGCCGAAACCCCACGGGTCGTCCACCGTCACCACCTCGCCGTACCGGTAGCTCTTGAAGACGTTCCAGACGAACGGCACCGTCGACGCGCCGAGGACGAACGCGAACACCGTGGACACCGAGTTGAGGACGGTGAAGCCGTCCGAGGGCAGGTAGTCGGCGTAGCGGCGCGGCATCCCCTCCGCTCCGAGCCAGTGCTGGACGAGGAACGTGCCGTGGAACCCGGTGAACGTCGTCCAGAAGTGCCACTTGCCGAGGCGTTCGTCGAGCATGCGCCCGGTCATCTTCGGGAACCAGAAGTAGATGCCGGCGTACGTGGCGAACACGATCGTCCCGAACAGCACGTAGTGGAAGTGGGCGACCACGAAGTAGCTGTCCGTGACGTGGAAGTCCAGGGGCGGGCTCGCGAGGATCACGCCGGTGAGGCCGCCGAAGATGAACGTGATGAGGAAGCCGAGCGAGAACAGCATGGGGGTCTCGAACGTCAGCTGACCCTTCCACATGGTGCCGACCCAGTTGAAGATCTTCACCCCGGTGGGCACCGCGATCAGGAACGTCATGAACGAGAAGAACGGCAGCAGCACCGCGCCGGTCGCGTACATGTGATGCGCCCACACGGCGATCGACAGCGCCCCGATGGCGATCGTCGCGTAGACGAGCCCGCTGTACCCGAACACCGGTTTGCGGCTGAACACCGGGAAGACCTCCGTGACGATTCCGAAGAACGGCAGCGCCACGATGTACACCTCGGGGTGGCCGAAGAACCAGAACAGGTGCTGCCACAGCAGCACGCCGCCGTTCGCCGGGTCGTACAGGTGCCCGCCCAGATGCCGGTCGACGAACAGGCCCATCAGCGCGGCGGTGAGGATCGGGAACGCCACCAGGATGAGGATGCTGGTGACGAAGATGTTCCACGTGAAGATCGGCATCCGGAACATGATCATGCCCGGCGCCCGCAGGCAGATGACGGTGGTGATCATGTTGACCCCACCGAGGATGGTGCCGAGGCCCGACAGCGCCAGCCCCATGATCCACAGGTCGGCGCCGACGCCCGGGGAGTGCAGCGTGCTCGTCAGCGGCGAGTACGCCGTCCAGCCGAAGTCCGCGGCGCCGCCCGGGGTGACGAACCCCGCGATCGCGATGGTCCCGCCGAACAGGAACGCCCAGTAACTGAACGCGTTGAGACGCGGGAACGCCACGTCGGGCGCGCCGATCTGCAGCGGCAGGATGTAGTTGGCGAACCCGAACACGATCGGCGTCGCATACAGCAGCAGCATGATCGTGCCGTGCATCGTGAACAACTGGTTGTACTGCTCGTTCGACAGGAACTGCAGACCCGGGACGGCCAGTTCGCCGCGGATCAGCAGCGCCATCAGACCGCCGGCCATGAAAAAGGCGAACGACGTGATCAGGTACAGAATCCCCAGGTCCTTGGGGTCCGTCGTGGTGATCATCTTGTAGAAGAAGGCGCCCTTGGGGCGACGCCGGGCCGGATACGGACGGACCGGACGATGCTGTTGAAATGCCAGATTCACGACGCCCCCCGAAGGGTCCGAGGCGGTTCGGGTCCGGTGTGGACTCCGTTACCAGGGTAGTCACCCGGTGCCCGGAGAGCGGCACTTTCGCACCCCGAAACAAGGCCCGGAAACGACGCTGCCGCAGGTGCGCGTGATGCGCGCCTGCGGCAGCGGTGGTGCGGGAGCGGTCAGTGCGCCCGGTTGACCGCCGAGACGACGGCGCGCAGCGACGCGGTGGTGATCGACGTCGCGATGCCGACGCCCCAGACCACGGTGTTCCGTCCGTCGGGAGCGGTCACGGCGCACTCGACGTACGCGGCGGCCTGGGCGTCGTCGCCCGCCGACATGGCGTGCTCCGAGTAGTCGAGGACCCGCACGTCGAAGTCGATCGTGGCGAGCGCGTCGACGAACGCGGCGAGCGGGCCGTTGCCCGAACCCGAGATCTCGTGCTCCTTGCCGTTGACCTTCACCGTCGCGGTGATCGAGTCGGTGCCGCCGTCCTCCTCGGCCGCGGTGACCTTCTGCTTCATCCGCTCGAGCGGCGTGATCGGAGCCAGGTACTCCTCGTGGAAGACGTCCCACATCTCCTTGGGCGACACCTCGCCGCCCTCGCCGTCGGTGATCCGCTGGACGGCCTGCGAGAACTCGATCTGCAGGCGACGCGGCAGCACCAGTCCGTGATCGGCCTTCATGATGTACGCGACGCCGCCCTTGCCGGACTGCGAGTTGACGCGGATCACGGCCTCGTACGTGCGGCCCACGTCCTTCGGGTCGATCGGCAGGTAGGGGACCGCCCACAGGATGTCGTCGACGTCCGCGTCCTGCGAATCGGCGTCGAACTTCATCGCGTCGAGGCCCTTGTTGATCGCGTCCTGGTGGCTGCCGGAGAACGCGGTGTACACGAGGTCGCCGCCGTACGGGTGGCGCTCGTGGACGGGCAGCTGGTTGCAGTACTCGACGGTGCGGCGGATCTCGTCGATGTTCGAGAAGTCGATCTGCGGGTCGACGCCGCGGGTGAACATGTTGAGCCCGAGCGTGACCAGGCAGACGTTGCCGGTGCGCTCGCCGTTACCGAACAGGCAGCCCTCGATGCGGTCGGCCCCGGCCTGGTAGCCCAGCTCGGCGGCGGCCACACCGGTGCCGCGGTCGTTGTGCGGGTGCAGCGACAGGATGACCGAGTCGCGGCGGGCCAGGTTGCGGTGCATCCACTCGATGGAGTCGGCGTACACGTTCGGCGTCGCCATCTCGACGGTGGCGGGCAGGTTCAGGATCACCGGGTTCTGCGGCGTCGGCTGCAGCACCTCGGTGACGGCATCGCACACCTCCTTGGCGTACGCCAGTTCCGTGCCGGTGTACGACTCGGGGGAGTACTCCCAGCGCCACTGCGTGTCCGGGTACTTCTTCGCCTCTTCGAGGGCCAGGGTCGCCGCGTCGGTCGCGATCTTCTTGATCACCTCGCGGTCGGCCTTGAACACCACCCGGCGCTGCAGCACGGACGTCGAGTTGTAGAAGTGGACGATCACCTTGTTCGCGCCCTCACAGGCCTCGAACGTGCGCTTGATCAGTTCCGGCCGGGACTGCGTGAGCACCTGGATGGTGACGTCGTCCGGGATCGCGCCGTCCTCGATGATCTCGCGGACGAAGTCGAAGTCCGTCTGGCTCGCCGACGGGAAGCCGACCTCGATCTCCTTGTACCCCATCCGCACCAGCAGTTCGAACATGCGGCGCTTGCGGGCGGGGCTCATCGGGTCGATCAGTGCCTGGTTGCCGTCACGGAGATCGACGGCGCACCACTGCGGGGCGCGGTCGATTATCTTGTCGGGCCACGTGCGGTCCGGCAGCGACACCGGCTCCACTTCCTCGGAGAAGGAGCGGTAGCGGAACGTCGGCATCGACGAATTCTTCTGCGTGTTCCATTCCGGCTGATCGGAGGGAGCAGGCTTGGATGGCGGCGTGATGGTGCGCGATCCGGAGGTAAAGGCGTCAGCGGGGGACATGGGATTGATCTCCAGGTTCGATGTGGACTGTCGGGAGTCCAACGGCTGTGTCGACCGGCGCACGAAAAACCCCGCGACGGGAAGCCAGTCTGGATCAGACCCCGTCGCGGCAACCAAGGAGGAGTGCGCGCTGCATACTCAGCACTGTACTCCGGGCACCGTCGTCCGCGTGCCGGGGTTCGAAGTCCGAGTGAGGAGAGAGCGGTGGGCCGCAGCGCGACGGTGGTATCACCGCTGGTGGCCGCCGTTTTTGCGATGGTGCTGGTGTCGTGTTCCGGCGTCGTCGCGGGGGCGCCGAGCGTCGCGGGGGAAGGCGAGCCGATCTACGGCGTGCCGGTCAGCGAGCACACCCGCGCGGAGTTGGCCGTCGCCGCCGCAGCCCGCGACCTCGCACCGTGCGGACTGCTCGACCGAGACCTGGTCGCCGCGTTCGGGCAGGTCACCGCGTACGGACCCGTCGGCGACCTGTCGACCTGCCACGCCGAACTGGTGCCTGCGCGCGGCACCCCCGCCAACCCCGTCTGGGTCGAGGTGACGGTCGGTGAACGCGAACCCACGGAGCGCACCGGCGCGGGGGAGGCGGCGTCGGGAATCGAGGTGCGTCCCGCGGCCGGCGCACTCCCGGGCACGTGCACCCTCTACTTCTCGCTGCCGCCGGTCCCGGACGTCGCCGCCCCCGGCCGCTGGGGCCATGTGTCGTACCTCGACGGGGCAGGCGGGTCGGGCGACTCCGCGGCCGGCGACGACTGCGCGGAGGCTCGGACGGTACTCGGATCGGTCGTGGGCAGGCTGGGGTCGCCGGTGTCTGGACCGTCGGATATTCCTCTTGCGCAACAGGATCCGTGCCGGGTGGTCGAGAAGCTGTCGGTCGAGACGTTCACCCCCGGCAGCCGCCCCTTCGAATGCCACCTGACGCTTCGCGGCGGTGCCGAGGCGTCCGTGCAACTGGCGCTGTCGCCGGAACCGTCGCAGGCCGGCGGCCCCGAAACGGTCGAACTCGACGGCAAGCCGTTCACCTACTTCCGGGACGCGATCGAATGCCACTACTACTTCTATCCGGGGTCCGTGTTCGACACGAACCTGCCGTCGAGTCCGGTGAGCGAACGGGACAAAATCGGCAACCGGCTGACGGCGTCCGTCGCGGCGTCCGCACCTAGCTGCGACGACGCGGAAACGCTGGTGCTCGCCGCGACCGAAGTGTTCGACTACTGAGATGAACACACAGGTCGATGTCGCCCGGGCCTACCTGGACGCGTTGCTCAGCCACGACGGCAACTCGGTGCCCATCGAACCCCGGGCCGTGCGATACGAGATGGGGCTGAAGACGGCGTTCTCCGGAAATCACCTGCGCCGAAGCCTGTCCGGCGGTCCGCAGTACCGGGTGATCCGGTCGATCCGCGACTGCGTGTGGACGGTCGACGGCGACGACGTCACCGTCGACTACCTCCTCGACGCCGGACTCCTCGGCCGCACCCTCGCGACGGTCCGGGTGGTCGAGACGTTCCGGATCCCGTCGCACGACCTGCGCATCCACCGCATCGACGCGAAGATCCGGCGCCCCTGAGCGGTTGCTTCCGATCGGGCTGTCGCGCTGGGACTTCCGGCACGTGAGTGGCAAAGTGTGCTCCCGCACGCTTTGCCACTCACGTACCCGTCAGGCGAGCGTTTCGTGCGCTGCGGGAACGGAACCCAGGCGGCCGGCCTGGAAGTCCTCGAACGCCTGCAGCACCTCGGCCTTGGTGTTCATGACGAACGGTCCGGCCATCGCGACGGGCTCGCGGATCGGCTTGCCGCCGAGGATGAACACCTCGAACGACTTGGTCCGCGAATCCTGCGTGTCCGCCGCGGCGATCGTCAGGGTGTCACCGCGCCCGAAGACGGCGGTCTGGCCCATGCGGATCGGCCGGCGCTCGGAGCCGACGAGTCCGTCGCCCGCGAGGACGTAGGCGAGCGCGTTGAACTCGGGGTTCCACGGCAGCGTCAGGCTCGCACCCGGCGCGACCGTCGCGTGGACGAGGCTGATCGGCGTGTAGGTGGACCCGGGACCGTGGTGACCGTCCACGTCACCGGCGATGACGCGAACGAGGGCGCCGCCGTCGGGCGAGGACAGCAGGGCCACCTTCGCTCCGGTGATGTCCTGGTAGCGGGGTGCGGCCATCTTGTTGTCGCGCGGCAGGTTCACCCACAACTGGACGCCGTGGAACAGGCCGCCGCTCGTCACCAGGTGCTCGGGCGGGGTCTCGATGTGCAAGATGCCGCCACCCGCGGTCATCCACTGGGTGTCGCCGCCACCGATGGTGCCGCCGCCGCCGTTGGAATCCTGGTGCTCCATGATGCCGTCGATCATGTAGGTGACGGTCTCGAAGCCGCGGTGCGGATGCCACGGTGTGCCCTTGGGTTCACCGGGTGCGTAGTCGACCTCGCCCATCTGGTCCATGTGGATGAACGGGTCGAGGGCCGACAGGTCGATGCCGGCGAACGCGCGGCGCACCGGGAAGCCTTCACCCTCGTACCCGACGGGTGCGGTGGTGAGCGAACGGACCGGGCGGTCGACGGCGCCGGGAGCAGGTGCGTCGATACGCGGCAGGGCAAGGATGTTGTCGACCGTCACGGCTGGCATGGGGTGTCTCCTCGTACTCAGGTAATTGATTGTTCAACTACTTCATGCTGTGTAACACCCGCGGGGGAAATAAATTCCCCGTGCGCCTTTCTGGTAGCTGCAGCAACCAGAAAGGCGCACGGGCGCGAAGCGCCTAGTTGAGGACGTTCTCGTGGTCCGGGCAGTACCGCGTGATCGCGCCGATGATGTACGGGTAGACGCCGTCGTTGGTGAGCATCGGCGTCCACTCCTCACGCACCTGGTCGAGCGGCTTGCCCGCGTCGAGGGCGGTGCAGATCTCGCCGGCCTGATGGACCGCCAGATCGTCGTCGGTGACGGTCTGGTTGTTCGCGCGCAGGTAGGCCAGATAGTCGGCGGCCGTCTGCGGGTCGTCGGCGACCGCGAAGACTCGGCTGCCGGGGGCTGTGGCGGCGGTCGTCCGCGCCGCCACGGACGCCGAGGCGGACGTGGTCTCGGATGCTGCGGTGTCGGTGTCGCCACCACCGCAGGCGGTGAGGAGTGCCGCGGAGCAGACGGTGAGGGCGGTCAGAGCAAGGGTGCGGCGCATGGGGCGTGTGATTCCTTTCGAGGCCTGTGACGGCGACGATCGTATCGCCTGCGGGGCCGGTGTTCCCGGCGGCGATCACCCACGCTGTTCCCGGTCAGAGACCGCGGTCGATCAGGTCCAGGATCTCCTCACTCGTCGCGGCGTGAATCTTGTCGACCGCGGCGGCATGCGCGTCGTCGGACGTTCCGACCTCGGCGAGGAGGCTTCCGAGGCGTTGCGCGATGGCCGACCGCGCCTCGGCGTCGTCGCCGAGTTCGGCGATGGTGGCGCGTAGCCGGTCGACGTCGGCGAGCGCCACCGACATCGGATCCGGGACGAGTTCCGAGCGCAGGAACTCGGCGACGGCCCGCGGGCTCGGGTGGTCGAACACCATGGTCGGCGGCAACCGCAGTCCCGTGGCGGCACCGAGATGGTTGCGGAGCGCGACGGCCGCGAGTGAATCGAAGCCGAGTTCCTTGAACGCCTGGTCGGGGTCCACCGAGTCCGACGCGTCGTAGCCGAGCACGGTGGCGGCCCCGCCCCGCACCAGGTCGAGCATCAGGTGCCGCTGCTCGGGGATCGACAGGTCGGCGAGTCGCTGCGACCAGTCCGACGGCCCCGACCCGTTCGGTCCGGTCACGACCGAGTCCGATCCGGCGGCGTGCGGGCGCGACTCCCGGATCAGGCCCCGCAGCGGCGGGGGAACGTACGGTGCGGCCGAACCGGAGTGGTCGAACCGCGCGGCGGCGACGGTGGGGGCACCGGCGGCCAGCGCGCTGTCGAACAGGGCGAGGCCGTCCGCTGCGGGCATCGGCACCATCCCACTGAGGCGGGCGCGGGCGAGGTCGATGGCACCGAGGTTGTCGGTCATGGCGCTCGGGGTCGCCCACATACCCCATGCGATGGAGAGCCCGGGCAGCCCGAGCGCGTGCCGGTGATGGGCGAGGGCGTCGAGGAACATGTTCGCGGCCGCGTAGTTCGCCTGCCCGGGAGCGCCGAGGACGCCGGCGAGCGAGGAGAACACGACGAACGCCCGCAGGTCGCTGTCCGCGGTCAGTCGGTGCAGGTTCCAGGCCGCGTCGACCTTCGGCCGCAGGACCGTGTCGAGTCGCTCGGGTGTCAGCGACGCCAGGGTGCCGTCGTCGATCACGCCTGCCGCGTGGATCACCGCTGTCAGGGGATGCTCGGACGGTATCCCCGCCAGCAACCCGGCGACCGCCGACTCGTCCGCGGCGTCGCAGGCGACGATGCTCACCTCGGCACCCAGATCGCTCAGTTCGCGGCGCAACCGGTCGCTGCCCTCGGCGCCGGGTCCGCGCCTGCTGGTCAGCAACAGATGCCGGGCTCCGTGCTCGGTCACCAGGTGGTGGGCGACCAGAGACCCGACCGTCCCGGTGCCGCCGGTGACGAGCACGGTGCCGCCGGGATCGAACGTCGTCGGCTCGTCGACGGCGGGCATGCGCCGCAACCGCGGTGCGCACAGCGTGCCGTTCCGGGCCGCCACCTGCGGTTCCCCGCTCGCCAGTGCCGACGTGATCGCGGCCTCGGCGTCCGACGCGTCGTCGAGGTCGATCAGCACGAACCGGTCCGGGTTCTCGTTCTGCGCGGAGCCCACCAGGCCCCACACCGCCGCGGCGGCGAGGTCGGGACGGGCGTCGTGGTCCTGCCCGTCGTCGGTGACCATGGCGTTGCGGGTCACGATCACGAGCGGGTTGTCGGCGAACGTCTCGTCGTCCTGCCAGTCCTGCAGCAGTCGCAGCACCCGCGCGCACAGTTCGTGGGTCGCGTCCGGACCGTGGTCGCCGTCGGTCGCGCACCCGACGACCACCGTCCACGGACGCCGGTCGTCTTCGTCCGGCCCGGATTCCATCGCGGTCCGCAACGACTCCAGGTCGGGACACCCCGGGAACGTCGAACCGATACCCGGGTCGCCGAATCCGTCGGAGCCGAGAACGACCACCGGTCCGCGCGGCCCGGACGGCGCGGCCTCCACTCGGATCCAGGCGGTCCGGTGCAGTCGCAGCGGCGCCGGACGGCCCCCGTCGACCGTCCGCTGCGCCACGCGCAGCGCCTCGACGGTCAGCACCTGCTCACCGGCGGGGTCGACGGCGGTGATGCGATGCCATCCGTCGTCGCCGGGTGTGAACCGGGCGGTCACCGCGTCCGCACCGACGCTGTGCAGACGGATCCCCGACCAGGTCTGCGGCCAGCCGTCCCACCCGAGGAGGGGTTCGATCGCGGCCTGCAGCAGCACCGGGTGGATGCCGAACCCGCTCGCGTCGACACCGTCCCCGAGCCGCACCTCGGTTTCGGTGTCACCCGGATCCTGTTGCGGCACTGCGTCGGACGAGCCGACGACGTCGTCGATTTCCGCCGACGCGTTCCGAACCCAGCTGTCCGGGCTGTCGGTGTCGCCCGACTTCGACGACACGGTGACGGTGCGTGCCCCGGTGGTGTCCGGCGGCGACACGAGGACGCGGATCGAGGCCAGCCCCGACGTCGAGAGGACGAGCGGGTGGTGCAGGGTGAGTTCGTCGATGTGGTCGAGGCCGACGTGGTGGGCCGCGTGCAACGCGAGTTCGACCGGCACCGCGGGCAGCACCGTCTGTGCCTCGCTCGCCGACGGGGAGTCGCCGTCGTCGACCGACGGTGGCACGAGCCAGGGGTCCCGGTGTAGCGACAGTTGTCCGGTGAACAGGGTCGCGTCGTCGTCGAGGGTCACCGCGGCACCGAGCAGCGGATGATCGGACGGGGTCAGCCCCAGTTCGGTGGGATCGCCGGTGTTCCGGACCGATGCCGTCGGCCAGTAGGAGCGGCGCTGGAATGCGTACGTGGGCAAGGCTACCCGGCGCCGGCCGGGCAGCACCCGATCCCAGTCGACCGGTGCGCCCTGCACGTAGGCGGCGGCGACCGCCGCGATGATCCCGTGCGCCTCGTCGTCGGTCCCGGGAAGCGTGGCGATCGTGTTCGGCACGACCTCGGCGGCGAGTGCCGCCAGGGTTGCGCCGGGACCGACCTCGACGAGGCGGGTGACGCCGAGTTCGTCGAGGGCGCGCACGCCGTCGTGGAACCGCACCGTGTGCCGGATGTGCCGGGTCCAGTAGTCCGGCGACACGAGTTCCTCGGCGGTGGCGACGCGTCCGGTGACGTTGGAGACGACCGGGATCTTCGGTTGCTGCGCCGACAGTTTCGACAGGACGGCGGTGAACTGGTCGAGGATCGGATCCATCAGGGTCGAGTGGAAGGCCCGCTCCACCCGCAGGCTCGTGGTCTTCAGTCCGGCGGCGGACAGTTCGGCGGCGACGGCGTGCACGTCGCGTTCGCCGCCGGCGAGAACCACGGATTCGGCGCCGTTGACGGCCGCGAGATCGACACGACCATCGATCCGCGGCAGGATGTCCTCCTCGCGTGCCCGGACGGCGATCATCCGACCCGGTTTGGTGGACTGCATCAACCGTCCGCGGTCGCCGACCAGGGCGGCCGCATCGGGCAGGCTGAACACGCCCGCGACGTGGGCCGCGGTGATCTCGCCGATCGAATGGCCGATGAGGTAGTCGGGGGTGATGCCCCACTCCCGCAGCAGCCGGTACAGCGCGACCTCGATCGCGAACAGGGCCGGCTGGGTGTATTCGGTGCTGTCGAGTTTCGCGCCGTCGTCCTCGTCCCAGATCACCTGCCGTACCGGGGTTTCGACATGCTCGTCGAGGACGGAGCAGACCTCGTCCAGTGCCGTCGCGAACACGGGGTAGGCGTCGTAGAGGCCGCGGCCCATCCCGATGCGCTGCGCGCCCTGGCCGGTGAACATGAACGCCGTCTTGCCGCGGGCGCTCGTCCCCGTGACGACGTTGCCGCCGGGACGCTCCGTGACGATGCGGGCGAGTCCGTCGCGCAGGTCGTCCAGCGTTTCCCCGATCACCGCGGCGCGGTGCGTGAAACCGGATCGGGTGGTGGCCAGCGAGTAGGCGAGGTCGGCCGGGTCCGGGAGTTCGGTCTCGTTCGTGTCGAGGAATTCCGCCAACCGGGTTGCCTGCGCGCGCAAAGCGTCTCCGGTCTTTCCGGAGAGCACCCACACCAGTGGCGACGCCGACGGCGGCGAGACCTCCGGTGCCGCGTCCTCGGGTGGCTGTTCGAGGATCATGTGCGAATTGGTGCCGCTGATCCCGAACGACGAGACGGCCGCCCGCCGGGGCCGCCCGGTTTCCGGCCAGGCCACCGCTTCACCGAGCAGCGACACCTCGCCCGCGGTCCAATCGACATGCCGGGTGGGGACGTCGCCGTGCAGGCTCGGGGGCAGCACCCCGTGCCGCATCGCCATCACCATCTTGATCACGCCGGCGACGCCCGCCGCCGCCTGCGAATGGCCGATGTTCGACTTGACGGAACCGAGCCACAGCGGACGGCCCTCCCGGCCCTGCCCGTACGCGGCGAGCAGTGCCTGCGCCTCGATCGGGTCGCCGAGCGTGGTGCCGGTGCCGTGTGCCTCGACGGCGTCGATGTCGGTGGGGCCGAGCGCGGCGTCGGCCAGCGCCTGGCGGATGACGCGTTCCTGGGACGGTCCGTTCGGGGCGGTCAATCCGTTGGACGCCCCGTCCTGGTTGACCGCGGATCCACGGACGATCGCCAGCACCCGGTGCCCGTTGCGGCGGGCGTCGCTGAGCCGTTCCAGCACCACCATTCCCGCGCCTTCGCTGAGGCCGGTGCCGTCGGCCCGGTCGGAGAACGGCTTGCAGCGTCCGTCCGAGGCGAGCCCGCGCTGGCGGCTGAACTCCACCAGCACACCGGGTGTGGCCATCACCGTCGCCCCGCCGGCGAGCGCCAGCGTGCATTCACCGTCGCGCAGGGCGCGCGCCGCGAGATGCATGGCCACCAGCGACGACGAGCACGCCGTGTCCACCGTGACCGCGGGGCCGGTGAAGCCGAGCGTGTAGGAGATCCGGCCGGACGCGACGCTGTTGCTGGTGCCGGTCATCAGATAACCCTCGGCGTCGACGTTGCGCTGGGTCATCAGGTGGAAGCCGTAGTCGCCGCCCATCAGCCCGACGAACACACCGGTGTCGGTGAGCCCGGGCGCGGTCGGCTGGATCCCGGCCTGTTCCAGGGCTTCCCACGCGCTTTCGAGGAGCAGCCGGTGCTGCGGGTCCATCGCGATCGCCTCGCGCGGGCTGATGCCGAAGAACGCGGCGTCGAATTCGTCTGCGTCGTAGAGGAACCCGCCCTCCCTCATGTACGTGGTGCCGGGCCGGTTCGGGTCGGGGTCGTAGACCTCGTCGAGATTCCAGCCCCGGTTGTGCGGATATTCGCCCACCGCGTTGTGGCCGTCGCGGACGAGTCGCCACAGGTCCTCCGGGCTGTACACCTTGCCCGGGTAGCGGCACGCCATCCCGACGATCACGATCGGGTCGTCGTCCCGCCGGGCCCGCGCCGGGCCTGCCGGCTGCGGAGCCGTGTCGTCCCCGAGCAGGCGGGCCACCAGTTCCTGGGTGAGCGCGTCCGCGGTGGGATGGTCGAACACCACCGTCGCCGCCAGACGCACACCGGTGGCGGTCGCCAGCTGATTGCGCAGTTGCACCGCGGTCAGCGAGTCGAAACCGAGTTGCTTGAAGGCACGTTCCGGGTCGATCGCCTCCTTGCCTTCGTGACCCAGCACGGCCGCCACGTGGGTGGTGACGATGTCGAGCACGCGGCTGTGGCGCTCCCCGGGGTCCAGGGCCCGCAACTCCTCGGCCAGTCCGGTCGGGGAATCGGCGGCAGCGGCGCGGCGACGACGGACCCCGAGCACTCGGCGCAGTATCGGCGGCAGCGACTCGCCCTCGGATCGGGAGGCTCGCGTCGACAGCCGGACCGGCACGATCAACGGCCGGTTCACGGCGAGTGCGGCGTCGAACAGCGCCAGCCCCGCCTCCGGGCTGATGGTGTCGATGCCGTTGCGCTGCAACCGGTCCAGGTCGGCCGCATTCAGATGTGACGTCATCCCGCTGGGCCGGTCCCACAGCCCCCAGGCCATCGACGTCGCGGGCAGCCCGCGGGCACGGCGGTGCTGTGCGAGCGCGTCGAGGAAGACGTTCGCCGCTGCGTAGTTCGCCTGTCCCGCGCCGCCGAGCACGCCCGCCGCCGAGGAGAACAGCACGAACGCGGACAGGTCGCGGTCCCGCGTGAGGTCGTGCAGATGCCAGCCGCCGTCCACCTTCGGGCGCAGAACCGCGTGCAACTGCTCAGCGCTCAGGGTGGCGGCGGTGGCATCCTCGAGCACGCCGGCTGCGTGGATCACGCCGGACAGGTCGGGAATGCCGGCGAGCAGCGCGGCCACCGCGTCGCGGTCGGCCACGTCGCAGGCGACAGCGTCGACCTCCGTTCCCGACTCGGCGAACTCGGCCCGCAGTTCGTCCGCGGCCTCGGCGTCGAGCACGCGCCTGCCGGTCAGCACGAGCCGCCGCACCCCGTGCTGCGCGACGAGGTGCCGGGCGATCAGCCTGCCGATGGTGCCGGTGCCGCCGGTGATCAGGACGGTGCCGTCCGGGCCGAACGTGGCGGGACCCTCGTCGGGCGCGGCCGTCGCGGGGGTCACCGCGGCGAGCATCGGCGCCAGCAGCACCCCGTCCCGGACGGCCAGTTGAGGTTCGTTGCAGGCCAGCGCCATCGACAGCAGCGCGGGATCGGAGAGTTCACCGGCCGCCGCGTCCAGATCCACCAGGGTGATGCGGTCCGGATGCTCGTTCTGCACCGCGCCGATCAGCCCCCACGCGGGCGCCGCGGACACGTCGTCGACCGATTCGTCGTCGCGGACCGCCACCGCGAGGCGCGTCGTGACCAGCAGGCGGGTCTCGGCCAGCCGATCGTCGCCGAGCCAGGCCCGGACCGCCCGCAGCGTCGACTCCGCGGCGGCGTGCGACCGGGCCGGTACGTCCGCCTCGTCGCCCGGTGCGCGGTCGAGCCACAGCACGCGACCGTCGGGGTCACCGCCCGCGAGCGCCTCGTCGAGCGGCATCAGATCCGCCGGAGAAGCGCTCGACGCACCCACCGGCATCCACTCCACGCGGTAGAGGCTGTCGCGGACCCGGGCGGCAGGCGCACCCGCCTCACCGAGCGGCCGCAGGGCCAGCGATTCGGCGGTCAACACCGGTCGGCCTGCCGCGTCGTACGCGGAGACCCGGTAACGCTCGGGTCCGGTCGTGGTGACGTGTACGCGCAGCGCGGTGGCGCCCACGGCGTGCAGTTGCACCCTGTCCCAGGCGAACGGCAGCCGGATGCCGGTGTCCGCGGCTCCGAGCGCAATCAGGTGCAGCGCCGCGTCGAGCACCGCCGGATGGATCCCGTACCCCGCGACCGCGGCGGCCGGGTCCTCCCCGCTCAGCCGCACCTCGCCGTACAGGTCGTCGCCGCGGCGCCACGCCGCCTTCAGACCGCGGAAGGCCGGGCCGTATTCGTAGCCGGCGTCGTCGAGCACGTCGTACAGGCCGCGGACGTCGATCGGCGTGGCCTCCGCGGGCGGCCACTGCTGTTCGAGGGCGTCGGCGGTGTCCACGGCCACCGTGAGCGTGCCGGTGGCGTGCCGGGTCCACGGCGTGTCCGGCGCGGCATCCGCGGGCCGGGAGTGCACCGACACCGTGGAACGGCCCGCCTCGCCGTCGGCGAGCACGCTCACCTGCAACGCCACCTCACCCTCGGCGGGAATCACCAGGGGCGCCTCGATGGCGAGTTCCTCGAGTCGCCCGCACCCGACGCGGTTCCCCGCGTGCAGGGCGAGTTCCACGAAAGCCGTGCCCGGCAGGATGACCGTGCCCTCGACGCCGTGATCGCTCAGCCAGGGAAGGCGTTGCGGCGACAGCAGTCCCGTGAACACGGCGCCCCGACCGTCACCGAGTTCGACCGACGCGGCGAGCATCGGGTGCCCGCCCGCCTCCATGCCGGTGGACGCGAAATCGCCCTGCGGGACCGGGCTCTCCAGCCAGTAGCGGCGATGCTGGAAGGCGTACGTGGGGAGGTCCACCCACTGCTGCCGGTCGTCGTGCCGAGCCCAGCCAACCCGGTCCCACTCGACGTGCAGTCCGTGGACTTGCGCCTCGGCGAGCGCGGCGGTGAACTGCCGGAGCCCCGCGCGGTCGCGGCGGATGGTGCCGACGGCGCGGCCGGCGACGCCCGCCGCGTCGAGGGTTTCCTGCAACGCCACCGTGAGGACGGGGTGGCTGCACGACTCGACGAACAACCGGTACCCGTCCGCGGCCAGCGATCTCGTCGCCTGCTCGAACCGGACCGTCCGTCGCAGATTCCGGTACCAGTAGTCGGCGTCCAGCGCGGTGCCGTCCAGTACGCCACCGGTCACCGACGAGTAGAACGGAATCCGCGACCGGCGTGGGGTGATCGACGCGAGGACGTCGAGAATCGGCTCCCGCAGCACCGACACGTCTGCACAGTGCGACGCGTATTCCACCGCGATCCGCCTGGCTTGGACACCGTCGCCCTGCAACTGTGCGATCAGCAGGTCGAGGGCGTCGACGGGGCCTGATATCACCGTCGCGGACGGACCGTTGATCGCCGCCACCTCGACGGCCCCGGCCCAGGGCTGAATCTTCTCCCGCACGAGGTCGGCGGGCAGCGTCACCGACGCCATCCCGCCGCCCCGCTTGGCCGACGCGCCGATCACCCGGCTACGGGCCGCCACGACGAGCGCCGCGTCGGACAGGCTCAGCGCCCCCGCGACATACGCGGCCGCGATCTCGCCCTGTGAATGCCCGACCACCGCCGCGGGTTCGACGCCGTGCGATCGCCACAGCCCGGTGAGCCCGACCATCATCGCGAACAGCGCCGGTTGCACCACGTCGACCCGGTCGAGCGCGGCGGGATCACGGTCGCGCAGCACGTCCAGCAGTGAAAAGTTCGTGTACGGAGCCAGCGCTTCGGCGCATTCCCGCACGGTGTCCGCGAAAACCGGTGACGTGTCCAGCAGTTCGGTGGCCATGCCCACCCACTGCGAACCCTGGCCGGGGAAGACGAACACCGGCCGGTCGCCGGCCTCCAGCGCCACGCCGGTGACCACGTCGGCGCTGGGCGCGCCGCGGCTGAGGGCGTCGAGGCCGTTCAACAGCGCGTGGGGTTGTGCGCCGATCACGGCGGCGCGGTGGTCGAACGTGGCGCGGGAACCGAGTAGGGCGCCGGCCACCGCGGCGGGTGTCAGGTCGGGGTGGCCGCTGACGTATTCGCGTAACCGCTCGGCCTGGGCGCGCAGTGCGGGTTCGGTGTGTCCCGACACGAACCAGGCGACGACTTCGTCAGGGGGACGCGGCGGTTCGGCGTCCGAAGGCTCGACCGGCGGCGCCTCCTCCAGCACGACGTGGGCGTTGGTGCCGCTGATGCCGAACGACGAGACCGCGGCCCGGCGGGGACGGTCGGATTCCGGCCACTCCCGATTCTCGGTGAGCAGCGACACCGCCCCGGCGGACCAGTCGACGTGCGGGGTCGGCCGGTCGACGTGCAGGGTCTTCGGCAGGACGCCGTTCCGCATCGCCATGATCATCTTGATCACCCCGGCGACGCCCGCGGCAGCCTGGGTGTGTCCGAGATTCGACTTCACCGAGCCGAGCCACAACGGCCGGTCGGCGGGGCGCTCGCGGCCGTAACCGGCGAGGAGGGCGGACGCCTCGATCGGGTCACCCAGTTTCGTGCCCGTGCCGTGCGCCTCGACCACGTCGACGTCGCCGGGTCCGAGCCCCGCATTCGCCAGTGCCTGCGCGATCACCCGCTCCTGCGCCTGCCGGTTCGGCGCGGTCAGTCCGTTGCTGGCGCCGTCCTGGTTCACCGCGCTGCCCCGGATGACGGCCAGGATCCGGCGACCCTTGCGTTCGGCGTCGGACAGCCGTTCCAGCGCGACCATCCCCGCGCCCTCACCCCACGCCGTGCCGTCCGCTGCGGCCGAGAACGCCTTGCACCGCCCGTCGCGAGCCAGTCCGCGCTGACGGCTGAACTCCACGAACACCGCGGGGGTCGCCATGACCGTAGCCCCGCCCGCCAGCGCCAGTTCGCATTCGCCGCTGCGTAGCGCCTGCATGGCGAGATGGATGGACACCAACGACGACGAGCACGCCGTGTCCACCGTGATCGCGGGACCGTTCAGTCCGAAGCTGTAGGCCACCCGCCCGGACGCGACGCTCATCGCGTTGCCGGTGATGAAGTACCCCTCCAGATCCTCGGGCGGCATGCCGCCCGCCCGCGCCGCGTAGTCGATGCCGGACAGCCCGGTGAAGACGCCGACCTGCCGGCCGTGCACCGACCGCGGGTCGATGCCGGCGTGCTCGAACGTCTCCCAGCTCGTCTCCAGGAGAAGCCGTTGCTGCGGGTCCATCGCCAATGCCTCGCGCGGCGAGATGCCGAAGACCTCGGGGTCGAACCCGGCGGGGTCGTCGAGGAAACTGCCCTGCACCGTGTACGTCTTGCCGGCCTGCTCGGCCTTCGGGTCGTAGAGATCCGCCAGGCCCCAGCCGCGGTCCTCGGGGAAACCGGCGACGGTGTCGGACCCCGACTCGACCAGCCGCCACAGGTCCCGCGGCGAACGCACACCGCCGGGGAACCGGCAGCCCATGCCGATGACGGCGATCGGTTCGCGGCTCACGCCCTCGACCTCACGGAGCTTCTCCCGCGCCTGATAGAGGTCCGCGGTGACTCGTTTCAGATAGTCGAGGAGCTTCGCCTGATCGGCCATACGAGGTCCTATCCGAGATCCGCCGTACGTAGCGCGGAAACCTCGATTGTATCCGCCGACACGATGCGGATGGAGCGGTCTGAGCTTCGCGCCGACGACCGATCTACCTGGTCAGCTCGGCACGCCAAGGGGATACCCAGCGTCGCTCCGGTGTATGCCGATTCCGGCTGTTCGGCTTCCCGGCGACCACCGCTGTCGGTAGTGTTGCGACTCCCAGCAGGATCCGTATCGAGGAGGTGAGAACCGTGTCCGTTCGTTCAGGTCGGGTGCTCTCACTTCGCGACCGCGCGGTCGTACCGACATAAGGTGACCGGGAGAGCGCCCATCGGCATTCCGAAAGGCTCTCCCATGCCAGTGTCTCTCTCCCCGTCCCTCGAATTCGTCCTCGTCACGAGGCTTCGCGCCGCCGGCTGTGTGTTCGCCGAGGACGAGGCGCGCCTGATCGTCTCCGCCGCCCGCACGTCGGACGAACTCGCCTCGATGCTGGACCGCCGCGTCGCGGGCGTCCCCCTCGAACACGTCCTCGGCTGGGCCGAATTCTGCGGGCTCCGGATCGAGGTCGATCCGCGGGTGTTCGTGCCGCGGCGCCGCACCGCGTTCCTCGTCGAGCAGGCCGCCGCCCTCGCGTGCCCGCACGCGGTCGTGGTCGACCTGTGCTGCGGTTCGGGGGCGGTGGGCGCCGCGCTTTCCGACACTCTCGACGGCATCGAGTTGTATGCGGTCGACATCGACCCCGCCGCGGTCCGGTGTGCGCGGCGCAACCTCGTCGAACCGGCCCGGGTGTTCGAGGGCGACCTGTACGCACCGTTGCCGACCGCGCTGAGGGGACGCATCGACGTACTGGTCGCCAACGCCCCCTATGTGCCGACCGATGCGATCAGGTTGATGCCGCCGGAGGCCCGGTTCCACGAACCGCGGGTCTCACTCGACGGCGGCGCCGACGGACTCGACGTCCAGCGGCGCGTCACCGCCGGGGCGCGCGACTGGCTCGCGCCGGGCGGTCACCTGCTGATCGAGACCAGCGCGAGTCAGGCCCCGCTCACCGCCGCGGCGTTCGCGGAGGCCGGGCTCACCACCCGGATCGAGACGTCCGAAGACGTGGGCGCCACCGTCGTCGTCGGCACCAATCCCAGGTGAGCGACCACTCCAGGTGAGTGGCGAAGCGTCCCGGGGGACACTTTGTCACTCACCTGGGGAGTCGATCCGCACGCAGCAGTACCCCTCGGCCGGGGCCAGAGTCGCGTGGCGGTCCTCGCAGCCCGCGCCGTCGAGCAGCCCGGACAGCAGTGCGAGGTTCATCCCGCACACCATGTCGGTGTGCTGCCGGGCGAGCGCATGGAACGGGCAGTTGACCAGCACGATGGTCCCGTCGCTGCTCCGCGGTTCGTAACCGCAGTCCGCGAGCGCCGCAACCAGGTCGTCCTCCGAGCAGCCGAGGTCGGCGCCGAGGCCGCGACCGAAGTCGTGCGCCCGCGCGGACAGGGCGTCGCGCGGAGAGGCGCCGGTCGCGGCGGCGTCTTCGATCGCCTGCGCGAACAGCTCGCCGGCGAGCGCGTACGTGCGTTCGGGGAGGTGCACCGCGAACTCGCGGTCGGACCGCCGGTACAGCTTGGCGGGCCTTCCCGCGCCCGGTCCCGAGCGCCCGCCGCGCCGCGCGAACTCGACCGCCAGCAGTCCCTCGTCGGCCAGTTTCTCGAGATGGAACGCGGACGTCGAGCGGGCGAGACCCAGCGCTTCGGCGACGTCGTCGCGGCTGACCGGGGACGGCTGCGTGCGCACGTGGTCGTACACCTGCCTGCGGACCGGCTCGCCGAGGGCGGAGACGGCCGAGACGTCCGAACGTGGTGTGGCATCCATGAGCCCATTGTAAAACTCAGAATCGTTGACTAAATTGCGCGCCGAATTCTATAGTCAAAGAACATAGTTTTTAGAAGGAGTCATCATGGCTACCAACACACCCCACCAGGTCAGCCACGGTTCGCACACCCTGTCCGAACCCGGCTACCAGGCCTTTCTCGTGCTGCGCACGGTCTTCACGGTGGCACCGATCCTGTTCGGGCTCGACAAGTTCACGAACTGGCTCACCGACTGGCCCCAATATCTGGCGCCGTGGATCGACGACATCCTGCCGGGCACCGCGCAACAGGGCATGTACGTCGTCGGCGTGATCGAAGTGATCGCCGGAATCCTCGTCGCCGTGGCACCGCGGATCGGCGCCTGGGTCGTCGTCGCCTGGCTGGCCGGGATCATCGTCAACCTGCTCACGCTGTCCGGCTACTACGACGTCGCACTGCGCGACTTCGGATTGCTCGCCGGCGCCGCCGCCCTCGGCCTGCTCGCCGCCGAGTACGGACGCCCGCTCCACCGCCCACACACCTGATCGGAGCCGCGCACCGCACGTGAGATGCACCTCATCGACTGTTTCGAGTGACACGACCGCTCGTAGGGTGAGTGGTCGTGTCGGTAGGTGCGCAGGATCAGGGAACCGGATCGCGGGATAGCGGTGTGCCGATCCCTGCACCGGCCCCGGCACGGTCTTTGCTTCTCGGAGTGCCCAAGCTGGGCCGGCGCTGGCCGGGCGTGGTCCGCGCCGGCGTGGCCGTGGGCCTGCCCGCGCTGGCGGGGGTCGCGCTCGGACATTCGGCTGTCGCGGCGACCGCCACCCTGGGGGCGTTCGCCGTCGTCTACGGCGAGGGCCGGGCATACCGGGTGCGGTGGCGGGTGGTGTCGATCGCCGCTGCCGTGATGGTGCTCCTGGCCGGGGTGGGCGCGGCGGTCGGCGGGTTCGTGCACGACGCGACCGCGTCGGGCGGGTCCGCGCTGTGGGGGATGGCGCTCGTCCTCACGATGACCGTGGTCGTCGCCGTCTGCGCCTTCGTCGTGGACGGACTGCGACTCGGCGCGCCGGGCGCCTTCCTTCCGCTGCTCACCGTGGAGATCGCGTCCGCGCTGCCCGCGCTCGGTGTCGGCGTGGCGGAGGTGGTCGTCTGGGCGGCGGCCGGCGCGTTGTCGGCGTTGCTCGTGTCGATGTCGGGGCGGGTTTTTCGTCCCCGCACCCCCGAGCGTGCCGCGGTCGCGACCGCGGTCGCCGCAGTAGACACTGCACTCTCCGACCCGTCGTCGCCCGGTTCCCGGCGGGACGCGGTGCGGTCGCTGCACACCGCCTGGCAATGCCTCCACGACGCCGCCCTCGTCGGCCGTGATCACCCGCTGACCCGCACGTTGCGTGCGGCGCATCTGCGGTGTGCGGCGACCGTGGACGGTGTCGACGCGGACCATGCCTCGGACGACGACGACCTGCGGCCGCAGGTTCCGCTGCCGCGTCCGTCGATCCGCTACCGGCTCCGCCGGGCGTCGCATCTGCGGGGCCGGTCCTGGACGATCGTCGCGCGACTGCTGGTCGCGTGCCCGGCGGCCGGTCTCCTGGCGCTGGGGTTCGGTGTCGGCAGGCCCGACTGGGCGGTGATCACCGCGGCGATGATCCTGCACCAGGGACCGGACCGGGTGCTGGGGACGTACCGCGGGCTGCACCGGTTCTTCGGAACGGTGCTCGGACTGGTCGTGCTCGCCGTGCTGTCGTCGCTCGACCTGCCGGCGGCGGTGCTGGTGCTCGTGGTGGCAGTCCTGATGGCGGGGATCGAGGCGTTCCTCGTCCGCAATTACGGGCTGGCGATGGTGTTCATCACCCCGCTCGCCCTGGTTCTCGGCAGTCGCGGCACGCACGTGGACCTGATGACGGTCTCCCGCGACCGGCTCGTCGAGACCGTGCTCGGTGTCGCGGTGGCGCTGGTGGTGCTGTGGACCGTGCTTCCCGGTTCGTACCGGCGGATCCTGAGCGACGCGGACGAGCAGGTGGCCGCGACGATCGGCCGGCTCGGCGACGCCCGGGAACCGGCTGCCGTCGCCGAACTCCGCCGGGACCTCGAGTTCGACCTGCACGCCTCCACGACCGCCGCGATCACCGCCGCCCACACCGACCCGGCGTGGACCCGCGACCGGTGGCCCGAGCACCACCACCTTCACGAACTCGGCTACCGAATCCTCACCCGGCGCTTCGGACCTCGCCTTTAGCCGGTTGTCGCCGGATTTCCGCTGTTAGGGTTCGGTGATGGGTCCTGTGACGGGAATCGGAACAGTATTTCGGGCCTCGTTGGCCGCGGCTCTCTGCGTCGGGGTGCTGGCTGCGTGCTCGTCTGACGAGGAACCGCAGAGCGATCCGGCGGCCACGTGCGCGGACGTCCCCAACGGCACCCCGGTGTCCAAGGCGCCGCCGCCTCCCGGCCCGGCGCCGACCACCCAGAATCTCGCGACCAACCCTGAGATCGCCACCGTGTACCGCTCCGGGATGACGCCCGTGACCACCGCGTCGTACGCGGTCTCCACCGCCAATCCGGTGTCGACGCAGGCCGCGTGCGAGGTACTCCGGGACGGCGGGACGGCCGCCGACGCGCTGATCGTGGCCCAGACCGTTCTCGGTCTCGTCGAACCGCAATCCTCCGGAATCGGTGGCGGCGCGTTCCTGCTCTATTACGACGCCGGGCAGAACAGTGTCGAGGCGTACGACGGGCGGGAGGTCGCGCCGATGGCCGCGACGGAGAACTACCTCCGCTGGATCAGCGACACCGACCGCACCGAGCCCAAGCCCGACGCCCGCGCGAGCGGACGGTCCATCGGCGTCCCCGGCGTGGTGCGGATGCTCGAGATGGCGCACCGCGACCACGGGCGGGACGCGTGGCGGGAACTGTTCGACCCGGCCATCTCCCTCGCCGACCAGGGCCTCGAGATCAGCCCGCGGATGGCCGGGCAGATCGCCGAGTCCGCGCCCGACCTGGCCGTCGACGAGCCGTCCAAGGCGTATTTCCTGAACCCCGACGGCAGCCCGAAGCCGGCCGGGACGAAGCTGACGAACCCGGCCATGGCCAAGACGCTCGGAGCGATCGCCGCCGGCGGCGCGGACGCCTTCTACACCGGGGCCATCGCGCAGGGCATCGTCGACGCGACGGCGACCGCGTCGGGCGGCCGCACCCCCGGCCAGATGACTCTCGACGACCTCGCCAACTATCAGGCGAAGAAGCGGACACCGCTGTGCACGCCGTACCGGGACCACGAGATCTGCGGCATGCCGAACCCCTCGTCCGGTGGCACCGCGGTCGCGGCGACGCTCGGCATCCTGGAGAACTTCGACCTGTCGCAGTACGGGCCGACGAACCTCGACGACAACGGCGGAAAGCCGACTGCGGAGGCCGTGCACCTCATCTCCGAGGCCGAGCGACTGGCGTACGCCGACCGGGACAAGTACGTCGCGGACTCCGATTTCGTTCCGCTGCCCGGCAATTCCCTCGACACACTGCTGAACGAGGACTACCTGAAGCAGCGGGCCGGCCTCATCGACCCGGGCAAGAGCATGGGCACCGCGCAACCCGGCAACTTCGGGCCCGTTCCGCTCGGCGTGCAACCGCAGGACAAGGAACACGGCACCAGCCACATCTCGATCGCCGACAAGTACGGCAACGTCGCATCGATGACGACGACGGTGGAATCGGCGTTCGGCTCGTTCCACATGACGGACGGATTCGTGCTCAACAATCAGCTCACCGACTTCTCGACCCAGCCGGTCGGCCCCGACGGCGCGCCCCTCGCCAACCGCGTCGAACCGGGTAAGCGGCCGCGGAGTTCGATGGCGCCGACGCTCGTCTTCGACCGCGGCAGCGACGGTTCACGCGGCGACGTCCAGTTCGCGACCGGGTCACCGGGAGGTTCGGTGATCATCCAGTTCGTCGTGAAAACGCTCGTGGGAATGCTGGATTGGGGCCTGAACCCGCAGCAGGCCGTGTCGGCGGTCGACTTCGGGGCGGCCAACACACCGGTCACCGGTGTCGGCGGAGAGCATCCGAACATCGACGCGGTCAACGACGGCGCGGCCGACCCGTTGATCGTGCAACTGCGGGCGATGGGTCACCAGGTGTCGGTCGCGCCGCAGTCCAGTGGGCTCAGTGCGCTGCAGCGTCAGGACTCGGGGTGGGTCGGCGGCGCGGACCCGCGGCGCGAGGGCGCGGTGATGGGTGACGGGACGGGATAATCGATCCGATGGTTCAGACCCCGACCCGCGGGGAACCCATCGACCATGGCGAACAACGATGTGAACGATCCCCCGGACGGCACCTGGGCGTTCTTCGACCATTCCGAGGGTGCCACAGGGAAATAGAGGCCCATCGTGCTCGTCAGCGACCCACGGAAAGTGGGGGTCGAAGAGGAATTCCATCTCATCGATCGCAAGACCCGGCGCCTGACCACCCGCGCGCCGGAATTGCTGGCACGACTTCCCGACGACGTGTACGTCGACGAACTCCAGCAGTGCGTCGTCGAGGTCAACAGCGGTGTGTATGCCGACCTCGACGGCCTGCGCAGCGATCTGGAGCGGCACCGGACGGTGCTGATCGACGCGGCCGAGGGACTCGGGATCGGGGTGGCGGCTGCGGGTTCGATGCCGTTGGCGCTGCCCGCCGAGATGCACGTGACGGGGACGCAGCGCTACCGGCGGATGCTCGCGGACTACCAGATGCTCGCCCGTGAGCAGCTGATCTGCGGCACCCAGGTTCACGTCGACCTCCCCGACCGTGACGAGGCCGTGCAGGTCGCGCACCGCGTCGCCCCGCACATGCCCGTCCTCCTGGCGCTCAGCGCGAGTTCCCCGTTCCGGTCCGACGGTGCCGACACCGGCTATGCCAGCGCACGGACGCTTCTGTGGTTGCGCTGGCCCAGCACCGGTCCGGCCGCGCCCGTCTCCTCGGCCGCCGAGTACAGCGCCCTGATCGACGACCTGGTTGCGAGCGGGGTGATCAGCGACCCGGGCATGGCGTATTTCGACGTCCGGCCGTCGGTGAAGCTTCCGACGCTGGAATTGCGGGTGTGCGACAGCTGCCCGCGGCTGGACACCGTCATTCTCGTCGCCGCCCTGTTCCGGGCGCTCGTCGAACGCGAGGTGGAGGGTCTGCGCGCCGGGACCAAGGGCGTCGAGGTGGTCCCGACCCTGACGCGGGCTGCGCTGTGGCGGGCGGCGCGGTCGGGGTTGGAGGGAGACCTCGTCGACGTGCGGTTCCCGCAGGCGCGTCCCGCGTCGGACCTCGTCGGCGACTTCGTGAACTCGCTGCGACCGCAGCTCGAGCAGACCGGCGACTGGGACACCGTGGTGGAGCTGTCCGCGGAGGCGTCCGCGCACGGGAGTTCCGCCGCGAGGCAACGTCACGCGCTCGCTCGCCGGGGCCGGCTCACCGACGTCGTCGACCTGCTGCTCGCGGAGACGGCGGGCCGCACCGAGCACCTCCCCGAGGTAGAGGCCCCGCCCGCACCGCCGCAGACGGGCCCGACCTCGATCGGTGCTCGCCGGACCCGACGGTATTGGAGCGCCAGGCTCTGGGATCGCGGCGACACCGCCGACATGACGTGGACGGAGTCGACGGAGCTCGACGAGAAGAAGCTGATCGAGTGGCGCCGGGATCTGCACGCGCATCCGGAGTTGTCGTTCGAGGAACGCCGGACCACCGGAATCGTGCGGAACCACCTCGTCGGTCTCGGACTCGAACCCGTCATGTTGCCCGGCGGCACCGGCCTGTGGTGCGACCTCGGGCCGGAGACGGGTGAATGCGTCGCCCTGCGCGCCGACCTCGACGCACTGCCGGTCGCCGAGACGACGGGTCTCCCGTTCGAGTCGACGGTCCCCGGGGTGTCGCACGCCTGCGGTCACGACGCACACACCACGATGCTGATGGGGGCGGCGTCGGTCCTCGTCAGGCACCCGCCGGCGACCCGGGTCCGGCTGATCTTCCAACCCGCCGAGGAGACGACACCCGGCGGTTCCGTCGACACGATCGCCGCGGGAGCACTCGACGGGGTGGCGAAGATCTTCGCACTGCACTGCGACCCGCATCTCGAAGTCGGCAAGCTCGCCACCCGGACCGGGCCGATCACGTCGTCCAACGACTCCGTCACCGTGCGGTTGTGGTCGGCGGGTGGGCACACTGCGCGACCGCACCTGACCGGGGATCTGATCCACGCCGCCGCCGTCCTGGTGACGGGGCTCGCGTCCGTGCTCGACCGACGCGTCGACGCCCGCACCGCGACGGTCCTCACCTGGGGCAAGGTGGCCGCGGGGCAGGTCGCGAACTCCGTGCCCGAGTCGGGTGAACTGGTCGGGACTCTGCGCAGCGCGTCCCGCGAGACGTGGGCCTTGCTCGAACCGCTGGTCACGGACGCGATCTGCCACCTGCTCGCCCCGTACAACGTGCGGTACGAACTCTCCTACCGGCAAGGCGTCCCGCCCGTCGTCAACGATCCCGACTGCACCGCCGACCTGCGGGAGGCGATCGAATCGGTCGTCGGCTTCGACCACCTGGGGGAGGCCCATCAGTCCAGCGGCGGCGAGGACTTCGCCTGGTACCTCGAGAAGGTCCCGGGCGCGATGGCCAGGCTCGGCGTGTGGGACGGCACCGGCACACCCCAGGAGCTGCACCAGCCGGGGTTCAACCTCGACGAACGCGCCATGGTGCACGGGGTCCGGACGCTGGTCGCGCTCACCCGCCTCGAAGACGAGTCGGAGTGAACGGTCAGGCCGGTTCGACGAGCATTCGGCGCCGTCTTCGCTGCCGGACGAGCACGCTGACCTGCAGGGACTTGCTCAGCGGCTGTGCATCTGCGGCGGATACGGGGGAGTCGGCTCCGGAATCGGCGGCCCCGGAGGCGGCGTCGGCCCCGGGGGACCCGGCTGCGGTCCCGGCTCGGGCGGTGCGGGTTCCGGACCCGGCTCCGGCGGAAACGGATGGGGCGGAGTCGGCGTCGGCGGCACGGGAGGTGGGCCCGGTGACGGCGGCACCGGCTCCGGGTCGGGCACAGGATTGCCGTGCTCGTCGCGCGCACTCGCCATCGACAGACCACCTTCCGATCGGCTGATTGAGTGGTACCCGGAACGGGCATCCCGCAATCACAGAGCTAGCTGTGGCCGCCCGGGAACAAAATGCGGGATCGGTGCGTTGTCTAGCAACCGTGCCCCGCAAGTGTGGAATTTCACGACGCGGGGAACATGAGCCAAAGGGAGGAAGTCATGGCAACCGACTACGACGCACCACGGGTTACCGTCGACGACGAACTCGCCGCGGACTCGCTCGAAGAACTGAAGACACGGAGGAACGACTCGCAGTCGTCCGTCGTCGACGTCGAGGAGACCGACACGGCGGAGTCCTTCGAACTGCCCGGCGCCGACCTGTCCGGTGAGGAACTCACGGTCCGCGTCATCCCGAAGAGGGCCGACGAATTCACCTGCAGCAGTTGCTTCCTCGTCCATCATCGGTCGCGTCTCGCGTCCGAAGAGGGCGGGCAGCTGATCTGCCGCGACTGCGCATAGGAGGCCCGCGTGGCCGACGTCAGCAGAACGTTCACCGTCGCCTCACCGCTCGGGGAAGTCGTCGCGTACCTGCGTGACTTCGCGAACACCACGGCCTGGGATCCCGGGACCGAGAAGTGCGAGCAGACCACCCCCGGTCCGGTGGCGGTGGGCACCGAATGGCACAACGTGTCCTCGTTCTTCGGGCGCACCACCGAACTCACCTACCGCATGACCCGCGACGACCCCGATCACGTCGTGTTCGAGGGTCGCAACGGAACCGCGATCACGTCGGACGACCTGTCGTTCGAGAAGGTGGACGACGCCTCGACGTCGATCACCTACCGCGCGCATCTCGAATTCACCGGTCTGGCGCGCGTCGCGGACCCCGCCGCCCGCCTCGCGTTCGAGGTGCTCGCGGCCAAGACCGTCAAACAGATGACCGGGGTTCTCGAGGCGAGGTAACGATCCGCCGCACACCGGTTTTGGTCGCGCACACAATGCGCATGCGGGCGCCCCGCACGATGCGAGGCGCCCGCGATACGTCGTCGCCGATCAGCTGAGGTGATGCACCTCCTGCAGCCCGTACACCGGTGTTGGGATCTCCTCGTGCCGCGCCTTGAGTTGCAGGGCGAGGTACAGCGAGTAGTGCCGCGACTGGTGCAGGTTGCCGCCGTGGAACCACAGCGCTTCCTGCTGGGTGGGCTTCCACATGTTGCGCTGTTCGCCTTCCCACGGCCCGGGATCCTTGGTGGTGTCGGAGCCGAGACCCCAGCACTTTCCGACCTTGTCGGCCACGTCCTGGCCCATGAGGTCGGCGGCCCAGCCGTTCATCGACCCGTAGCCGGTGGCGTAGACGACGAGGTCGGCAGGCAACTCGGTGCCGTCGGTGAGAACCACGGCGTCCTCGCTGAGGTGGTCGACCTGCCCGGACACCAGGTGGATGCTGCCGTCCGCGACGAGTTCGGACGCGCCGACGTCGATGTAGTAGCCGGAACCGCGGCGCAGGTACTTCATGAACAGACCGGACCCGTCGTCACCGAAATCGAGCTTGAAGCCGGCCTTTTCGAGTCGCGCGTAGAAGTCTTTGTCCCGTTCGGCGATCTTCTGATACACCGGGATCTGGAACTCGTGCATGATCTTGTACGGCAGCGACGCGAACGTGAGGTCTGCCTTCTCCGTCGTCATGCCCGCCGCGAGCGCGCGCTCCGAGTAGAGGTCGCCGAGGCCGAGGTCCATCAGCGAATCCGACTTCACGATGTGCGTGGACGACCGTTGCAGCATCGTCACGTCGGCGCCGGTCTCGAAGAGCGCCTTGCAGATGTCGTGCGCCGAGTTGTTGGCTCCCACGACGACGACGCGCTTCCCCACGTAGGCGTCCGGGCCGGGGTGCCGGCTCGAATGGTGCTGCTCGCCGCGGAAGACGTCCTGGCCGGGGAACGTCGGAACGTTCGGTTTGCCCGACATGCCGGTGGCGAGCACCAACTGCTTCGGGTGCAGCACCACCTCCTCGCCGTCGCGGTCGAGGACGACGGTCCACTCCTTCGTCTCTTCGTCGAACTTCGCAGACGTGCACGTGGTGGACGCCCAGTACGGAATCTCCATCACCTTCGTGTACATCTCGAGCCAGTCGCCGATCTTGTCCTTCGGCGCGAACACCGGCCAGTTGTCCGGGAACGGCATGTACGGCAGGTGGTCGTACCAGACCGGGTCGTGCAGGCACAGCGACTTGTACCGATTGCGCCACTGGTCGCCGGGGCGTTCGTTCTTGTCGACGACGATGGCGGGGACGCCGAGTTGGCGCAACCGCGCGCCGAGCGCGATGCCGCCCTGGCCACCGCCGATCACGAGAACGTACGGCTGCCGGGTGTAGCCGAGTTCCCGCTCCTCGATCTCCCGCTTCTCCGCCCAACTCTGGGTGTCACCGCCGGAACCGTGGACCGCCCCCTTGACGCGGTTCCGTCCCCGGCGCTCCTCGTGGCCCTTCAACTCCTGCATGGTGGTGAGGAACGTCCACGCCTCGTCGTCCTTCAGCCGCAGGTGCCCCTTGCCCCGTCCGGTCGCCGTCTCGAATTCGATCCACGCAGACGTGACGCCGTCGGCCTCGTCCGGGGTCTCGGTGGTGCGGAAGTTCGTCGGGTCGGTGTCGTCGAGACGTGCGTGCAGCATCGCGGCGACGGCGTCGCGTCCCTCGACGGTCTTGAGGTTCCAGGTGAACGCCACCAGGTCCCGCCAGAAACTGTCGACGGCGAACATGCCCGCGGCGCGATCGACGTCGCGCGCGGCGAGAGCGGACTCGAAGCTCGCCAACCACAGGTCGACGCGTTCCTGGGGGGTCAGGGTCGTCTGCACCTCGGCCGGCTGGACCGTCTGTGTCATGTACCTCTCCTTCGCTCGGTATGTGACATACAGCACACGCCGGTCGAGGCTGACCGGCAAGCGTTGCATCGTGTTGCAATCGCCCCCGTGAGTACTTGTTAACCGCCGGCGGTTAACAAGTACTCACGGCTGATGTCGAAATCGGAGCCCGTCGTTCGACGTACCGTGTGAGTCCAGGCAGAAGCCGGGACCGACCACAATCGAGGAGGAAATCATGCGGGTCATGGTGATGATCGAGGGTGCCGGAGCCGACGAAGACAAGATCGCCCCGACGGAGGCGATGCTCGCCGCGATGAGCGCGTACAACGAAGACCTGGTGAACGCCGGGATCATGCTCGACGGGCAGGGCCTGAAGCCGACCAGCGCCGGGGCGCGAGTGGTGTTCGAGGGCGGCACGACGTCGGTGGTCGACGGCCCGTTCACGGAGTCGAAGGAGATCGTCGCGGGCTTCTGGATCTGGGAGGTGCGGTCCCTCGAGGAGGCGATCGAGTGGGTGAAGAAGTGCCCCGCCGACCCCGGCACCGGAATGCGACAGCTGATCGAGGTGCGGCCGATCTTCGAGTCGGACGACTTCGGGGACGAGTTCACGCCGGAATTGCGGGAGCGGGAAGAGGCGCTCGCGGCGCGGATCCGCGAGCAGCACCCCGACCGCTGACATGGACGCGCGGCGCACGGTCGAGGCGGTGTGGCGGATGGAGTCGCCGCGGCTCATCGCGTCCCTCACCCGTCTCGTCCGTGATGTCGGCACTGCCGAGGAGATCGCGCAGGACGCGTTCGTGCTGGCGCTGGAGCAGTGGCCGCGGGACGGCGTCCCGGACAATCCGGGTGCGTGGCTGACGGCGACGGCCAAGCACAAGGCGATCGATCGGATCCGCCGTGAGCGGTCGCAGCAGTCGAAGTACACGCAGATCGCCGTCGACCCGTCGGCGCAGCAACCGAGCGCGATGCCCGCGCCGGACGCGGTCGAGGGTGTGGAGGACGACCTGCTTGCGCTGGTGTTCGTGGCCTGTCATCCGGTGCTTCCCCGGGAGTCGCGGGTGGCGTTGACACTGCGGCTGGTGGGCGGGCTGCGGACGGACGAGATCGCGCGGGCGTTCCTGGTGCCGTCGGCGACGATGGGGCAGCGGATCAGCAGGGCCAAGCGGACGCTGTCGGAGGCGAAGGTGCCGTTCGAGGTGCCGTCGCGCGAGGAACTTCCGGCGCGACTGTCGGCGGTGCTCGAGGTGGTCTATCTGGTGTTCAACGAGGGCTACTCGGCCACGTCGGGTGAGAACTGGATACGACGTGATCTGGCCGCCGAGGCGATGCGGCTCGCCCGGGTCCTCGCCGGACTGCTGCCGGGTGAGCCCGAGGTGCACGGACTGGTGGCGCTGACCGAGTTGCAGGCGTCGCGGTTCGCCGCCCGGCTTGGCCCGGGCGGTGAGCCGATCCTGTTGCAGGATCAGGACCGGTCGCGGTGGGACCGTATCCTGCTGAAGCACGGGAACGCCGCGCTGGAGCGGGCCGTCGCGCTGGGCCGCCCGCTCGGCCCCTACTCGCTGCAGGCCGCGATCGCCGGGTGTCATGCCCGGGCGTCTCGGTTCGAGGACACCGACTGGGAGGCGATCGTCGCACTGTACGACGCGCTGGCGCAGGTGGCGCCGTCGCCCGTGGTGGAGCTCAATCGCGCGGTGGCGCTGCTGCATTCGGACGGTCCGGACGCGGCGCTGGCCGCCCTCGACGCGGTCGGGGACGATCCCCGGCTGGCCCGTCTCCATCTGTACGGCGCCGTGCGAGGCGAAGTTCTCGAACGCCTCGGCCGCTACGAGGAGGCAGCCCGGACACTCGAGGACGCCGCGGCCACCGCACCCACCCGGCGTGAACGCAACCTGCTCATGGCACGGGCCGCCGCCGCGTCCGCGCGCACCGAACCGTGAGACGCGTCGCAGATCAGGGTCTCGGCCGGGACTGCTTGTGATCGCCGAACGGCTCGTCGCGTTCGCGGACGGCCTCCCGGAATCCGGCGGTGGCCGAGCGCAATTGGAACGCGTACCCCTCGCGGGTGTGCCGGGACACGCCGTCGAAGACGGTGCTCACCATCGTCGAGTTGGCGACGCCCTGCGCGAGCAGTGCGCTGTTCAGCGCGAGTTTGACCATCATCAACTGGTTGATCGGCATCTGCGCGATCCGCTCGACGAGGTCCTCGGTGCGGCGGTCGAGTTCGTCCGCGGGCGCCGACTCCACGGCGAGTCCCCAGTCGGCGGCCTGCCGTCCGGTGATGCAGTCGCCGGTGAGGAGGAGTCGTTTCGCCCGCTGGTCGCCGAGGCGGTGCGCCCACATGCCGGCGGCGGGCACGCCCCACACCCGGGTCGGCGGGTAACCGATCTTCGTGTCGTCCGCGGCGACGATCTGGTCGCAGTACAGCGCGATGTCGGTGCCGCCCGCCACGCAGAATCCGTGGATCTTCGCGACCGTCGGCTTGTTCGCGTGCAGCAGGCTCGCGAAACCGCGGTTGAACCGGCTCATCATGGCGTAGTCGGCCATCGGATCCCAGTTGGCGAGCGGATTGTGGTTGCGCGCCTGCACGATCGGATCGAGGACGGTGCCCGTCGTGACGCCCGGGTCGTCGCTGCCGCCGCCGTTCTCGGCGAAGACGCCCAGGTCGTATCCGCCGCAGAATCCCTTCCCCCGGCCCGACAGCAGGATCACGTGGACGCGGGGATCGAGGTCGGCCCGTTCGACGGTCGCGGCGAGTTCGAGCGGGGTGTCGGCGGTGATCGCGTTGCCGTGCTCCGGCCGGTCGAACGTGATCCGGGCGATGCGGCCGGTCACCTCGTAGGTGAGGGTCCGGTACTCGGTTCTGTCCTCGACTCGATCGTGTTCACGACCCGCGAACAGGGAGTCCGCGCCCTCGTCCCAGCCGTCGCGCCAGGCGGCCGGACGGGTGCCCGCGTGATCGTCGTGCCCGGTCACGCTCCCACCTTGGGGGTGGCGCGATCGATGATGGAGGCGGTGTCGACACCCGTCGGCAGCGTCCCGAACACGGTGCCCCAGTCGCCGGACAGTCGGCTGACACAGAACGCGTCGGCGACCGCGGGGTGCCCGTTCCGGACGAGCAGCGAACCCTGCAGGGCGAGTGCCATGTCGCCGACGACGCGGCGGGCCCGGTGCTGGAGCGTGTCGACGTCGCCGAAACTGGACTTCAGTTTCGCGACGGCGGCGTCGAGTCGCGCGTCGGCGCCCGCGGTCGAGTCGAGTTCGTCGAAGAACACCTGAAGGGTCTCCGGCTGTTTGGCCATCGCCCGCAGGGTGTCCAGGGCGGCGACGTTGCCGGAGCCCTCCCACACCGACAGCAGCGGCGCCTCCCGGTACAGCCGCGGCATCCGGGATTCCTCCACATACCCGTTGCCGCCCAGGCATTCCAGGGCCTCGGCGGCGTGGATCGGCCCGCGCTTGCAGACGAAATACTTGCTGACCGACAGCGAGATGCGGCGGAGCGTGTTGGCGCGCTCGTCGCCCGCGGTCGCCCGGTCGGTGAGCGCGGCCAGCCACAGCGCGACGGTCGTGGCGGCCTCCGACTCGACGGCGAGGTCGGCGAGCACGTTGCGCATCAGCGGCTGATCCACCAGGTGGGCGCCGAACGCGCTGCGGTGGACGGCGTGGTGCGCGGCCTGCGCCGTGCCGACCCGCATGCCGGTGGCCGTGCCGATCGTGCAGTCGAGGCGGGTCATGTTGACCATCTCGATGATCGTCGGGACCCCGCGACCTTCCTCGCCGACGAGCCAGGCCGCCGCCTCGTCGTACTCGACCTCGCTGCTGGCGTTGGAGTGGTTGCCGAGCTTGTCCTTGAGGCGCTGCAGGTGCATTCGGTTGCGGGTGCCGTCCGGCAGGACCCTGGGCAGGAAGAAGCACGACAGTCCGCCGGGCGCCTGGGCCAGCACCAGGAACACGTCGGACATCGGCGCCGACGTGAACCACTTGTGCCCGGTCAGCAGATAGCTGCCGTCGGACTGCGGCACGGCGCGGGTAGTGCCCGCGCGGACGTCGGAACCGCCCTGCTTCTCCGTCATCGACATGCCGGCGATCAGGCCGGCCTTCGTCAGGGGAGGGTGCAGGGCGGGATCGTAGACCCGTGCGGTGAGCAACGGTTCGTACTGTTCCGCGAGCGCCCGATCGTGTCGCAGGGCGGGAACGACGGCGTACGTCATGGAGATCGGGCAGCCGTGACCGGCGTCGACCTGGCCCCACACCGCCATCTTCGCGGCCCGGACCAGGTGGGCCCGCGGGTGCGGGTCGGCCCACGGTGCGCCGTGCAGGCCCATCTCGACGGCGGTGGTCATCAGCTGGTGGTAGGCGGGGTCGTACTCGACCTCGTCGACGCGATTGCCGTAGCGGTCGTGGGTGCGCAGGACGGGAGGGTGCGCTTCGGCGAGGTCGCCCCAGCGCTGCGCCTCCTCGCTCCCGGCGAGGCGTCCGACGTCGTGCAGTTCCTCGAGCGCGTCGTGTGCGCCTTCGCGTTGCAGCGCTTCGAGAATCGGTGCGTAGTCGGCGGCGTCGAAGTTGATCAGGGGCGGCACCTGGTTGACGACCTCGTGTGTGGCACTCATGTCGGGCTCCCGAGGGATCGAAGGGTGAAGGTGAGTAGGGCGGGGATGATCGCGGCGTCGGCGGCGCCGCGGGCGAGGGGCAGGATCAGTGCCTCGCCGATGGCTCCGACGATGCAGGCGGCGGTGACCGACGCGTCCTGGTCCGGGATTTCCCCGGCCTCGACGGCGCCGGCGATCGCGACGGCGAGTGCGTCCCGGAACGACTCACGGAACAGGAGACGTTCGGTGTCGACCTGCGGGTCGACGGGTTCGACGAGCAGCGCGTATGCCAGGACGGGTGCGCGCAGGGCGCGTTCGGCGAACGTGCCGACGGAGGCGGACACCGCGGCGACGCAGCGGCCCTCGGCGGCCCGGGCCGCGTTGCCGGATTCGACGGCGGCGCTCACCTCCCGGCTGCAGACGATGCGGAAGACCTCCGCGAACAGTTCGCCCTTGTTCGAGAAGTGCCGGTAGACGGTGCCGGTGCCGACCCCGGCCCCGGCCGCGACCGCGGAGATCGAGCACCCGGCGTAGCCGTGGCGGGCGATCAGCCCGATCGCGGAGTCGATGAGGGTGGTGCGGAGAGCGTCCAGGCGTTCCTGGACCGCGGGGGTGCGCCGATAGGCCATAACAAAGAAGTGAACACCCGTTCCGTTCTTCCGTCAAGGGTGCTAGCGTCGGCCACACCAGCGAGGAAAGGCGCACTCGATGACTTCCGATTTGGTATTCGTCCGCAAGGACGGCCCGGTCACGACGATCAGCCTGAACCGGCCCGAAGTGCGCAACGCTGTCGACCGGCCCACCGCCGAGGCGCTTGCCGACGCCTTCCGTGCCTTCGACGCGGACGAGGACGCGTGCGTCGCCGTGCTGCACGGCGAGGGCGGAACCTTTTGCGCCGGAGCTGATCTCAAGGCCATCAGTTCCGGAACCGGGAATCGGGTGGCGCCCGACGGCGACGCTCCGATGGGCATCTCCCGGATGCGGTTGTCGAAACCGGTGATCGCCGCGATCGACGGGCACGCGGTGGCGGGCGGACTCGAACTCGCGTTGTGGGCCGACCTGCGGGTCGCAGGCGCGGACGCCGTCCTCGGTGTGTTCTGCCGCCGTTGGGGCGTGCCGCTCATCGACGGCGGAACCGTCCGCCTGCCGCGGCTCATCGGGGAGAGTCGCGCGATGGACCTCGTCCTCACCGGGCGGCCCGTCGACGCCGACGAGGCCCTGAGCATCGGGCTGATCAACCGGAAGGTCGCGGCGGGCGACGCTCTCACCGCGGCCCGGCAACTGGCCGCCGAGATCGCCGGCCTGCCCCAGGTGTGCCTGCGGCAGGACCGGTTGTCGCTGCTCGAGCAGTCCGGGCTCACCGAAGATCAGGCGCTGCTCAACGAATTCCGGCACGGCGCAATCTCTCTGGCCAACGGGACGATCGAGGGTGCCGCACGCTTCGCCGCCGGGGCAGGCAGGCACGGTGATGCCGCCCCCGTGAGTACTTGTTAACGTCGGGCGGTTGACAAGTGCTCACGGGTTGTCGCCGAGCAGTTTGGGTCGCGTACCTGCTCGCGCTGGTGGTCACGATCTTCACGCTGGGGCTGCCCACCGACCGCATCTACCAGGCGACGTGGATCGTCGTGGGACTGATCGCGTTCACGATCGACCGGCCGTGGCGGGACCATGTGCGTGTCGTGTGGGATTGGTTGCCGCTCATCGCCGCTCTCGTCGTCTACGACCTCAGCCGGGGGGTCGCCCACCACCTCGGGATGCCGGTGCGGGCGCAGGAACTGGTGTCCGTGGAGCGCTGGCTCTTCGGCGGCACCGTCCCCACGGTCTGGTTGCAGCAGCATCTGCTGCCACCGACGGGTGCGCTGCCGTGGTGGACCCTGCTCACCGGAATCGTCTACACCAGCCACTTCATCGTGCCGTGGGTGGTCGCGGCCGTCTTCTACGCATACTCGCGCGACGTGTGGTCGGGGTACATGCGGCGGGTGCTGTTGCTGTCGTATCTCGGCCTCGTCACGTACATTCTGCTGCCGTCGGTCCCGCCGTGGCTGGCCGCCGAGGGGGATGTGATCTCCGGCAGCGTGGGCCGTGTCGCGGGTTTCGGATTCGGTGTCGTCCCCACGGACGTCAGCACGCGGTGGCTGGAGGCGCAGAGCAATCCGGTCGCCGCGCTGCCGTCGCTGCACGCGGCGTTCGCGCTGATGGTCGCGGTCGCGTTGTGGCCGTTCGCGAGGAATCTGTCGTTGCGCGCGCTGCTGGTCGCGTACCCGGTCGCCATGGCGTTCGTGCTGGTTTACGGCGGCGAGCACTACGTCGTCGACGTGCTGGCGGGATGGGCGTACCTGGGACTGGCGATCCTCTTGGCGCGGGCGTGGGAGTCCCGCACGGCGACGACGCCCGGCCGGGACGTCACCGCCGTCCGCCCGCCGCGTCGCTGGTGACCGACACCTCGTCGAGCGTGGTGCGGAGGAACGGCAGGATGCGCTTGACGATCGCCTCGTTGTACGCGACCGGTTGCTGATTCGGGTTCGCGTGGCCGGTGCCGTCGAGCTTGGCCACCAGCAGTGCGCCGTCGGTCCCGCCGGACTGCTCGACGAGAATCTTCTGCGTGTAGTCGACGTCGACCACACCGTCCATCCAGCCCGCGCGGGGACGCACGAAGACGATCCCCGGTCGCGGTTTGTCGTCCGACTCCACCGCCAGCGACTTCAGGTTGTCGATGGCACCGGACGCGACGATGGTCTTGAACTGCGATTCGATCAGCCCGTTGCTCGCGACGTCCTCCGACAGGACCTTCTCGGTGAGGACCTCGTCGAGGACCTCGCGGAATTCGTCGACGTCGACGTGCGGATACCAGTACGACTTCGTGTCGAGGAACCTGCTCTGCCGGGCCGCGGTCTCCACCAGCACGCGCATCGTCCGGCTTTCCCGCGCGCCGGGGAGCCAGCCGATCCACCGCAGCATGTCCTCGCCGCTGTCCCGGCTCCCGGCCCGGACGGCGTGCAGGTCCACCGGGGTGCAGTCGAGCACGACGCCGATGAGATTGGCGTCGGTGTCCTCGTAGATGTGTTGCGCCACCTCCAGCGCGACGACGCCGCCCATGCTGTGCCCGGACAGGACGACGTTGTCGATCCCCTCCTCGGCGGCGCGGGCGGCGATCAGTTCGCTGATCACCTTGGTGTCGATGCCGCCGTTGTCGTACTGGACCGCCCAGACCCGCCCGATGCCGTCGTACGAGGACAGCGTCCTGGCCGTGTCGGTGGCGTCCTTGTTGCCCAGCCCGACGAGGTCGACGACGGCGGTGTCGTGGTCGGCGGGCGACTGCGCGTCGTACACCTCGTGGATCTGCGGCTGGGTCAGTGCGAGGCGCTGGCGTTCGGGTTGGACGTCGTGAACCCAGTACTGGCCGCCGGCGAGGAGAAGGGGAACGGTCCCGAGCGCGACGGCCGCGAGGAAGCGCCTGGTGCGGCCGAATTTCTGCCACCGGTGACCGAGCCGTGTCGCGTGCAGTCGCGCCTTGCGGCGGTCGTCGCTCCAGTCGGCCACGGTGGACGGATGGCGTGTAACTCTCTCCGGCATCTACTCCGATGGTACTCACGGCGGCTTCGCCGCCCGTGAGTACTTGTTAACCGCCGGACGTTAACAAGTACTCACGGCGGAAGCGGCTGGAATCCGGGCACAGGGCGGCGACCGGCGCGACGTCGGCCGCGTAATCGACGTCCCGGAGCGTCGGCAGCGACAGCACCTCGGCTCCGGCCGCGAGCAGCGCGGCCCGGGTGAGACGCCCGGTGTCCGGCCTCGACGTGGGAACCGGAAGGATCGCCCGCGCCGAACTCGCGTCGGGCACACCGAGGATCCACCACCCGCCGTCCTCCGCGAGTCCGAGGGCGCACCGGCCCTGCCGCGCGGTGAGGAGGTCCGCGGAGTCGGCGAGCAGTCCCGCCGTCACTTGTGGTGTGTCCATTCCGATCTGCAGAATCGGCAGCCCGAAACGGCCGAACGTGTCGGCGTGGGCGTTCACCAACCGCTCTGCGAAACTCTCACCCCGCTGCGGCAGCACCGTGAACCGGCGAAGCGTCGCGGCGATGTCGCCGCCCCGGACCGCGCGGCCGAGGTCGCCGGTCATCGCCACCACCCGCTGCGCCACCCCGGCACCGGCGACGGCGTCGAGCGTGTCCAGCAGCGACGCGGCGGCGAGGCCTGCGGCCCGGTCATCGCCGACGTCCCGTGCGAGCCGGGTCTTCGCGAAGCCGGGCACCGGCGCCTTCGCGACCACGAGCACGGCGACGTCGAGGGTCACCCGATCACCTTCCAGAAGTCGTGGACGGCAACGACGGTGCCCTTCAGCGAACCCGACACCTTCGACGTGCCCGCGGTGCGCGGACGATACGTGATGTCCTGCTCCACGACCCGCCAGTGGGCGCGGCCCGCGAGCACGAGAAGCTGCAGCGGGTAGCCGGACCTGCGGTCGTCGACGCCCAGATCGAGAAGATCCTGCCTGCGTACGGCTCGCATCGCGCCGAGGTCGTGGATCGGCAGCCCGTACCGGCGCCGGAGGCGGGCGGCGAGGACGGCGTTGCCGATCCTGCTGTGCAGCGGCCACGTTCCCCGTCGCCGCCCCACGGCGAGGTCGGCGCCCGAGTTCAGGGCGGCGACCAGTCGGGGGAGTTCGCCGGGGTCCATCGAGCCGTCGCCGTCCAGCACGCAGACCGCCCGGGTCTGCGCCGCCAGCACCCCGGCGTGCACGGCGGAACCGTACCCTGGGACGGGCTCGCGCACCACCGACGCTCCGTGGGCCACCGCGACCGCGGCGGTGTCGTCGGTGGAGTTGTTGTCCACCACCACCGTCCGATAGTCGCGGGGCACCGCAGCGAGCACGCCGGGCAGGGAACCGGCCTCGTTCATGCACGGGATCACGACGGTGACGTCCCCCGCGGCAATCGGCGCACGCTCAGACACGGGGAGGTCCCGCCGGCGCCGCGTCCCGTAGGGGTGCGTGCGCGAACGCCGCAATCCCCTCCGCGGGCAGGATCTTCGCCCGGAATCCCAGTTGTTCCCGGGCCTGCCGGGGGTCGGCGACGATGTGCCGGACGTCGCCGGGCCGGTACTCACCGGTGACGACGGGTTCGGGCCCACCGTAGGACCGGGCGAGCGTCGCCGCGACCTCGCCGATCGTGATCGGTTGCCCCGAGCACACATTGAATGCCGTGAATCCCGGCAGCGCTGCCGCGAGCGCGGCCAGGTTCGCCGCCGCGACGTCGTGGACGTGCACGAAATCCCGCGTCTGCCCGCCGTCCTCGAACACGCGCGGTGGTTCGCCGGCCTCGAGTGCGGACCGGAACATCGCCGCGACCCCCGAGTAGGGGGTGTCGCGCGGCATGCGGTCGCCGTACACATTGTGGTAGCGCAGCGCCGTCACGGAACCGCCGGTGGCCAGTGCCCAGGCGAGGGCGTAGTGCTCCTGGGCCACCTTGGCCGCGGCGTAGAGACTCCGCGGGCGCAGCGGCGAATTCTCCTCCACGAGTGCCCACTCCAGCGGCTCGCCGGTGTCGGGGTCCGTCTCGTCGAAGTTCCCCGCCGCCAGGTCCTCGGCCCGCCGGGCGGACGGTTCCACGAACTCGCCCCGCCCGTTGCGATACCGGCCCGCCCCGTAGACGACCATCGACGACGCGAGTATCATTCGGCGACAACCAGACTCGTGCATCGCGGCGAGCAGTGTCGCCGTGCCGAGATCGTTGTGGCTGGCGTAGGCCGGGGCGTCGCTCACGTCGGCCCCGGCGCCGACGACGGCAGCCTGATGGCACACCACGTCCACACCCCTCAGCAATACGGTCAGCGCGTGCAGGTCGCGCACGTCGGCACGCTGCACACCGTCCGAGGGTTCGGCGCCTTTCCCGTGCGCGGACGGAAGCAGCGCGTCGACGGCGACGACGTCGTGGCCGGCCTCGACCAGCGCGGTGCGGACGTGGACGCCGATGAAACCGGCTGCGCCCGTGAGCAGTACGCGGGTTGCCGTCACGGCAACTCGATCGGCAGGGTCACGCCCTCGTGGACCCGGCAGGCGTCGCACGGGCCCTCGGGGGCGGCGGCGATCGCGGACCGGACCAGCGTCTTCAGTGACCCGAGGTTGCGCTGGAACTCGGCGAACACGTCCACGGCACGCACGCCGTCGCCGGCTTCGATTCCCGCATCGAGATCGGTGACCAAAGCGATGGTGGCGTAGCACATCTCGAGCTCCCGGGCGAGCACCGCCTCGGGATGACCCGTCATGTTGACGAGGGTCCAGCCCTGCCGGGCGAACCACAGGCTCTCGGCCCGGGTCGAGAACCGCGGTCCCTCGACCACAACCAGCACACCGCCCTCGACGGTGCCCGGCCGGGCGGCGGCCTTGCGCAGGTCGGCGCAGTACGGGTCGGCGAACTGGACGTGCACGCCGCCGCCGTCGAAGTACGTCTGCGTGCGGCCGCTGGTGCGGTCGACCAGTTGGTCCGGCACGACCATCGCGCCCGGTCCCAGGTCGGTGGTAAGGCTGCCGGCCGCGCAGGGTGCGAACACCCGCTGCACGCCCAGCGTGCGCAGCGCCCACAGATTCGCGCGGTACGGGATGGTGTGGGGAGCGAATTCGTGCCGGACGCCGTGGCGGGGGAGGAACGCCACCGTCCTGCCCTCCACGTCGCCGACCGTGATCGGAGCGCTCGGGCTGCCGTGCGGCGTGTCGATCGTGACTTCCGTGGCTCCCTCGTCGAAGAACGAGTAGAAGCCGCTCCCTCCGATCACGGCGACGTCCGCGCGGACCGGGTCGGGTGAACTCGTTGCGGTCATACGCTCCATCCTCCGTCGTTATGCTGGGCGCGAGTGCGACTTTGGTCGAAGGAGATGACGTCATCGGATCCCCACAGCGCACCGGCGAGCGGAATTTCCTCTACCGCGACTTCGTCGGCGCCGGGCTCGCCCTGGTCCTCGTGGTGGTCGCGTTCGTCGTCCCGCACCTGGGAAACGAGACGATCACCCCGATCGTCAACCGCACCGCGAAGAGTGTGCGGGATTTCGCGGACGCCGCGCCGCTGTTCGGGTTCCGCGACGTGCACTTCGGGTGGGGCAGCCCGGTCGCCGTCGTCTTCGCGGCGGCGGTCGTCGTGTGGGGCCCCGGGTTGGCGCAGTCGCTGTCGTGGCGGCGCCTCACGGTCGGGGTCTGGCTCGGGTCCGCCCTGTGGGCGATGGCGCTCGCGCTGGTCGACGGCTGGCGGCGTGGGTTCGTCGACCGCCTGACGTCCACCGACGAGTACCTGCACGAAGTCCCGGGTGTCACGGACATTCCGGCGACGCTGCGGGGCTTCGCGGCTCGGATCGTGGATCTGCAGCCCGATTCGTGGACCACCCATGTGTCCGGGCATCCGCCCGGTGCGCTCCTGACGTTCGTCTGGCTCGACCGGATCGGACTCGACGGCGGTGCGTGGGCGTCCGCGCTGTGTGTCGCGGTCGGGTCGAGTGCCGGCGCTGCCGTGATCGTCGCCGTCCGGGCCCTCGGTGACGAGGCGACGGCACGCCGCGCGGCCCCGTTCCTGGTGCTCGCACCCGCCGCGATCTGGGTGGCCGTGTCGGCGGACGCGCTGTTCGCGGGTGTGGTGGCGTGGGGGATCGCCCTGCTGGCGCTGTCGGCGACCCGTGCCGTCCCGGTCCCCGCGCTCGTCGCGGTGGCCGCGGGGGTGCTGCTCGGCTTCGGCGTCTACCTCAGCTACGGGCTCACACTGATGGCGATTCCCGCGGTCGCCGTCCTGGTGATCGCGCGCACGGCCCGGCCGCTGGCCGGCGCACTGGTCGGTGCGCTCGCGGTGGCCGCCGTGTTCACACTGTGCGGATTCTGGTGGTTCGACGGCTACCAGTTGGTGCAGGAACGGTACTACCAGGGCATCGCGTCGGACCGCCCCTTCGCCTACTGGAGCTGGGCCAACTTCGCGTCGCTGATCTGCGCGGTCGGGTTGGCGGTACCCGCCGCGCTGCCCCGGACGTTCGCCTGGTCGCGGGTGCGGACGCTGTCGCCGGTTCCTCTTCTGGTGCTCGCCGCTCTTCTGGCAGTGGTGATCGCCGACCTGAGCGCGCTGAGCAAAGCCGAGACCGAGCGGATCTGGTTGCCGTTCGAATGGTGGCTTCTCGCCGCCCCCGCACTCCTGCCGCGCGGAAGCCATCGGTTCTGGCTTGCGGTGCAGGCCGCCGGTGCGCTGGCCGTCAACCATCTGCTGTTCACCAACTGGTGACGGCCGGCGCATCCGGGTTGCCGTGAGAGGGCCTACGGTCACTTGGTCGCGATCGTGATGGTTGCGATCCCGACCAGCAGGCCCGGCGTGACGGCGTCGGTCTTGAACGTCTCGTTCAGCAGGCCGGCAGCATCCGCCGAGACCTTGACCTCGGTGCCCTGCAGGATCGCCGTGTCGTTCGGTCCGGTCTGCAGCGGCTTCAGCGTGCGGCCGTTGAGATCGAACAACACCGCGTCGGTCGCCGCGGGTGAACCGTTGACGCTCACGTCGCCGGTGAGGAGCGACGTGCCCGGATCGATCGCGAAATCGGTGAGTTCGACGACGGTGCCCGGTGCCGCCAGCGACAATCCGCTGCCGTCGTGCATGATCTCGCCCTGCACGTAGGGGTCGACCGTGCCCGGCTCCCAGTACTTCACGTTGCCGCCGGTGATCGGGAAGCTGACCGAGCCGTCGGCGAGCGTTGCCGAGCCCACCACTCCGGGTGTGAGGCCGAGCGTCGTCAGCGCCCCGGTGAAGCCGGGATCGAGTGCGACGGCGGTACTCACCCCGGTCAGGTTGTCGACCTGGGCGACGGGTGCCGGCTGGGAGGATGCTACTGCGCTCATATCCGAGGATGCACTCGAATCATTGCTCGAGCACGCCGCGAGCGGGGTCAGTGCCAGGGCTCCGATGGCCGCTGCTACGAGTGCTTTTCGATAGTTCGACATGATGATCAAACAACCTTTCCGGAGGAAGGGGTGGTGGGTGGATGTTCACTAGGTATTCGACGCGGCTTTCCCGGCGGATGGGAGCTCCTACGCCCATTCCATCCGCACGAAGTGCCGATTCGCATGCTGCAGAACATCGATCACCCGAAGCCCGGCCGCACGGGCGACCTCGGACGCGGCGGCCACGCCCACACTGGCCCAGGCGAACCAGTCTCCGGCGAGATGCTCCGTCTCCCAGCGCAGGAGTTCGTGGCGGACCCCGGCCGTGGTCGGCGGATCCACCTCGGCGATCACAATTCCGTGTGGCTGCAACAGTTCTCGCGCGCGATTGAGCACGCGAACGGGTTCCCCGCCGATGCCGATGTTGCCGTCGGCGAGCAGCACCCGGTCCCAGTTCCCCGACCGTGGCAGCGGCGCGAAGATGTCCCGATGCAACGCGACACCGCCGCGGCGGATCGTGAGTTGCACTGCCGTGAAGGATGAATCGACGCCCAGCGCCGTGACACCGGCGGACACGAGCGCCGCAGTGAGCCTGCCGGGCCCGCACCCGAGATCGACAGTGGCGCCGTGACACCCGGCGAGCATCACCCGGTCGGCGATCCGATCGGCGAGCGAGGCGGACGCGCCGCCCATCCACCGGTCGAGCGGCAGGGCGCGGCGCGTTCCCGTCGCATCACGCACCCAGCACGGGAGCCCCGCCGACGCCCGCCGCAGCAGGAGGTCCGTGGACATCCCGGTCTTCCTCATGGCCGACTCACGGCGTCGCCGTCCTTGCGGGACAGCGCGAGTCGGGTGGCGTAGGCGACAGCGGCCACCGCGAAGAACGCGGCACTGAGTAGCAGCCAGCGGTCGAGATACGGTTCCTGTGTCAACCCCGTCGCCGCAAGATATGCGTCGCCGCCCTGCTCGATTATCCCCGGCAGGAACAGTAGCAGCGTCAGCCCGGACGCGAGCGCCGGTACGCGAATGTAGTTCAGCGCCGGAACCGTCCGGGGCTGCGGAGGTCTCCGTCCCCGCACCGCGTCCAGCCCCGACGTCAGCGACCGGTCGGCGAGTGCGTACAGCGGGAAGAGCACGAGGTCGTGGGCGATCGCCGCGCCGAGGAACCACACGGCGATCGACTTCCACCACACGTCCGGATTCCACAGATTGTGCAAACCCACCACCGACACCGCGTACCCGGCGAGTGCGAACGTGAACAGCACGGCCAGCAGATGCAGCGGGTCGGCTCCGTAGACGCGGGCGAATCGGCGCATCTCACGCCTCCCGGAATTCGATGGACTGCACCCATTTGGTGTTGTGGACACCGGGCAGGGCGGGAACGATGATCCGCGCGGGATAGCCGTGGTCGAGGGAGATTTCCGCGCCGTTCACCTCGAGGGCGAGCAGGGCGTCGGAGTCGCGCACCTGATCGGCCGTGAGCACCGCCTGATTGAACGCCCCGGACCGCTCCAGCGACGTCACCTTCGCCGAGCCGAACACCGTCACCCCCGCGGCGTCGGCGAGGTCACGCAGTCGCACGCCGGTCCACGTCTCGACGGTGGACCACCCCTCGACGCACGCGATCGGGAGCGACGCGGTGTGCGACGGCATCGCACGCAGCTGACTTCGGCTCAGCTGCACCGGTTCCGCGCCACCCGTTACCGACAGCCGCCAGGCGTCGTCCGTCTGCTCCGGGGTGATCTGCGCGGCCGCTGCGGTCCGGTTGATCTGAAAGTCGTTGGGACCGTCGCCGTACGAGCGACCACGCGGCAGCAGCAGTGCGGCGTTGCGCAGGAACCCGCCGGTGGTCTGCCCGACCGACAGCACCGCGACCAGCAGGGCGCCGCCACCGACGAGGGCGAGGGCGCCGCGCCTGCTGATCGTGGCCGGGGCGGGGTCCTCGGCGACGAGGCCGTTCTCGTCCGCCGGTTCGGGCCGCGTGTCGGCGCGGGACGTGCGCAGCACTTCCCGGAACGACCGGGACCGCAGCGACCGCACCATCAACGGCACCTTCAGGATCGTGTGCGTCACGAACCCGGCGATGAAGACCCACGCGCCCCAGTAGTGCGCCGTGTAGAAGTCGAAACCGAAGATGTAGTCGTACTGGATGTTCAGGACGCCGGTGATGATCTCGAACAGCGCACCACCGACAAGGGCGATCAGCGACAGTCGTTCGAGCGCCTGCGCCGGCGACCGCACCGGTGGGAACACGAACAGTTTCGGGATCACCGACCACAGTTTGGCGAGCACGATCGGCACCAGGATCAGTCCGAGCCCGACGTGCAGACCCTGCGTGAGCCGGTACAACCACGACGGCCGGGTGGGCCACGCGAAATACGGAAGGTGCAACCAGCCGACGTCGCCGGGGCGGGCCTGGCCGAATTGCGGCCCGTACGCGATGTAGGAGAGCAGTCCCGTGACGATGACGACGGGCAGCCCGATCAGCAGTACGAGGCCGAATACCGAGGTCAGCCACGGTCCGCGCAGTGGACTGCGGAGCCGTGGGCCGCGCGAGTGGTCGGTCATCGTGATCAATCCCTCCGGCTCGATCGTCTCGAGCCTCAGAGGTGATTCGGTACCGCCGCCGTGCAGGACTGCCCTTCGGGCCTGTGAGTACTTGTTAACCGCCGGACGTTAACAAGTACTCACGGGTGGCCGTGCCGGATCTCGTCCCGCGGCTGGTCGTAGCGAACCATCTCGTATCCGATCATCGCGAGCAGGACCGCGGTCAGCACGCCGAGCGTGGCGAGCGCGGGGATGTGCCAGACGACGGGCAGCAGTGCGATCAGCACGACCGCCGTCACGACGCGCGGCACGGTCACCGACCTCGTCGCGTACGCCTTGAAGGCGACCAGCGCGAGGAGGTACAGCGCCGCGCCACCGAACAGTGCCACCAGCGGCCAGCCGTGCAGCGGATCCACCAATCGGTGATTGTTGCCGTCGCCGACGTACGACAGGATCTTCTTCAGACCCAGCGACAGCATCACGATCCCGATCACCATCGGCAGGTGGATGAAGCTGTAGCAGTTGCGGGCGATCTTGATCTGACGCGCACCGGTTGCCTCCTCGAACGCGTGCTCCACCGCCAGGGATGTGACGTCGAAGTACGACCACCACAGCAGTCCCGACACCGCGAGCCCCAGCAGGGACGCGACGATGATCGCCCACGAGATCGGCAGGCTCGCGACACCGATGCCGATCGACACGATCGACTCGCCCAGCGCGACGATGATGATGAGCCCGTGCCGCTCGGCGAAGTGGCTGACCGACCGCAGCCGCCAGTCGTTTCCGCCGACCAGTGTCCCGAGGTAGTCCCCGGCGAGCGCCAGGATCCACATGACGGTCTGCGCGGTGCCGGTGAGTTGCGACGCGACGAGCAGGAACACGGTGCCGGTCACCATGCTGGGTGCGAACCGGAGCACCTGGCCGCGCAGTTGCGGGTCCTCGCGGCTGACCACCCAGAACATCACCAGGTGCAGGAGCCGGACGACGAAGTAGCCGAGGGCGAAGATGACGGGACCGTCGAGTCCGCCCTGGAGGTCGTCGAAGGCCTCGGGGATGGTCAACGCGGTGACGAACATGGCGCCCATCGCCCCGAACATCACGACCCGCACGATGCCCTCGTCGGCGCGCACGAGGTTGCAGAGCCACGCGTACCCCACCCAGCTCCACCACAGCACGGCCATCACCAAGGCGCCGCGCAGCAGATTGACGCCGGTGGGGTCGTCGGCCATCAGGTCGGTGACACGGGTGAGCGCGAAGACGAAGACGAGGTCGAAGAACAGCTCGAGCGGCGACACCGACGCTCGCTCTTCGACGAGACGGGGACGCAAACGATGGGCGAAGGTCACGGGAAGAATGCTGCCACCGGAACGCGGCCCGGCAAAGTCCTACGAACTGCGACGATCCTCGGGGTCGGGTGTGCTCGTCCGGTCTGGGGTTCCCACGGGGGTGCTGGGAATCCGCCCGGTGAAGAACAGCGCGGCGATGGCGAGCAGCGCGGTGACGGCGTACGCGACCTGAAGCGCCTCGAGTCGCGCGTCGGAATTGATCGCGAGAATCTCCTGGGCGGTGGAATCCGGAACGGACGCGTCCTTCATGGCCGCGTCCAGTTGGGTGTCGGAGAGGAACGGGACACCGCTCGCCAGTTCGGTGGTGGCCTGCTCCTGCACCGACGGCGGAACGTCGGGGTCGGCCTGGATTCCCGCGACGATGGAGGTGCTGAGGGTCGCGATGAGCACCGATCCGATCAACGCCGTGCCCAGCGACGCACCGAGGTTGGTGGCCGTGTTCTGCAGGCCGCCGACCTCGGCGCTCTGCGAGTCGGGGACGGCCGAGACCGTGACGGCGCCGAGTTGGGAGGCCAGCGCGCCCAGCCCGAGCCCCATCAGCAGCATCGGAACGGCCACGACACCGGCGTTGGCCCCGGGATCCATGCCTGCCACGAGGACGAGGATGCCGACGATCATCGAGGTCAGACCGAACCGGACCACCGTGCGCGGGCTGGCCGCGGGCCACAGTTTGGGGATTCCGGCGGCGGCCAGCAGCAGAGCGACGGACAGCGGGATGAGCCGGAGCCCGGTCTGCAGCGCGTTGAGTTCGAGGACGACGGACAGGAACAGGGGGACGGTGAAGAAGACACCGGCCTGAATGGTGAACTGGGCGAAGAACATAGTGAGCCCGCCGGACAGTTGCCGGTTGCGCAGCAGTCCGGGGTCGATCAGTGGCTCGCCGCCGGTGGCGGCGAGATGGGATTCCCACCGCAGGAACCCGTATAGCACGAGCAGGCCGACCAGGACCAGCCACACGACGGGCGACAACCCGAGGACGTCGGGTCCGCCGGGCTTGGGCTGCAGCCAGCCCCATTCGCTCGACCGCAGCACACCGAACACCACCATGCCGAGGCTCACCACCGACAGCGCCGATCCGACCAGGTCGAGGTGCACCTTCGACGGGGGAACGTCGCTGATGCGGCGCAGCACCAGCAGGATGCCGACGACGATCACCACCTCGCCGGCGAACACGTACCGCCACGACGCGAACGTCGTGACCGCACCGCCGATGAGGGGGCCGGCCGCGACCGCCATCGCACCGGCCGCGGCCACCAGTCCGTACGCTGCGGGACGCCGCTCCGCGGCAAAGTTCGACGCGACGAGGGCGACGATCGCGGGCATGATCAGCGCGGCGCCGATGCCCTCGAGCAGCGACCAGCCGATCAGCAACACCGGAAGGTTCGGTGCCAGCGAGGTGGTCAGCGAGCCGGCGCCGTAGATGACCAGGCCGAGGCCGAACGCGCGCCGGCGACCGATGATCGTGCCGACCTTGCCTCCGGTGATCATGAGCGTCGCCATCACGAGTGTGTACAGCGTGATGGCCGTCTGGATACCGGTGATCGTGGTGCCCAGGTCCGAGGCGACCGTGGCCATGGACACGTTCATGACGGAACTGTCCAATGTCATGAGGAACTGGCCGGACGCCAGCACGGTCAGGACGAGACGGGATCCCGCGACCGTCGACGACTCGTTGCCAGTAGCCATGACGGTCATTCTCGCCGGGCAACGGCGCGTGCGTCCCCCGAACGGTGAACCTGTGAGTACTTATTAACCCCCGGCGGTTAATAAGTACTCACGGGCGGCGGAGCCGCCCTACTTCACGCCGCCCGCGGTGAGGCCCGACACGATGCGGCGCTGCAGGAGCAGCACGATGATGACGAGCGGGATGGTCACGACCGTTCCCGCGGCCATCACGGACGTGAACGGCTCTTCGTGCGGTTTGCTTCCCGCGAATTGTGCGATGGCGACGGTGGCCGGCTGGGTGATGTCGTTGGACAGCTGACTCGAGATCAGGTACTCGTTCCACGACGCGATGAAGGCGAGGATCGCGGTGGTGAACAGTCCCGGTGCGGCCAAGGGCAGCAGCACCATTCGGAAGGCCTGCCGTCTGCTGGCCCCGTCGATCCGGGCGGCCTCCTCGAGTTCCCAGGGCAGTTCCTTGAAGAACGCGGTGAGGGTGTAGATGGTGAGGGGCAGCACGAACGAGATGTTCGGGACGATCAGCGCCTGGTACGTGCCGAACCAGCCCATCGACGTGAACAGCTGGAACAGCGGTGTCAGGACGGCGACACCCGGGAACATCGACGCGGCCAGGATGATCCCGAGGACCGTGTGTTTGCCCCGGAACTGCAACCGTGCCAGCGCGTACGCGGTGCCGACCCCGACGATCAGTCCGATCGCGGTGGTGACGGCGCCGATGATCGTGCTGTTGACGAGTGCCCGGGCGAAGTGGTTCCCCGCGTCCGTGGAGAACACGTTCGCGAAGTTGTCCAGCGTGACGTGGGTGGGCCACGGCGTGGTGTCGAACGTGTAGTCGGAGTCCCGGAAGGCGGTGACCACCATCCAGTAGACGGGGGCCAGACCCCAGACGACGATCACCGCGAGGCCCGCGTACGTGCGGATCGACGCGAGCGACGGTCCCCGGCGCCTGCGTGTCACCGTGGGCCGGGTTGTTCCCGGCGTGACGACTGCTGTGGACATGGGTCAGGCCTTTCGCTGCTGCTCTTGGGTGTCGATCACGTTGACGCCCATCACCTTCACGAGCACGTAGGCGACGGCGAAGATGAACAGGAACGTGATCGTGGAGAGGGCGGACGCGCTGTTGAATCCCTGGCGCATCTGGTCGATCACGAGGATCGACAGTGTGGTGGTGGCGGTGCCGTCGCCGCCACCGCCGCCGGTGAGGATCGCCGGGAGGTCGTAGATCCGCAGGACGTCGAGGACGCGGAAGAGGACCGCCACCAGAATGGCCGGCTTGATGAGGGGCAATGTGATCGAACGGAACCGCTGCCACGCGCCGGCGCCGTCCATCCGCGCCGCCTCGTACACCTCGGCGGGCACCATCTGCAGTCCGGCGAGGATCAGCAACGCCACGAACGGGGTGGTCTTCCAGGCGTCGGCGATCACGACGGCGAACCGGGCGGGCCACGTGTCACCTGTCCACAGGATGTCCGTGCCGAGCAGTTTGTTGGCGATGCCGTCGTACGCGAAGACGAAGTACCACAGTTTCGCGGTGACGGCGGTGGGGATGGCCCACGCGACGAGGATGCTGGTGCGCAGCAGTGCCCGGGCGCGGAACGCCCGGTTCATGATCGTGGCGAACCAGAGTCCCAGCGCGACCTCGATGGTGACGGTGACGACGGTGAAGAACACGGTGACCCACATCGACTGCCAGAACAGCGATCCCAGTGTGCCGCCGGGGCAGGACACGGACGCCCCGGTCGTGTCGGTGCACCGCTGGAACAGCCAGTGCGTGTAGTTCGACAGCCCCGCGAAGCCCTGGTCGACGAATTTGCCGGTGGCGGGGTCGATGGTCGGGTCCTTGAACAGCGACATCACCATCGCGCTGACCACCGGGTACAGGACGACGATGCCCAGCAGGATCATGGTCGGCAGAACCAGGAGCATCGCTGCCTTGCTGCGTCCCTTCCTGGGCCGTGGCGGCGCTTCGGACGAATCCGGTTGCGGGACGACCTCGGTCGTCGGTTCCGAGAGTTCGTGAACGGTCATCGGCTTGTCTCCTCTAGGACCCGGCCGCGGCGATCGCGGACTGGATGTCGGCGGCGGCCTGGTCCACCGTCTTCTCGCCCTTGATCGCGGCGTACGCGTTGTTCTGCACGGCCCGGGTGACCGCGGGATAGAACGGGGTGACCGGCCGGGTCACGGCGTTCTCGATCGACGTCTTCAACGTGGGGATGTACGGGTACTGCCCGATCAGTTCCGGGTCGTCGTAGACGTCGGCGCGGACGGGCGCGAGCGACCCCTGCGAAAGGAAGAACGCCTGCGACTTCTTCTCCAGGAAGAACTTCAGGAAGTCGGACGCGGTGGCCTTGTGCTCCGAGTACACGTTGATCGCGGCGCTGTGCCCGCCGAGCGTGGAGTGACCGGGCCCGTTCTTCCCGGGCAGCGGCGCCACCGCGAACTTGCCGGACACCGCGGAACTGCCCTGACCGTTCATCAGGCTGTACGCATAAGGCCAGTTGCGCATGAAGAGAAGGTCGCCGCTCTGGAACGCCTGCCGGGCCTGCTCTTCCTGGAACGTGACGGACTCGCGGGGGATGGCGCCCGAGCGGTAGGCGTCGACGAGCGATTGCAACCCCGCCTTGGCTTCCGGGGTGGTCATCGTCGGGGTCACGCCGTCCGGTGCGAGGATCGACCCGCCTGCCGTGTTGATGGCCTCGGACGCGTTGACGGTCAGCCCCTCGTACTTGGCGTACTGACCGGCGTAGCAGCCGATTCCGGCCTGCTGCGCCGTCCCGCACGCGCCGACCAGCTCGTCCCACGTGGCGGGCGGGTGATCCAGCAGATCGGTGCGGTAGTAGAGCAGGGCGCCGTCGCTGGTCTGCGGCGCCGCGTACAGGACACCCCCGTACGTGGCCCCCGCGACGGTGGCGGGGAGCAGGCCGGACGTGTCGATCGCCATCGGACCCTGGAGCGGTTGCAGCCATCCGCGGGCCGCGAATTCGGCGGTCCACACGACGTCGACGACGGCGACGTCGTAGCCGGGGTCACGGGACTGGAAATGCTGCACCAGGTCCTCGTGCTGCTGGTCGGCCTGGTCGGACTGCTCCTTGAACGTCACCTCCTCACCGGGATGGGTGGCGTTCCACTCGTCGATCAACGGCCGGACGACGTTGGAGTTGTCCTTGCCCTGCACGTAGGTGATGGGCCCGCGGCCGTCGAGGTTCTGCTTCTCCGCCTGCGCGGCGGCGTCGATGCCCTGATCGGCGCAGGACGTCGCCGCGAACAGGACCCCGACGGCCACCGCGGCGGCGGCGACGCGCTTCATCGTGATTCACCCGAGCCCGGTTCCGACAGCCACACCGCGGCGTCGGACGGGAGCAGGCCGCCGGTGATGCCGGCGATCGAACCGAGCACCACGGTCGAGCCTTCGGGAAGTGCGGCCGGTTCGGTGCCGGTGTTCACCCAGCACTGCACTCCGCCGCGTGCGAACGCGAGGACGCCGGGGGGAGTGTCGAGCCACTCGATGCCGTGCGGGGTGTCGAAGAACTCGGGTCGCAGTTCCAGCGCCCGGCGGTACAGCGTGAGGACCGACTCGGGGTGGCCTGCCTGCGCTTCCGCGGTGTGCGGGGCCCAGTGCCCAGGCTGCGGAAGCCAGGTGTCCTCTTCCGCGTCGAAGGGGGAGAAGCCGTACGGCACTGCGTCGTTCGACCACGGGATCGGCACCCGGCAGCCGTCGCGGCCGCAGTCGGTGAAGCCGGTCTGGAACCACGTCGGATCCTGACGGACGTCGTCGGGAAGGTCCTCGACCTCTTCCAGTCCGAGTTCCTCGCCCTGGTAGATGTACGCGGTGCCGGGCAACGCCAACTGCAGCAGCGCGGCGGCGCGGGCACGGCGCCTGCCCAGGTCGTGGTTCGGTTCCTCGAGCGCCCAGCGGGCGCGCTCCCAATCGGTTTCGACGAGGTGGTCGGGCTGCGAGCGGGAGTAGCGGGTGACGGTGCGGGGCACGTCGTGGTTGGACAGCACCCAGGTGGCGGGTGCGCCGACGGTGGCCGCCTGCTCGAGCGCGTCGTCGATCACGGCGCGAATGCTGTCCGAACGCCACGGGGCGCGCAGGAAGTCGAACTGGAACGCGGTGTGGAGTTCGTCGGGGCGCAGGTACCGGGCCAGCCGGTCGTTGCCGGGAACCCAGGCCTCGGCGACGAAGACGCGGTCGTTGTAGGCATTGGCGACGGCCCGCCAGCCCCGGTACACCTCGTGGACGGCGTCCTGGTCCCACGCGGGGTGCGGGTCGGTGTGCTGCGAACCGGGAAGTCGCTCACCGGCATCCGGGAGCGCGGGGTCCTTGGCCAGGCCGTGGGCGACGTCGATCCGGAAGCCGTCGACGCCCTTGTCGAACCAGAAGCGCAGGATGTCCTCGAACTCCGCACGGACCTCGGGGTGTTCCCAGTTGAGGTCGGGCTGCGCGGGGGCGAACAGGTGCAGGTACCACTCGCCGGTGTCGAGGCGGCTCCACGCGGGACCGCCGAATGCGCTCTGCCAGTCGTTGGGCGGTTCGTCACCTGCGGGGCCGCGGCCGGGCCGGAAGATGTAGCGCTCGCGTGCTCCGGGCTCGTCGCGGAGCGCGGCCTCGAACCAGCGGTGCTCGCTGGAGGTGTGGTTGGGCACGATGTCGAGGATCACGCGGATCCCCAGCTCGTGGGCCTCGGCGATGAACGCCTCACCCTCCGCGAGCGTGCCGTACGACGGCTCGATGTCGCGGAAGTCGGCGACGTCGTAGCCGGCGTCGGCCATCGGCGACGGGTACCAGGGGTTGATCCACACGGCGTCGATGCCGAGGTCGGCGAGGTAGGGCAGCTTGGAACGCAACCCGGTGAGGTCGCCGATGCCGTCGCCGTTCCCGTCGGCGAAGCTGCGGATGTAGACCTGGTAGACGACGGCCGTCTTCCACCAGGCTTCGGGGTGCCGGCTCGCGACGGTGGTTGCGGTCGACTCCACGGACTGGGTCATCGAATCTCCTCGGTGCGGGGATGGGATGGGCGAATGTGATGCGTAAACGTTTGCGTTAAGAGCGTGAGGCACGTCACAGGTTCCTGTCAACTCGAACAGGGTGGTTTCTTTTCCGCACTACAGCGGCTTGCGTTACGGAAGGAATTTGCGCAAATATTTGCGTTCCTCGCTTACTGTGGGAACGTGATCCCCAAGCAGTCCGTGAACATGGCCGACGTCGCGCGCCGCACCGGCGTCTCGATCGCCACCGTCTCCCGTGCGTTGCGCGGCGAGAAGGGGGTCTCCGAAGCGACGCGGCTGCGGATTCAGCGGATCGCCGACGAGTTGGCGTACGTCGTCTCGCCCGAGGCGTCGAAGCTGTCGGGCGGCGCGACGGGCCGGGTGGCCGTCGTCGTGCCGTGGATCGACGCCTGGTTCTACTCACGGATACTCGCCGGCATCGAACACGAACTCCGCGCCGCCGACCTGGACGTGATGCTGTACTGCCTCGAGGAGTCGTCCCAGCGCGAATCGTTCTTCGAGCGGCTTCCGTTGCGCCGCAAGGTTGATGCGGTCATCGCCGTGGCGTTTCCGCTGACCGGGCCGGAGCGGGCGCGGCTCGAGGAGATGGACGTGACCGTGGTGGTCATCGGCGCGCACGCCGGCGACTTCCCGTCCGTCCGGATCGACGACGAACTGGCCGCGCGTCAAGCCGTCGGGCATCTGATCAGGATCGGCCACACGCGGATCGGCATGATCCGCACCGTCGACCCGGAGGGGCAGTCCTGGGAGGGCGACATCGCCCGGGTCGCGGGTTTCCACGGTGCGCTCGCCGACGCCGGACTCGACGACGACTGCACCGCGACCGTGCCCTGGGGCATCGAGGGCGGCGAGCGCGGCATGGAACTGCTGCTCAGCCGGGCCGACGTGCCCACCGCGGTGTTCTGCCATTCCGACGAGGTCGCCGTCGGAGCGCTACGCACGCTGCGACGAGCGGGGATACCCGTCCCGGCCGGAATGTCGGTGATCGGCATCGACGATCACCCGACGGCCGAACTGGCCGACCTGACCACGGTCCGGCAACCGGTGGCAGAGCAGGGTGCCGCGGCAGGCCGGGTGGTCGTGGACCTGCTCGGTGGCCGGGAACCGGCGGAACGGGCGGTCGTGCTCCCGACCCACCTGGTGGTCAGGGGCTCGACCGCCCGTCCCGCGGAACTCTGAGGTCAGCGCACCAGGCGCTCACCCGCCGCGTCGGTGGCGAAGAGGTGCGCGTGCGCCTCGTCGACGCGGACGTGCACGACCTGGCCCTTCTCGGGCGGGTTGCGCCAGTCGACGCGCGCGACCAGGTTCTCGGTCCGTCCGTGGACGGTGGTGCGGCCGAACACGAATGCCTCGGAGCCGAGCTCCTCGACGACGTCGATCTCGAGTTTCAGGCCGCCCGAATCGGCGATCTCGACGTGCTCGGGACGGATCCCGAAGATCACCTCGCTGCCCGCCGCCGCGAGCGCGTCGCGGGGGACGGGCACCAGCTGGTCGCCGATCAGCACGCCGCCGTCGGCGACGGGCACGGTGAACAGATTCATCGACGGTGAGCCCATGAACCCGGCGACGAACACGTTCGCGGGCCTGCGGTAGAGCTCGCGGGGGGAGGCGCACTGCTGCAGCACGCCGCCCTTGAGGACGGCGACGCGATCGCCCATCGTCATGGCCTCGACCTGGTCGTGGGTGACGTAGACGGTGGTGGTGCCGAGGCGGCGCTGCAGCTGGGCGATCTGGGTGCGGGTCTGCACGCGCAGTTTCGCGTCGAGGTTCGACAGCGGCTCGTCCATCAGGAACACCTGCGGTTGCCGGACGATGGCGCGGCCCATGGCGACTCGCTGCCGCTGGCCGCCGGAGAGGGCCTTGGGCTTGCGGTCGAGGTAGGCGCCGAGGTCGAGCATGTCGGCGGCCTCGGCGACGCGGGTGCGGATCTCGGACTTGTCGGTGCCTGCGAGTTTGAGGGCGAAGCCCATGTTCTCGGCGACGGTCATGTGTGGGTAGAGCGCGTAGTTCTGGAAGACCATCGCGATGTCGCGGTCCTTGGGTTCGGCGTGCGTGACGTCGCGGCCGCCGATCAGGATCTGGCCGCCGTCGACGTCCTCGAGTCCGGCGAGCATCCGGAGTGAGGTGGATTTTCCGCAGCCGGACGGGCCGACGAGGACGAGGAATTCGCCGTCCTCGATGTGCAGGTCGAGTTGATCGACTGCGGGGACGTCGGACCCGGGAAAGAGCCTGGTTGCGCGGTCGTACGTGATTGTTGCCATGAGAAATGAATCCCTCCACCGGCAGGAACGTGCCGGACGATCCGAGTGTCAGGGGCGTGCCGGCAGACGCCGACGGAGAAGAACTATGGCCTAGATCACATGCCTTGTCCAGTCGAGGATGGACGGTCTTTGTTCTCAAAAAGACTGAAGTATGTATTGATGAAAATCCAAAGGTCCTCTACTGTCAGCGTGACACCCCTCACTCGCAGATTTGAAGAGGACACGAGATATGGCTCTGACAATTGGCATCGACGTGGGTGGCACGAAGATCGCCGCCGGCGTGGTCGACACCGACGGAGTCATCCACCGGATGGTGCGTCGTGACACCCCGTCACACGATGCGCGCGGCGTCGAGAACGTCATCGCCGAACTCGTCCGGGAACTGGCCGATACCCATCCGGTCCAGGCCGTCGGCATCGGCGCGGCAGGCTTCGTCGCCGCCGACCTCAGCACCGTGCTCTTCGCCCCGAACCTCGCGTGGCGCAACGAACCGCTCGGTGCGGTGGTCGAAGCGGCGTGCGGACTGCCGACGGTGGTGGAGAACGACGCCAACGCCGCGGCCTGGGGCGAGGCGCGTTTCGGCGCCGGGCGGACGGGACAGACCGTCGTCGTGCTCACCGTGGGAACCGGGATCGGCGGCGGCATCGTCGTCGACGGCGTCCTCCACCGCGGCAAGTTCGGGGTGGCCGCGGAGTTCGGGCACCTCAACGTAGAACCGCACGGCCGCCGGTGCGGTTGCGGCAACCACGGCTGCTGGGAGCGTTACGCCAGCGGGCGGGCACTCGTCCGGGAAGCGCAGGATCTCGCGAACGTGTCGCCCGGTTTCGCCGCCGATCTCCTCGCCCGCGCAGGCGGAAGGGCGGACGCCATCACCGGCCTGCACGTCACCGCCGCCGCGCAGGACGGTGACCCCGCGGCGCTCGAATGTTTCCGGGTGATCGGTTCCTGGCTGGGGCACGGCATGGCGGACATCGCCGCGTTCTTCGACCCCGACCTGTTCATCATCGGCGGGGGAGTGTGCGAGGCCGGTGAACTGCTGCGCGGTCCCGCCGCCGCCGCTTTCGAGAACCGCCTCACCGGACGCGCACATCGACCGGTCGCCGAGGTGCGACTGGCGGAACTCGGCGCGAACGTCGGCATCGTCGGCGCCGCCGATCTGGCCCGGGAACGCGTTCTCGGGCTCGCACACAACGGCTCACGAGTATCTGGAGGAGTGCAATGTCCAATCGGTTGAGTCTTCCCATTCCGGTCGCCGAGGTGTGGGACTGGCAGAGGGACGCCGCGTGCCGCGGCTACGAGTCGTCCACCTTCTTCCACCCCGACCGCGAACGTGGCCGGGCCCGCGAGATGCGGGACTTCCGCGCCAAGATGATCTGCCGCGGCTGCCCCGTGCTGGTGCAGTGCCGGGAGCACGCGCTCAGTGTCCGTGAACCGTACGGCATCTGGGGCGGTCTCTCCGCGAACGAACGCGAAGAACTGCTCGCCAATCACCACGGCCGGGTGGATGAGGCCGTCGCCGAATCGTTCGGGTTCGACCTGGCACGCCAGGCCTGAGCAGTCAGCTGCCCGCGGGCAGCATGACCACCCGGCTGTTGTCGGTGTCCGCGACGTACACGTCGCCCCGGCTCGACACGGCGATGCCCTCCGGCTGGTCCAGGCCGGTGAACGGGAGGACCTCCTGCTCGTCCGAACCGGCGGGCAGCCGCAGAATCCGGTTGTGGTTCTGGTCGATCGCGTACACGGTTCCCTCGTCGTCGACCGCGACACCACCGACGCTCTGGAGGTCGGTGAACGGCAGGAAACTCTGGCTGCGGGTGGCGGCGTTCCACGCGAGCACCTTGTTGGGTGTGCCGACGTAGAGGTCGCCCTGCTCACCGACGGCGACGGCGAACGGGCCGATCACCGAGAGCGGTACCGCGACGGGGGCGGCGGTGACGTCGCGCAGGGCCAGCACCCGGTTGTTCAGCGTGTCCGCGACGTACAGCGTCCCGTCCGGTCCGAGCGCGATTCCGAACGGCTGGTTCAACCCACCGATCGGCATCGGTACCTGGGTGCTGCCGTGCAGCATCGTCACGGTGTTGGTCACGAGATCGGAGACGTACACGTCGCCGGACGTGCTGACCGCAACTCCCTGCGGAACCTCGAGTCCGGTGAACGGAAGAACCGTCTGCTCGTAGGACCCGGCCCGCACCTCCAGAACCTGCTTGGCCGCGCTGTCCGCGATGTACAGGTTCCCGCTGCCCGACACCGCGATCCCGGCCGGGCCCTGCAAACCGGTCAGCGGGAGCACGACCTGACTGTCGGGCGACTCCTCGCCCGGCCAGACGACGTAGGCGACAGCGGCGGCGACGACGACACCCGCCAGAAGAGCGGCGAGCAGCCAGCGTTTCCGCCGCCACCGGCCCGCGACCGTGGTCGGTGCCGTCGGCTCGGCGTCGGGCCGGGTCACGGCGGGACGGCTCGTCCGGGTGGTCGCAGCGGAGTCGGCGCGTGCGGCAGGACGGGTGACGCTGCCCGGCCCGTCCCACGCGATCGCGTGGACGGCGTCGCTGAACTCACGGCACGTCGAGTAGCGCTCCTCGCGGTCCTTGGCCATGGCGCGCGCGACGACCGCGTCGACACCGGCCGGCAGCCCGGGCCGGACCACGCTCGGCTTGGGAATCGGCCCGTTCAGATGACCGTGCATCACCGAGGACGCGGTGGTCCCGGGATACGGCGGTTCGTTTGTGAGCAGATGGAAGAAGGTGCAGCCCAACGCGTAGATGTCGACGCGGTGGTCGAGTTTCCGGCCCTCGATCTGCTCGGGCGCCGCGTAGTGCAGCGTCGCCACCAGCATCCCGGTACGGGTCAGCTGATGCGTTTCGTCGAGGGCCTTGGCGGTGCCGAAATCGGTGAGCAGCACACGTTCGGGGTCGCCCGGCGCGAGCAGGATGTTCGCCGGCTTCACGTCGCGATGCAGAATCCCGGCCTCGTGCGCGTGATCGAGCGCCCTCCCGGTCTCGCTGACGATGTGCACGGCGCGCTCGACGTCCAGTGCCCCGGAACTGAGCGCTCTCCTGGCGTCGACGCCGGGAACGTACTGCATCGCGATCCACAACCTGCCGCCCTCGCGGCCGCGGTCGTGGACGGTGACGATGTTGGGATGGTCGAGATGGGCGGCGTGGTCCGCTTCCGACTCGAAACGCGACCGGACGTAGTCGTCGCTCGTCCACGACGTGTCGAGCAGTTTGAGAGCGACCTTGCGCGGCAGGTTGGGATGCTGGGCGAGGTAGACGGTGCCCATCCCGCCTCGTCCCAGAACCCGTTCGATCACGTAGCCGGCAAACACCGTGCCCGGTTCGAACTCGCCGCTCACTCGGCTTCACCGCCTCCCGGGAACCCTTCACCATTGAACCCCGCGGCCCGGTCAGTCCGGTAGCCTGCGCATCTCGATGACGGTCAGCCCCAGCGCGTCGAAGCGGGCCAGCATGCCGCGGAGATCCGACGGGCCGTCGACCGGGCCGTAGAGCGTCGTATCACCGGTCGTGACGTCCGAGACGTCCAACTCGGGGAAGGCCGCCAGCACCCGATCGGAGAGAGCGCCGCTGATCAGGAAGGCGTACCTGACCTTGCCCGGCCAGTTCGATTCAGGACGCACCACGGTGGGCTCCTTCATTCGCATCGTCGTTCCAGAACTCGGTCAGCCGTAGATTTCAGGGTGACCGACGGAACGGCGACGCGCCTCACCCGCAAGTGGTGAACCGTCTCAGAGCAGACCGTTGTGTTGCGCGGCGGCGATCGCGTCGCGGCGGGACGTGACGCCGAGTTTGCGGTAGATCCCGCGCAGATGAGTCTTCACCGTGTTCACCGACACGCACAGGTCGGCCGCGATCTGCTCGGCGGTGCGCCACGACGGAAGCTCCACGAGCAGTTCCAGTTCACGGGGAGTGAGCATGTCGGACGCCGCGCTCTCCGACCGGGGGAACGACGCGCGGAGCCGTTCCGTGAACGGTTCGAGCACCCCGAACCGGCCGGTGCTCCGCACGAGAAGATCCCGGATCTGTGGTCCGCAGTCGTGGAACGGACGCAGCACCGACTGCGGCTCCGCGAGCCGCAGCGCCTCGGTGAGTGCGCTGTGGGCGCGCGAATCATGTTTGCGGGCAAGCGCGATCGACGCGTCCACGAGCCACGCCGCGATCAGGTTGGTGCCCGCCGCGCATTCCAATTCACCGTCCAGGACTGGCTGGATCGTCCGGCGGGCCAGGTCGAGGCGGTGCAGATGCAGGTGGATGATCGCCTCGACGAGGGGTGTGTCGCCGGTGGGCCCGAGGAAGGCCTGCGCCTCGGTGGCCAACTCGTGCGCCCACCCGACCTCACCGGCGGACAGATACGCGTACTGGATGGCGGGCAGCAGCACCGCGCGGATTCCCGGCGGCATCGGCAGTGCGGACGACACCGGGCTGTCCGCATGCACCATCGTCACCGAACCGTGCCGGTGTTCGGACTCGTCGAGACCGAACAGGGCCGCGGCGCCGTCGGCGAAACCCGCGGTTCCGATGCTCGCGCGACGCAACGCCTCGGCGGATTCGGCGGCGACGCGGGCGGCGTCGGGGTCCATCCGCATGTAGCGGCACCACGAGTCGACGAGCTTCGTCAACTGGAACGTCGGATCGCCCGTCGCCGACTGCGTCCGGCCGATCGTCAGGGCCTCGTCCACCAGTTCGGATGCCACGGCCACGTCCCCCCGCGCCATCGCGACGGCGGCGAGACTGCCCAGGCAGTACATGACGCTCAGCGGTGCGTCGCCGAGTCGCGCGTGCGCGAGCGACCTCCCGAGCACGGACTCCGCGTCGTCGTCCCGTCCGAGGAAGAGCAGCGCGCGCCCCTCCTGGAGCAGGACGAACGCGTCGAGATCGGGGTCGCCGCTCGAACCGCCGCCCACCCTCTGCAGCCGGTTCAGCGCGGTCTCGATGTCGCCGGTCCCGATCGCGGTCTGCACCCGCAGCGATTCACGGAGCAGCAGGTGTACCCGGGATTCGGCGGCGCCGTCCACCAGCAGACCCGACTTCCTGCGGTCGAGGAGTTCGAGGGTGGACGTCGCCACGGGGATGTTTCCCGAGGCGAGCGCGGCGGCAGCGCGGAGCAGCCGCGCCGACGGATGGTCCTGCGACGCGCGGGGCGCCCGCGCGAGAATCCGGTCGACGGCCTCGCCGTGGCCCCCGATGATCAGGGGCAGCGACGTCCTGGCCAGCAGCGCCACGATCTCGTCGTGATCACCGGAGTTCACCGCGTGCTCGAGCGCGAGCAGCGCATCGCCGAATTCGTCGTGCCAGTGGGCCGCCGTCAATTCGAGATGCTCGACTTCGACGTGGCCGATGCGACTGATCTCCGCGCGCAGATAACTCCGCAGCAGCGGGTGGTAACGGTAATGCGTGGGGTTCTCGGTGATCCGGCTGATCAGAAAATTGTGGTGCTCGAGCCAATCGATGTTTCCGTGCGCATCCGTGCAGCCCGTGAGTTTCTCGGCGAGTTCGACCGTGAACGACGCGGGAACGGACGTGCGCAGAAGGAACTCGCGCATCTCGTCGGTCTGGCCGGCGAGGACCTCCTCGATGAGATAGTCGGCGACGGCCCGGCGGTCGCCCGAGAACTCGGCGATCAACCGGCTCGGATCCGGATGCCCTTCCAAAGACATTCCCGCCAGCCGGATTCCGGCGGCCCAGCCCTCCGTGCGAACCATGAGGGCGTCGAGATCGTACGCCGGTAGCACCACGCCGTGCTCGTCGAGCATCTCGGCCGACTCGTCGGACGTGAACGCGAGATCCGCTGCCGTGAGCGTGAACAGTTTGCCGTCCAGGCGAAGCCGCTGCAGCGCGAGCGGCGGCTCGAACCGCCCGACGATGACCGTCCGCAGCAGGGGCGGTTGCCAGCGCATGAACGACTCGAGGTCGGTGAGGACGTCGGTGCCGCGGAGCAGATGGGCGTCATCGATGATCATCCAGATGTTCTCGCCGAGTTCGTGCAACGCGGCCGACAATGTGGCACCGAGGTCGGGTGACTCGGAATCGAGCCCGGCGCACGCCGTCTGCAGACGAGGATTTCCGGCGTCGGTGAGCGCGCGGAGGATCGCCCGGTGGACGACGTCGAGGTCGTTGTGCCGCTCCTCGATGGTGAGCCAGGCAATGGTCGGGGCGTCGTCGGCGGCCAGCAATTCCCGCGCCCAGTCGGCAACGGCCCGCGTCTTGCCGGACCCGGCAGGCGCGCAGACAAGCGCGACCGGATAGGGGCGGGTGTCGTCGGTGAGCGCGTCGGTGAGCATGGTGTGCAGGCGGGTACGGGTGACCGTTCGACCCCCTGCACTCGACGGTATTCGAGTACTCAGACGAAACTCCCCGAGCGGTGCTGCCGTCACGCCGACCCCCAATTCTCGCTGCACCGAGAAACGATCTTCGACAAACGCCAATCCCCGACGCAGTGAGCCGGTGCGATGATTTTAGCGAGTACCAGTTGTTTTGTGTGGGTGAACGTGGTTACCGCAAACCGGCAGCAACTTGAAATTCACACTCGACGGGTGAATCCGCGGCGGGCGGGCCGGCGGACGATGGCCACGTCGAAGGGCACAGGGCCGCGGCGAAGTGCCTGAACGGAGTGACCATGAAGTTGGCAGTTGCCGGGCTGATGATGTCGATCGCACTCGTCGCGGCGGGGTGCTCGAGCGGCGGCGACGCGCCGGATACCAGCGCGTCGCCGACGACGGCGGGCGGGACCGGGGCGGTCACCGTCCCCGACGCGTACACGGGACTGATCCTCACCCCGATCGGTGATCCGACCTTCCCGTTCCCGGGCACCGACGGGAAGTACCACGTCGCCTACGACCTCCAGCTGACGAACGCGACACCCGTCCCGGCGACCCTCGACAAACTGGACGTCGTCGACGGAACCGACCCGTCGAAGGTGATCGCGTCGTTCTCCGGTGCGGCGCTCGTCGAACCGAATTGTCCGTACGGCGACTGCAACCGGCTGCGAATGCTGACCGCGCCGGCAGCGACGTCCACGGCGATCCCGCCGCAGGAGACTCGTATCCTGTTCGTCGACTACACGTTCGACTCGCTCGACCAGGCCCCGAAAGCGGTGCTCCATCACCTGTACGGCAGCGCCGCGGCCGCGCCGTCGTCACGGGAACCGTCCCCCGTCGACTATCTGATCACCGCGCTCGACATCGACGCCGGGACCCCACGCGTCATTTCGCCACCGCTGAAAGGCGACAACTGGATTGCCCTCAACGGCTGCTGCCTCCCGGGCTTCCCGCACCGTACGTCGCCGCTCCCGGTCGACGGCAAGATCAACAACAGTCAACGATTCGCGATCGACTGGAAACGCACCAACGACCAGGGCGAGTTCTACACCGGCGACCGGACGAAGAACGAGAGCTACGTCGACTACGGTTCCGACGTGTACGCCGTCGCCGACGGAACGGTCGTGGCCACGCTCGACAACGTGCCCGCCAACGCCCCGGGCACACTGCCCGCCGAGGTCCCGGAACTCGCCGCGAAACTCACCGTCGAGAACGTCGACGGCAACCACGTCGTCCTCGACCTCGGAGGCGGTGTCTACGCGATGTATGCGCACTTCATCGAGGGTTCGCTGCTCGTCAAGCCCGGCGACAAGGTCTCGAAGGGCGACACCCTCGCGAAACTCGGGAACACCGGCAACGCCAACGCATCGCACCTGCACTTCCAGTTGATGAACGGCCCGAGCCTGCTCTACGCCGACTCCCTGCCGTACGTCTTCGACAGCTTCGAATACGAGGGGCAGGTCGCGCCGCAGCAGATCCTCGACGCCGACGACTACCTTTCGGGGCAGTTCCTGCAGGGAAAACTGCCCACCGGTGAACCGCGGACGGATGAGCTTCCGAGCAACCTCGCGATCGTCGACTTCGGGTAGGCCCTCCGGGCTCGTGCGCCTTTCTGGTAGCTGGAACAACCAAAAAGGCGCACGGGCGCGAAGCGCCTACGGCGTGACGATCGGGAACACGTTGTCGGGTGGGTCGAGCAATTCGGTGAGCGCGAGGAGTTTCGACGGGTCACCCGTCACCTCGATGCCCTCCAGACCCCGGCCGGCGAACAGGGCGAGCAACTGCATCTTCGTCAGGGTCAGAGTGACGTCCGGTTGCGCCGCGGTCCTCGGCGCGACCGTCTGGATGAGCGCGCCGTTGGACAGCGTCGTCCGGTAGTGCGCTTCGGGTTCGGTGAAGTGCCACTCCGCGACGAGGGTGGCGTCCCAGGCTCGCGGGCCGTTGATGCGGAGGGCGACGGAGTCGAAGATCTGGTCGATCGTCAGGGCGCTCAGCATGTCCGCGCCGAGGTCGCTGAGCGGCGGGGTGGTGATGCCGCCGCGCAGTTCGAGTGCCCCGGTGAGGTAGAAGTTGCGCCACGTGGCGTTCTCCGCGCCGAACCCGAGTTGCTCGTACGTGCGGGCCAGCAGTTCCTTGGCCGCATCGTCGGAGGGGTCGGCGAACACGGCGTGCTTGAGCAGTTCGGCGGCGAACCGCAGATCTCCGCGCTCGAGGTACTGCGTCGCCTTCGACCGGACCTCGCCCTGGCCGCCCATGCACTCGACGTAGCGGGTGGCCACGCTTTCGGGCGGATGCTGCCACAGCGACGTCGGGTTGCCGTCGAACCAGCCCATGTACCGCTGGTAGATCGCCTTCACGTTGTGGCTGACCGACCCGTAGTAACCGCGTGCGTGCCAGGCGGATTCGAGGGCGGGTGGCAGCGGGAAGTCTTCGGCGATCTCGATCCCGGTCAGTCCCGCGTTGAGCATCCGCAGGGTCTGGTCGTGCAGGTACTGGTACAGGTCGCGCTGCTCCGACAGGAATTTCACCACCCGGTCCCGACCCCACGTCGGCCAGTGGTGGGAGGCGAACGCGACGTCGTAACCGCCGTCGAACATCTCGATCGCCTGGTCGAGGTACCGCGACCAGGCGCGGGGATCGCGGACCAACGCGCCGCGCAACGTGAGGAGATTGTGCAGGTTATGGGTGGCGTTCTCGGCCATGCACAGCGCCCGGTGGTCGGGGAACAGGAAGTTCATCTCGGCGGGCGCCTCCGTTCCCGGCGTCACCTGGAAGAGGATCCGGATGCCGTCGACGGTCTCCTCCTGGCCGGTGTGGGTGATGTCGACGGTCGGCGGAATCAGCCCCGGCCTTCCGGTCGACGTGTTCGTTCCGAGCCCCGCACCGAGGTGCCCGCGCGGACCCTTCAGCAGCAGTGGTCCGTACATGTAGGTGGCGCGCCTGCCCATTGCCGTTCCGGCGTAGATGTTCTCGGAGACCGCGTGCTCGAGGAACCCTTCGGGCGCGAAGATCGGGACGTCGCCGCGACCGTCCGGGAGTACGCCGACGACGCCGCCGAAGTGATCGATGTGGGAGTGCGTGTAGAGGACCCCGGTGACGGGCCGGTCGCCCCGGTTCTTCCGGTACAGCGCGAGCGCCGCGGCCGCGGTCTCCTGCGAGATGAGCGGGTCGATCACCAGGACGCCTGTCTCGCCTTCGACGATCGTCATGTTGGACAGGTCGATTCCGCGTAGCTGGTAGATGCCCTCGGTGACCTCGTACAACCCGTCCTTCGCGCACAGTTGCGACTGGCGCCACAGACTCGGGTCGGCGGTGTCCGGGCAGTCGCCGGACAGGAACGCGTACTCCTGCATGTCCCACACCGTGCGACCGTCCGCGTCCGTGACGGTGCAGGGGTCGAGGCGGTCGACGAAACCGCGGTCGGCGTCTTCGAAATCGGTGGTGTCGGAGAAGTCGGGTGTCATTGTTCTTCCTTCTCGTGTCGCGGTGTGGTGGGGGCGGTGATCGGTGCCGGGGGTGTGGGGGAGTCGCTGAGAATCGTGTTCACCCACCTCGTGGACGGGTCGATGTCGATCAGCAGTGCCTTCGCCATCAGGGTCAGCGGGATGGCGAGGATCGCGCCGAGGGGTCCGAGGATCCACGTCCAGAACACCAGCGACAGGAACGTGAACGTCACGGACAGGCCGACCGCGTCCCCGACGAACTTCGGCTGGATCACGGACTGGATGATGACGTTGATGACGCTGTACACGACGATGACGGTCAGCATCAGTCCCGGACCGCCCTGGAGCAGCGCCAGCAGGGCCGGCGGGACGAGTCCGAGAATGAAGCCGACGTTCGGGATGTAGTTGGTGATGAACGACAGCAGACCCCACAGGATCGGCAATGGAATCCCCAACGCCCACAGTGCCCCGGTGTCGATGACGGCGACGATCAATCCGAAGACCGTGGTGACGACCAGGTACTTGCGGGTGCCGAGGGAGAAGGCGGAGAGGGCGGTGGCGATGTCGGGGCGCATCCGCGTGACGATGCTCATCCGCGAACCGTAGGAGCTTCCGTCTACGGCCATGAACAGCAGGAGCGCGGCGAGGAACAGCAGGTTCGAGAAGATTCCCAGCATCGCCTGCAGGATGCCGTCCACGAAACCGAACACCTTGGTGTAATCCACCTGGGAGAGCAAAGTCTGGGCGCTGGTGGAGTTCACGCCGTGGCTGTTCAGGAAGCTCTGGGCGCTGTCGATGAGGGACGTGAAGTCGTCCGCGTACTGCGGGAGCAGCGTGGCGAGTTGCGCGACCGACAGCGCCAGCGACAGCACGAGTACGACGAGGATGCCGTTGACGACCACGATCGCGACGATCGTCGCGAGCCACGGCGGGACGCCCTTCCGGTGAAGCCATACGGGGAGCGGGTGGACCGCGACGGTGAGCATGAGGGCGAGGAAGATCGGGGCGAGGATCGATGCCGCCACTTCGATCCCGGCCACGGTGATGACGAGCGCGGCGAGTCCGAGGATCACGATCAGGCCCCGCGGCATCGACCACCGAGAGTCCGGCTCCGCGCCGGATGCGTCCTGCGGATCGATCATCGCGTGTCCCTTCGCAACGGCCGGCCTTCCGGGATGCCCCGATTCGACTCTTGCACCGCGGCGTCGGCGTCACATCATCCGTTGCAGATGAGGATCACCCGGCGCGGATGATGCCCCCCACCGCCCGGGGCCGGACGATTCGACTGTTCGCAAACACACTTTCGAGAAGGGCATGGACATGACGACTACCCCGGAGTCCAGGACGGACAGCCCTGTGAAACAGGGTTTTGCAGCAGGAACTTCACTGGCAGCGGCGATATTGCTGCTGACCGTCGGTGTGATCTCGTTCTTCCAGGGCATCGCCGCAGTCGCGTCCGACGACCTGCTGGTCATCGGCGTCCAGTACACCTACCAGTTCGACACCACCACGTGGGGCTGGATCCACATCGTGCTGGGCGTCGTCCTGGCCATCAGTGCGATCGGACTGATGACGGGTGCCACGTGGGCTCGCGTCGTCGCGGTCTGCATCGCCGCGCTGTCGATCCTCGCCAATTTCCTGTGGCTGCCCTACTACCCGCTGTGGTCCATTCTGATCATCGCACTCGACGTCGTCGTGATCTGGGCGGTCACCACCTGGGACACCGACAGGGTAGCCGGATGACGTGGTGAAGTCCGCGACCGGCGCCTGGCCGGTCTTCGGCTCGCTGCGCGACTACCGACGGGGGTGGGTCAGGCCCGACGTGATCGCGGGCCTGACCGTGTGGGCGGTGCTCGTCCCGGAGGCACTGGCCTACGCGACCATCGCGGGAGTGCCACCGGTCGTCGGCCTCTACGCGGCGGTCCCTGCGCTGATCCTGTACGCGGCGGCAGGCAGTTCGCGTCACCTCGTGGTGGGCCCGATGTCGGCGACCGCCGCCCTGTCGGCGGCGATCGTCGCGCCGCTGGCCGGTGCGGACGGCGGAAAGTATGCGGCGCTGTCCGCCGTCCTCGCGATCGCCACCGGGATCGCGGGGCTGCTGGCCGGTCTGCTGCGCCTCGGATTCATCGCCTCGTTCATCTCCGAGCCGGTGCTGAAGGGCTTCATCGTCGGCCTCGCCCTCACCATCATCATCGGACAGGTGCCCGCGCTGTTCGGGGTGGAGAAGGCGAAGGGCAACTTCTTCGAACAGGCCTGGGGGGTGCTCACACATCTCGGGGACACGCACGGGCTAACGCTCGTCGTCGGCGGTCTCAGCCTGGTGGTGGTGCTCGGGTTCAAACGGTGGCTGCCGCTGGTCCCGGGATCGCTGCTCGCCGTGCTCCTCGGGATCGCGGCGGTGTCGCTGTTCGGGTTGGACGACCGGGGCGTCGACATCGTCGGGCACATCGATCCGGGTCTTCCCGCGCTCGGATTGCCGGCCGGAGTCGGGTTCGACGACTACGTGGACCTGCTGGGTCCGGCGGTCGGTGTGCTGCTGATCGGCTTCGCCGAAGGTCTCGGTGCCGCGAAGACGTACGCGGCGAAGGAAGGCTACGAGATCGATGCGAACCGGGAACTTCTCGGCCTCGGCACCGCAAACCTCGGTTCCGGCCTGTGCTCGGGGATGGTGGTCAACGGCAGCCTCTCGAAGACGGCGGTGAACGGTGGGGCGGGTGCGAAATCTCAGGTCAGCGGACTCGTCGTCGCCGCACTGACCGTGGTCACGCTGCTGTTCCTCACCGGACTCTTCGAGAAGCTGCCCGAGGCGACCCTGGCCGCGGTGGTGATCGCCGCCGTCATCGAACTCGTCGACATCGCCGCGCTCCGCAGGCTGTACGGGGTGTGGACGCGGCGGCTGGGCAGCATTTACGGCCACGCCGCGCGCGCCGACTTCGCGGCGGCACTCGCGGCGATGCTGGGCGTCCTGCTCTTCGACACCCTGCCCGGCCTGGTCATCGGCATCGGCGTCTCCATGCTCCTGCTGCTCTACCGGGCCTCCCGCCCCCACGTCGTGGCGCTCGTGAAGGACGGGTCGCTGTGGGTGGACGCCGAACGCCACCCCGAACTGCCCGCCACCCCGCACGTGGTGGTCGTACGGGTCGAGTCCGGATTGTTCTTCGCCAACGCCGATCACGTGAAGGACCGCATCGAAGAACTGTGCACCGAAGGCACCAGGACGATCGTGCTCGACGCGGAGACGTCCCCGTTCATCGACGTCAGTGCGGCGCAGATGCTCGTGCAACTACGCGACGCCTTGAAACGCAAGGGCGTCGACCTCCGGGTGGCCCGCGACATCGGTCAGTTCCGCGACACGATGCGCCGGGCGGGCTCCCGAACTTCACCCGTCGGCCTGTACCCGACCGTGCGGGAAGCACTTGCCGATACGAGCAGGGAACGGCCAGAGGAGGATTCGTGACCGTCAGCACGGAATTGCAGGAACTCGCCGCGAAGGCGTGGGTGTACGGTTTCCCGCTGGTGTTCGACCTCGACCAGGTGAACCGCTTCGTGGCGGACGGGATGGGGAGCCTCGCGCCCGCACCGTTCAACACGTTCAGTCACGCCCGCACCCTCGCCGGGCCGCGGGACACCTTCGTCTCGGTCAACAACGACACCGTCTACTCGATCGCCCAGATCGACCTCGGCCACGGACCGCAACTGCTGCGGGTGCCCGACAGCGGCGGCGCGTACTACGTGCTGCAGTTCGTCGACGCGTGGACCGACAATTTCGCGTACGTCGGCAAACGCGCGACGGGAACGGCGGCCGGCCGGTATCTGCTGACCGGCCCCGGGTGGTCCGGCGAGATCCCCGCCGGCGCGACGCGGATCGCGTTCCCCACCGCGGTCGGCACCATCGTCGGCCGCTGGGCCTGCGACGGCGTGGACGACCTCGAGCGGGTGAACGCACTGCAGTCGGCCCTCACGCTGGAACCCGTCGGAGACCGGGAACCGGCGAAGGGTCTGCCCGTGCCCGACCCGAACGTCCCCGAGGACCTTCGGTTCTGGGAGAAGCTGCGGGTGTACTCGCAGGCGTACCCGCCGGCCGCGCAGGACCTGATCGCCGAGCAGATGTTCGCCCCACTCGGGTTGCTCGAGACCGGGGCGTCGCCGTACCTCGAGGCTCCGCCGGATCTCGCGTCCGTCCTGACGGCGGGAGCCGAGGCGGGCCACCGATCGCTCGTAGCCGCACTGAAATCGGGTGGCGGTGCGGCGATCGTCAACGGCTGGCAGTTGATGTACCACGCCTTCGACTACAACGACGACTTCTTCGAGGTCGGCACCGTGGACTCACCCGAGTGGCGGATCGAGGACCGCTCGGAGGCGCTGGGCCTGCGGGCCGGGCCCGCGATGGCGGGACTGTGGGGCAACCACGGCTACGAGGCCGCGTACGCGCCGATCTACCACGACAGCGAAGGCAACGAACTCTCCGGCGAACACACCTACACCCTCACGTTCGCGCCGACCCCGCCCGTCGACGCGTTCTGGTCGATCACCATGTACGACCTCCCGGAGTTCTTCCTCGTCGACAATCCGATCGACCGCTACTCGATCGGCGACCGCACGCCGGGACTGGTGTTCGCCGACGACGGTTCGCTGACCATCACGCTCGGCGCCACCGCTCCGGCCGACCCGGTCGCCCGCGCCAACTGGCTGCCCACACCGGCCGCCGGATTCCGGCCGATGCTGCGGATGTACAGCCCCCGGACCGAGGTGTTCGACGGCACGTTCGAGATCCCGCCGATCGTGAAGACCGCGTGATCCGCGGGACGTGAATCGGCGGTAGTGTTCGGGCCGATTCGAGGGGGGATCGGGTGAAGAAGGTCGCCGCGGCGCTGCTGTGCGCCGCGATCACGTCCGGGTGCGCGCACAGCGTGTCGGGAACCGCGGGGGCGTCCCCGCTGCAGGAACTGAGTCCGGACCAGCAACGGCACGTCCACGTCGAGGATGCGCTCCGCGCCGCCGATCCGTGCGGGCTGCTCGACGAGGCGGTGGTGCGGCACGCCGGGACGGTCCAGCAGTACGGATCGGCCGTGCAACTGCCGGTGTGCTCGGCGCTGATGACACGGCCCGACGGCGCGAGCACCTATGTGGAGTTGTCCCTGCTGCCGTCGATGCTGTCCGAACAGTCGCTGACGCGGCCGGAGACGGTGGACGGGGTGACCGTCTACCGCGGCGCGGGCGCCGACCTGGCTCGCGGGACGTGCGAGCGGGTCTTCCGGCTACCCCTGGGAACCGGTGACGAACAGGTGGGAGGGCCGCCTGCGACCGTCCGCGCCGGAATCGGCGCGGGCCAGGACGCCTGCCCGCTGGCCGACGCGGTGCTGGACTCGGCGCTCGACAGGATGCGGTCGGGGCTGCCCGCGCGCGACGCCGGTTCCCCGGATCAGGTGGCGCTCGCCGTCCACGACCCCTGCGAAGTCCTCGACGTGCTGGGGACCACGGCGGGCGGACGCGTCGTCGATCCGGAGTCGCCGCCCGCTCCGTTCGACTGCGTCCTGTTCCCGAACCCGAATCGGGTGCCCGGGAGCGAGGTGACCGTGTCGTTCACGATGTCGCCGGTGAAGGAAAACAGACCACCCGTTCCCGCCGTGCCGGAGACGGTCGGCGACCGGTGCCGGTGGACGAGCCCGATGGGTGAGCCGATCGACATCACACGGCCAGGGGCGGGTGTCGACGAGTTCACCCGCAGGCTCGGCCACGCGGGTGCAGTCGTCACTGTTCACGGCCCGAACTGCGCCGCCGTGGCGAGGGTCGCGGACGCCGCGAACACGGCGTTCGGATAGGCCGCCGAACGGACTCACCCGGGATCAGATTGGACTCCGCCGGTAAGCTCGACAGCTGGACCAGTACAGATTCATCGACCTGGAGGTAGAAACGCGTGGCTCTCGTCGTCCAGAAGTACGGCGGATCCTCGGTGGCAACCGCCGAGAGAATCCGACGAGTGGCTGAACGGATCGTCGAGACCAAGAAGGCCGGCAACGATGTCGTCGTCGTGGTTTCAGCGATGGGGGACACCACTGATGAGCTGCTCGATCTGGCTCAGCAGGTGTGCCCAGCCCCACCCGCCCGCGAAATGGACATGCTGCTGACCTCCGGTGAGCGCATTTCCAATTCTCTCGTCGCAATGGCGATTCATTCGCTCGGTGCGGAGGCCCGTTCGTTCACGGGCTCGCAGGCGGGCGTCATCACCACCGGTGCTCACGGCAACGCCAAGATCATCGACGTCACACCGGGCCGCGTCCGGGATGCGCTCGACGAGGGCTCGATCGTCCTCGTCGCCGGATTCCAGGGCGTCAGCCAGGACAGCAAGGACGTGACGACCCTCGGGCGCGGCGGTTCGGACACCACCGCGGTGGCCCTCGCCGCAGCCCTCGAGGCCGACGTCTGCGAGATCTACACCGACGTCGACGGCATCTTCACCGCCGACCCGCGCATCGTTCCCGACGCGCAGCGGCTCGAGACGGTGTCGTTCGAGGAGATGCTCGAACTCGCGGCGTGCGGCGCGAAGGTGCTCATGCTCCGCTGCGTCGAGTACGCCCGCCGATACAACGTGCCTGTGCACGTCCGTTCGTCATACACGACCAAGCCGGGCACCATCGTGTCCGGATCGATGGAGGACATCCCCGTGGAAGAGGCAATCATCACCGGAGTCGCGCACGATCGCGGCGAGTCCAAGATCACCGTCGTCGGCCTGCCCGACACCCCGGGTTACGCCGCGCAGGTCTTCCGCGCGGTGGCCGAGGCGGAGATCAACATCGACATGGTGCTGCAGAACATTTCGAAGGTCGAGACCGGCAAGACGGACATCACGTTCACCCTGCCGACGGCCGACGGACCGCGGGCGGTCGAGAAGCTGACGAAGCTGCAGGGCGAGATCGGCTTCACGCAGGTGCTGTTCGACGACCACATCGGCAAGGTGTCGCTGGTCGGTGCCGGCATGAAGAGCCACCCCGGCGTCACCGCGACGTTCTGTGAGGCGCTCGCGAAGGCCGGTGTCAACATCGACCTCATCTCCACGTCGGAGATCCGCATCTCGGTGCTCGTCAAGGACGTGGAGCTGGACAAGGCCGTGAAGGCGATCCACGATGCATTCGAGCTCGGCGGCGACGAAGAAGCCGTCGTGCACGCAGGAACGGGACGGTAATCATGACCACCATCGCTGTCGTCGGTGCGACCGGACAGGTCGGCATCGTCATGCGCACCCTCCTCGAGGAACGCAATTTCCCCGCGGACAAGGTGCGGTTCTTCGCCTCCGCGCGGTCGGCGGGCAAGAAGCTGCCGTTCCGCGGTGAGGAGATCGTCGTCGAGGACGCGTCCGCGACGTCCGACGAGGACCTGAAGGGCATCGACATCGCCCTGTTCTCGGCCGGTGCCACGCTGTCCCGTGAGCAGGCCCCGCGCTTCGCGGCGGCCGGTGCCACCGTCGTCGACAACTCTTCGGCGTTCCGCAAGGACCCCGACGTTCCGCTGGTCGTCAGCGAGGTGAACCCGGAGCAGGCGAAGAACCCGCCGAAGGGCATCATCGCCAACCCCAACTGCACCACGATGGCCGCGATGCCGGTGCTGAAGGTCCTGCACGACGAGGCCGGACTGCAGCGTCTCATCGTGTCGAGCTACCAGGCCGTGTCCGGCAGCGGCATCGCCGGTGTCGAGGAGCTGGTGGGCCAGGCCCGCGCCGTCATCGGCGACGCGGAGAAGCTGGTCCACGACGGCAGCGCCGTCGACTTCCCGGCCCCGAACAAGTACGTCGCACCGATCGCGTTCAACGTGCTGCCGTTGGCCGGCTCGCTCGTCGACGACGGCAGCGGTGAGACGGACGAGGACCAGAAGCTCCGCAACGAGAGCCGCAAGATCCTCGGACTGCCCGACCTGCTGGTGTCGGGCACGTGCGTCCGCGTCCCCGTGATCACGGGCCACTCGTTGTCGATCAACGCCGAGTTCGAGCGTCCGCTGTCGGTGGAACGCGCGCAGGAGATCCTGTCGAAGGCTCCCGGCGTGCAGCTCGTGGACGTCCCCACCCCGCTCCAGGCCGCGGGCAGCGACCCGTCGCTGGTCGGGCGGATCCGTCAGGATCCGGGTGTTCCGGAGGGCCGCGGGCTCGCGCTGTTCGTGTCCGGCGACAACCTGCGTAAGGGTGCCGCCCTCAACACCATTCAGATCGCCGAACTGCTCGTCTAGCTCTCCCCCCACGTGAGTGGCAAAGTGTGCTCCCGCACGCTTTGCCACTCACGTGTCGGTTGCGGGTGGATACTGGGCCGATGAGAGTGGTCGGGGCCGCGGTGGCGACGGTTCTGCTGCTGCTCACCGGCGCGAGTGAGGTCTCCGCGCAGCCGCCCGGGATCCTGTTGTCGCAGGAGCAGTTGCCCCCCGCCGCGGTCCCCGCCCAGGCGGGCGACAGCGTCCGGGTGCGCTACTCCACCCTGCGTACCTCGACCGCGACCGGTGAATCGACCGGATCGGTCTTCCTTCCCCGTGGCGACCCGCCCGCCGGCGGCTGGCCGGTGGTGTCCTACGCCCATGGCACCGTCGGTGTCGCCGACCAGTGCGCGCCGTCCGTCGCCGGATTCAACTACGTCGAGCTGCCCGCGATCGAGCAGTGGCTCGCCGCCGGGTATGCCGTCGCGGCAACGGATTACGCGGGAATCGGCACACCGGGTGTCAACGCTTATCTGGACGGTCCGGCGGCCGCCGCGAACGCTGTCGACGTCGTCCTCGCCGCGCACGAGGTCTACGGCGACGTGCTCGCCGACCGGTGGATCGTCACCGGACTGTCGCAGGGCGGGCAGGCGACCTACTTCGCCGCCCGCGAGGCCACCACCCGGGCACCCGCGCTCGACTTTCGGGGCGCCGTCGCCGTGGCCGCGCCGACCCACCTCGAACAGCTCTTCCCCGCCGGGGGTCCGGCGGTTCCGGATCTGCCGACATCCGGAATCGTGAACTACGCGCTGCTGACCCTCGCCGGTATCGACGACCAGCGTCCCGAGGTCGACATCCGGCGGTACCTGTCGCCGACGGGACTCGACCTGATGGAGTTCGCGAAGGTGACGTGCAGCCGCGAACTCGGCCGGTACCTGCTCGACCACCCCACGTCGGTCGGCGACCTGTTCGCGGCGCCCCTGTGGAACGAGCAGTTCCGGGAGCTGTTCCGGGAGATGCAGCAGGTACCCGTCGACGGCTTCGACCGGCCCCTGCGGGTGGTGCACAGCCTGTCCGACGCGTCGGTGCCGATTCCGTTGACGTGGGCGCAGCTCGCCGAGATGCGGCAGCACGGGGTGAACGCCGAATTCCAGCAACTCGTCGGTGAGGACCATCGCGGGTCGCTGATCGCCTCCATGCCGGAGTCCCTCGCGTTCGCTGCGCGGGTGCTGTCCTGACCCCCAGGTGAGTGGCAAAGCGTCCTCCCACACACATTGCCGCTCACCTCACCCGGGACGTGCGAGGCGGACACGGCCGCGCGACCCCTACGGTTCGGACATGGGCTCAGTCATCGGAGAACTGCTACCGCTCGCCGTGGGTGTCGCGATCTCGCCGATACCGATCATCGCCGTCATCCTGATGCTGCTGTCGAAGCGTGCGGGCGGGGCGAGCGTGGGCTTCGGTGTCGGCTGGATCCTGGGCATCGTCGTCGCGACAGGGATCTTCGTGCTCCTCGCCGGCAGCGTCGACACATCCGATGCCGACGGCCCCTCCGCGACGACGTCGTGGGTGAAAGTCGTTCTGGGTGTGCTGCTGCTCCTGCTCGCGGGACGGCAGTGGCGCAGTCGCAACGCTGACGCGGAACCCCCGAAGTGGATGCAGGCGATCGACGACCTGAACTTCGTGAAGTCCACGGGACTCGGATTCGCGCTGGCGGCGATCAATCCCAAGAACCTGTTGCTCTGTGTGTCCGCGGGCGTCGGGATCGGCACCTCCGGGGTGAGCGGCCCCGAGCAGGTGGTGGCCCTGGTCGTGTACACCGTGCTGGCCGGATCTACCGTCCTCGTCCCGGTGGTCGCGTACGCCGTGGCCGCCGACAGGATGCGCGGGACCCTCGACAGCCTCAAGGTCTGGTTGCAGGCCAACAACGCCGCAGTGATGAGCGTGCTGCTACTCGTGATGGGCGCCGTCGTTCTCGGGAAGGGATTCGGTGGATTGTTCTGAGCCGTTGACGGGTCCTCGCAGATAGCGGCCGATGTAGGTCTCGTCGAGCGCGACTGCCTTGGTGATCACCGCCGCCGCCACGATGACCACCGACATGACGAACAGCCAGCTGATCGCGGTGAACACGAGTCCGATCGCACCGAACTGGTGTTGCGCGGTTTGGGTGATCCGGGGAAGGACGAGACGTCCGCCGGCATGGATGGTTGTAAGCCCCGCGGCGGTCAGCGCGCCGCTGGCCCAGAGGACGCGTCCCTTGAGGGTTCCCATCGTCAGCAGGTACGGGCAGAGCGTCCACACCGCCCACCAGATCGCGAGTTCGGCGACGAGCGTGAGGGTGAGTCCGAAGTACCTCAGATTGGTGAGCTGGTTCGCGGCGGCGATCGCGGACGTCGAGAGCGCGACCGCGAAGAGCACCACCAGCCAGCGCCAGGCGTCGCGCAGGGAGATCGAGGGGACGTTCCAGATCTTCGCGTAGATCCGTGCGAGCGCCCGCGCGAACGACGTGCCACTGACGGCGACCATCAACAGGCCGAACACGCCGAACGCGGCGAACGTCGGGGTGGTCGGATCCACGGTGCCCACCGCGGACGACAACACGGACGGATCGAAGCCGAACTGGTCTTCGAGACTTCTGGCCGTCACGTTCCACTCGCTGACCGTCGACACCGCGATCATGACGGGCAGCACCGACGTGAAGATCTTCGCGGCGAGCGTCATGGACCTGTCGAAGAGTTCGATCTCCACGAGGCCGTCGATGATCCGCCGGACCGTGCGCCCGGGAGGGGTTCCCTGGAGCCAGCCGTTAGCCGTTTCGGTGCGCGCGGCCAGAGCTTCCCTGGCCAGCGCCACAGATAGTTTCGTCGACCGCACTCTTCGAGCGAACACCGATTCGGCCGGGTTGTCATCATCCGCGTGAGGTGAGAACGCGGGGACCGGTCACGAGCGGACGATGCACCGGAACCCGATGTGACAGGTCGACGTCTCCTCGGTGTCACCCTGCCGGGCCGAGGGCCGGTAGCGGAGGCAGTAGTTGGGTGCGCAGAGATGCGAGCCGCCCTTTATCACGCGGCGCGCGTACGGCTCGTGCGGGTCCGGGGCGGCGGCGGTGTCGATGCGGGGGTTCGCCGGAATGCAGCAGGAACTCGCGGGTGCCACGTTCTTGCCGCCCTCGGAGTGGTCGGCAGTGAAGTAGTCGCTGGTCCATTCCCACACGTTGCCGGCCATGTCGCCGAGTCCGTAACCGTTGGACCGGAAATGGCCGACGGGCGACGTCCCGGCGAACCCGTCCTCGAGGAGGTTCTCCCACGGGAACTGCCCCTGCCACACGTTGCCGCCGGGCCTGCCACCCGGTTCGTGCTCGTCGCCCCAGACGAACGGCTTCCGGTCCAGGCCGCCGCGGGCGGCGAACTCCCATTCGGCCTCGGTCGGCAGGTCCTTGCCCGCCCACTCCGCGTAGGCGCGGGCGTCGAACCACGACACGTGCGTGACGGGATGGCGTTCGCGTCCGCCGACGTTGCTGCCCGGACCTTCCGGGTGCCGCCAGTCGGCGCCCGGCGTGAACGACCACCAGCGGGTGAAGTCGTCGAGGGGCACCGGGCCGGGGGTCGGGGTGAACACCAGCGAACCGGGCACGAGCAGAGCCGGATCCGCGCCCGGGTACTGGGCCGGGTCGGGGGCGATCTCGGCGGTCGTGACGTGGCCGGTGTCCTTCACGAACCGCCGGAACTCGGCGACGGTGACCTGGTGTGCGTCCATCCAGAAGCCGTCGACCGTCACCTGGTGGACGGGGCGTTCCTCGGGGTAGAAGTCCTCCGAACCCATCCAGAAGGTGCCCCCGGGGATCCATGCCATGTTCTTCGGAACTGCACGAGTCATGGGGTCAGACTGGCACGACGGCGGCCGCCGTGCGACGGTGCGCCCGTAAACCGGGTGCGAGCGGTGACGGTTGGGGTACCGTCGGCTACTCGAGTCGGCTGCTCCAGTCGCAACGCTGGTCGCATCGTGCAGGGGGCTCCACCGAATGGATGGACGAATTCCGCGTAGGTCGTTCGTGCGTGGTCTGGCGCTGACGGCCGGGCTCGGTGCCGTCGGAGCGGGATCGGCGAGTGCCTACCCGTTCGGCATCGATCCGCTGCGGCCGTTCGTCTTCTCCTCGCCGCCGCTGCAGCCGTTCCGGGAACAGTTGCCGCCGCTGCCGGTGCTGGGCGGGACCGCCGTCGAGGTGCACGCGAGCAGCACGATGCACGTGTTCCATCCCGACCTCCCCGCTTCGCCGGCCCTCGGCTACGGCGGCATGGACTACCTGGGTCCGACCATCGAGGCGCACGTCGGTGAACGGACGTCGCTCACCTACCGCAACGACATCACGAGCAACCCGCTCGCCGCCGACGTTGACCCACGGATCCACGGGGTGAGCGAGCAGGACCGCACCCAGGTCCCGACGTCGCTGCACCTGCACGGCGGCCGGACGCCCCCCGAGTTCGACGGACACCCCGAGGACACGATGCGGCCCGGGCAGGGGATGGTGCACGAATACCCGAACCGGCAGGACGCCTGCGCGCTCTGGTACCACGACCACGCGATGGGCGTCACCCGGCTCAACATCTACGCCGGGCTGGCCGGGATGTACCTGCTGCGCGACGAGTACGACACCGGTCTGAGCGGCAACCCCCTCGGCTTGCCCTCGGGCGAGTTCGAACTGCCGCTGGTGTTGCAGGACAAGAACTTCACCGACGACGGACGGCAGAGTGTCCGCTCCAACCCGCTGAATCCGCAGGGCAGCTGGGAGGCCGCCACCCCCGGTGACGTGGGGGTGGTGAACGGCAAGGTGTGGCCGGAGATGGCGGTGGCGCGGGGTCTGTACCGGCTGCGGATGGTGAACGCGGCGTCGTTCAGCGTGTGGAATCTGTTCTTCGAGAACCGGATGAGGTTCTGGGTGATCGGCGCCGAGGGCGGACTGCTCGACGCGCCCGTCCCCACCGACCACGTCCGGCTCGGACCGGGGGAGCGGGTGGACCTCCTCGTCGACTTCGGGGCCCTCGCCCCCGGTACGACGGTGGAACTGCGCAACGACGAGCCGATTACGGCGCAGGTCGCTCAACGCGGCGTGCAGATCATGCCGCGGTTCTGCCGGTTCCGGGTCGGCACGGCCGCCGGGTTCACCGGCGGCGTGCCGGAAACGCTCCGGGGCAGCAGTCGTGGTCTCACCGTGCTTCCGCCCGTCGCGCAACCGTCGGTCGTGCGGAACGTGTCGGTGATGCAGCTCGCGGAGGGCCCCGGTCAGCCGTCCCCGCTGATGTCGCTGAACAACCTGCGCTACACGACCGACGACATCGAGATGCCCCGCCAGGGGACCGTCGAGCAGTGGAACATCGTCAACGTCACGCCCGAACCGCACCCGATCCATCTGCATCTGGTGACGTTCCGGGTGATCGGTCGGCAGGCGATCGACACGAACGCCCTGATGCAGGCCGTCCCGGTACCCGCGGTCGGGGTGCGGTGGACGCCGTCGGCGGACCCGTTCGTCGTCGGGCCGGTCCAGGCGCCGCAGGTGTGGGAGTCGGGGTTCAAGGACACCGTGATCGCGGACGCGAACTCGATCACCCGGATCATCGTCCGGTTCCCGACGGCGGACGAACTTGGCTTCGACCCGGACGCGACCTTCGGGATGTCGGCGGCGCACACGATGGATCACTCCGGTGGCGGTCACATGGAGCAGTCGTCGCATCCCCTGCAGGGGTACGTGTGGCACTGCCACATGCTCGACCACGAGGACCACGACATGATGCTGCGGTACCGCCTCGTGCCCTGAGGCCCGTGAGTACTTCTTAACCGCCGGACGTTAACAAGTACTCACAGCAACTTAAAGTCAGTCTGGACTGTTTTCTTTTTTCGGCCTACAGTCCTGGGTGTGACCCCTGACACGGCAGTAGCCAAAACGACCCGCACACAGGCCGAGCGGACCGCGGCTATGCGGACGAAGCTGCTCGACGCGGCCGTCGACTCCCTGGTCGAGTTCGGATACGCCCGCACAACGACGCAGGGCATCGCACGGCGGGCCGGGGTGTCGCGCGGCGCGCAGTTGCACCACTTCCCGACCAAGGAGTCGCTGGTGGTGGCCGCGGTGGAACATCTCGTCGACAAGCGGATGGAGGAGATCCTCGCCGCCGAGGTGGATGCCGGCCGCGGCATCGAGGTGCTCGCCGACGCCTTCTCCGGCCCGCTGTTCTACGCGGCCCTCGAACTGTGGGTGGCCGCCCGCACCGACCCGGCCCTGTTCGAGGCGACGGTCCCGCTGGAGCGGAAGGTCACCGACGCGCTGCGACGCGGGTCGGCGGAGGTGTTCGGCGATCGGTTCGACTCCGATGCCATCGAACTCAGTATCGAATTGGTTCGCGGTCTGGCGGTGTCGGCACTGTTCCGCACGCCCGAGGCCGAACAGTCACTACGCGCGCGGCTGTTGCCCGTGTGGGAATCGAAGGTGGAGAAGACGTGAATCTTCCGCAGCACGTACACACCCTGATCGTGGGGGCGGGTTTCGCGGGCCTGGGCCTGGCGGCGCGCATCCTGCAGGCGCAGCCGCACGCCGACGTCCTGATCATCGAGCGCGGCGACGACGTCGGCGGCACGTGGCGCGACAACACCTACCCGGGGTGCGCGTGCGACGTCCCGACGTCGCTGTATTCGTACTCGTTCGCGCCCAGCGCCGACTGGAGTCACACGTTCGCCCGCCAGCCCGAGATCCACCGCTACCTGAAGAAGGTCGCGGACGACACCGGTATTCGGTCCCGAGTAGTCACCGATTGCGAACTGCAGGAGGCGCACTGGGACGACGACGCCGCCATCTGGGCCGTCCGGACGAGCCGCGGAACGCTGACGGCCGACGTCGTGGTGGCCGCGACCGGTGCGCTGTCGACGCCCAGTGTCCCGGACATGCCCGGGCTGGAGAGTTTCGGCGGCACCACGTTCCATTCGGCGACGTGGAATCACGACCACGACCTCACCGGTCAACGCGTGGCCGTCATCGGCACCGGTGCGTCGGCCGTGCAGTTCGTGCCCGAGATCGCGCCGGTGGCCGAGCATCTCACCGTGTTCCAGCGCACGCCCGCCTGGGTGATCCCCCGACTAGACCGTGCACTGCCGGACGCAGAGAAGGCCCTCTATCGACGACTGCCGTTGGTGCAGAAGGTAGTACGCGGGTCGGTGTACAGCTTCCGGGAAGCGCTGGGCGGGGTGCTCGCGCACGCAACCGGACTGCTACCGGTGTTCGAGGCGGTGGCGCGGATGCACCTCCGCAGGCAGGTGCGGGACCCGGAACTGCGGCGGAAGCTCACACCGAAATTCACGATCGGCTGCAAGCGGATGCTGCTGTCGAACGACTGGCTCCGGACCCTCGACCGCCCCGACGTCACGCTCGTCGACGCCGGACTCGCCGGGGTGACAGCGGACGGTGTCGTCGACGCGGTCGGCAACGAGCACAAGGTCGACACCATCATCTTCGCGACCGGGTTCACGCCGACGGAACCGCCGGTGGCGCACGCGTTGCGCGGTGCGAACGGCCGCACCCTCGCCGAGCACTGGGCCGGGAGCCCGAGCGCGTACAAGGGGACCACCGTCGCCGGGTTCCCCAACCTGTTCCTGATGTACGGGCCCAACACCAATCTCGGTCACAGCTCCATCGTCTACATGCTCGAATCGCAGTCCGCGTACATCGCCGACGCGTTGACGGCGATGCACCACAACGGAATCGCCGCGTTCGAGGTCACCGAGGAGGCGCAGCGCCGATACAACGCCCGCATCCAGTCCGATCTGCGGACCACCGTCTGGAACAAGGGCGGCTGCTCGAGCTGGTACTACGACTCCGAGGGCCGGAACTCCGTCCAGTGGCCGACGTTCACCTGGAAGTTCCGCTCGCAGTTGCAGCGCTTCGACCGGGAGAACTACGTCTCCCGGCGCAAGGTGGCGAAGGAGACCGTCGCGTGACGCACTACGACGTGGTCGTGGTCGGCTCCGGGTTCGGCGGCAGCGTCGCGGCGCTCCGGCTCACCGAGAAGGGGTACCGGGTCGGTGTTCTCGAGGCGGGCAGGCGCTTCGCCGACGACGAACTGCCCGAAACGAGTTGGCGGTTGCGACGCTACCTGTGGGCGCCCTGGCTGGGCTGCTACGGCGTGCAACGGATCCACCTCCTCCCCGACGTCCTGGTCATGGCAGGCGCCGGGGTCGGCGGTGGTTCGCTGAACTACGCGAACACGCTGTACCAGCCGCCGCGCCGCTTCTTCGAGGACCGGCAGTGGGCGCACATCACCGACTGGCAGTCGGAGCTGGCCCCGTACTACGAGCAGGCGAAGCGGATGCTGGGGGTGACGGCCAATCCGTCGTTCACCCCCGCCGACGCCGTCATGCGCGAGGTTGCCGAGGAGATGGGCGCCGGTGCGACGTTCACGTCCACACCGGTGGGTGTCTTCTTCGGGGAACCGGGATCGCGGGTGGCCGACCCGTTCTTCGGCGGCGAGGGTCCCGACCGCACGGGGTGCACGGAGTGCGGCAGTTGCATGACGGGTTGCCGTGTGGGAGCGAAGAACACGCTCGTCAAGAATTACCTCCACCTCGCGGAGAAGGCGGGCGCCCGGGTCCATCCGCTGACGACGGTGAAGGAGTTGCGCCCCCGATCGGGAGGTGGGTACGAGTTGCGGACCCGCCGCACCGACGGAATCCGCAGGCGGGAGCACACGTTCACCGCCGACCAGGTGGTGGTTGCCGCGGGCACGTACGGCACCGCCCGGCTGCTGCTGGCGATGAAGGAATCCGGTGCGCTGCCACGGTTGTCGCCGAGACTGGGCTCGGTCGTGCGCACCAACTCGGAGGCGGTGCTCGCGGCCACGGCCCGCAGCCGCGACACCGACTACACGAAGGGCGTGGCGATCACGTCCTCGTTCCACCCGGACGATCACACCCACATCGAGCCGGTGCGGTACGGCAAAGGCAGCAACGCGATCGGCTTGCTGCAGACCGTCCTCAGCGACGGCGGCGGCCGGGCACCGCGGCTGCTGAAAACGGTGGGCGTCGCGCTGAGCCGGCCCGGGGCGTTCGCCCGCAGCCTGTCGGTGCGGCACTGGTCGGAGCGCACCGTGATCGCGCTCGTCATGCAGACCGACGACAATTCGCTCGAGCTGGCCAAGGGTAAGGGGCGACTCGGCCGGGCGGTCACCAGCCGTCCGGGGCCCGGAGATCCGCCGCCCGAATGGATCCCGCAGGGGCACACGGCCATCAGGAAGGTGGCCGCGCGGATCGGTGGCGACCCCGGCGGCTCGGTCGCCGACGTCGTGAACATTCCGATGACCGCGCATTTCCTCGGGGGATGCGCCATCGGGGACTCGCCGGATACCGGAGTCGTCGACCCCTACCTGCGCGCGTACGGACACGACGGGCTGCACGTGGCCGACGGGTCGGTGGTGAGCGCGAACCTCGGCGTCAACCCGTCGCTCACCATCACCGCCCAGGCCGAGCGCGCATTCGCGCTGTGGCCCAACAAGGGTGAGACCGACACCCGGCCCGAACCGGGCAAGCCATACGTACGTATCGAACCGTCACCGCCCCGGAATCCGGTGGTGCCCGCCGACGCGCCGGGTGCGCTGCGGCTTCCGCTGACGGTCGTGAACCGAAGGGAGACAGTCGATGTGGAGCGTGCCTGAATCGACCACCGAGCGCACCGACTGGCCCGAGAGTTCACCGCCCCCGTGGCCGGCGACCGTTCGCGCGACGCTGTGGTGGCACCGCAGCACCGCGGCCGCGCGCGCCCTCGGACCGGAGGGCGCCACCGTGCCGATGACCCTCGCGATGATGGTCGACTATCTGGACTCGCCAGTCGGCCCCTACCGGGAAATCCTCGCCAGCCCGGTGCTCCGCGCGCCGGGACGTCGGGTCGGCGTCCTGCCGCGCATGGCGGTCCCGTTCATCGCCGTGGATTCGGAACCCTCCGTACACGGTGGACGCGCACACTGGAGCCTGCCCAAGGTGCCTGCCGAGTTCGACGGCGACGTGCACGGCAACTTCGCGGCGGCGTCCGGGGCATGGCGTGTCACCACGAGCACTCGGCCGCGCGGACCGCGGCTACCGATCGCCGGAGCGCTGGGGTTCGCGCAACCGGCCGAGGACGCGCACGGTCTCGTGACGGCGTCCGCGCGGCTCCGGGGCCACTTCCGGTACGCCCGCGTGGACGTGGCGGCCGACGGACCCACGCTTGCCGACTGGCTGACTCCGGGAACCCATCACGGCATCGTGATCACGGACGGCCGGATGACCACCGGGCCCGCGCGGCAGCGCTGACTGCCTGGCGCTATGCGATCTCCGCGGCGACGCCTGCGAGGCGCGGCAGCACGGTGTCGCGCCAGCCCGGACCCATCCGCTCGAACGCGTCACGGCTGCGCTTGTCGTCGAGGTCGAAGCCCGAGTGGTCGAGGAACAGGCGCGTGCCCGCGCCCTCGGGAACGAGGCGCCACACCAGCGTCCAGTTCTCGGTGAACGTGTAGACGAAGCGCCGCTCGGGCTCGACCTCGACCACTTCACAGGGGACGGCGCCCCAGCCGGGCATGTCGAGGTGGAACCGGTGCCCGACGGTCGCGGCGACGTCGCCCGCGGCCCACCAGCGGGCCAGCAGGTCGGGCTCGGTGAGGGCGCGCCACACCTTGGCGGGCGGCGCGGCGATGAACTGGTCGACGGAGATCTGGGTGGTGGTGCGGTCGGTCACGAGTCCTCCTCGAGGAAGTCGGCGAGTGTGCGCAAGCGGTGACGCCAGAACCGCTCGAACGGGTGCAGCCAGTCGCCGACGTCGGCGAGCGGCTCGGCGGTCAGGTGGTAGTGCCGCTGCCGTCCGGACGGTTCGTCACGGACGAGTCCGGCCCGGCGGAGCACCTGTAGATGCTCCGCCACCGCGGGACGGCTGAGGTCGAACCGGCCCGCGAGGTCCCCGGCGGTGAGCGGTCCGTCCGCCAGGATTTCGAGCAGACGGCGTCGCACCGGGTTGGCGAGGGCGAGGAAGACGTCGTCGTCGGGCACGGGGCGAGCTTATGTCGGAGATTTCCGACATGTCAACAATCTCCGACACATCCTTTTCTTGACTAATTCCAAAAAGGCGCGATACTGGAACACATGCGACACGACACAGATCCCAAAGCGCAGCTGCGCGGCGTGGGCCTGCGTGTCACTGCACCACGCGTTGCAGTGTTGAATGCGGTTGCAGTACAGCCGCATTCCGACGTCGACGACATTGCAGCCGTAGTTCGTGAAGAGCTGGGATCGGTCTCCACCCAGGCGGTATACGACGTCCTCAAGGCGTGCACCGCCGCCGGTCTGCTCAGACGTATCGAACCCGCGGGATCGCCCGCACGGTTCGAAACCCGTACCGGAGACAACCACCACCACCTCGTGTGCCGCAGCTGCGGGACCGTCGTGGACGTGGACTGCGCCGTCGGCGAGGCACCGTGCCTCGACCCCTCGCAGGCCCACGGTTTCGAGATCGACGAGGCCGAGGTCGTCTTCTGGGGGCTCTGCTCCCGGTGTCAGACCGACGCGAAGAGCGGAACCGGGTCGGCAGCAGCCCTGTCCTGACCCCGTTCGTCCCCGCCGATACACCCTCACCCGATTGCAACCTGGAGGCTTTGCCATGCCTGAAACTCAGCGCGCGACCACCACCAACGCCGGGATCCCCGTCGCCAGCGACAACGAGTCGCTCACCGCCGGGCCCCAGGGCCCCATCCTGCTGCACGACCACTACCTCGTCGAGAAGCTCGCGCAGTTCAACCGGGAGCGCGTCCCGGAGCGCGTCGTCCACGCGAAGGGCGCCGGCGCGTTCGGCGAACTGGTCGTCACCCACGACGTGAGCCGCTACACGAAGGCCAAGCTGTTCCAGCCCGGCGCGAAGACCGAATCGCTGGTGCGCTTCTCCACCGTCGCAGGCGAGCAGGGCAGCCCCGACACCTGGCGCGACCCGCGCGGATTCGCCGTGAAGTTCTACACCGAGGACGGCAACTACGACCTCGTCGGCAACAACACGCCCGTCTTCTTCATCAAGGACCCGATCAAGTTCCCCGACTTCATCCACTCGCAGAAGCGGCTGCCCGGATCCGGTCTGCGCGACCACAACATGCAGTGGGACTTCTGGACGCTGCGGCCCGAGTCCGCGCACCAGGTGACCTGGCTGATGGGTGACCGCGGCATCCCGAAGACGTGGCGGCACATGGACGGTTTCGGCTCGCACACGTACCAGTGGGTCAACGCCGAGGGCGAGCGGTTCTGGGTCAAGTACCACTTCAAGACCGACCAGGGCATCGAGTTCCTCACGCAGGACGAGGCCGACACCCTCGCCGGCACCGACCCCGACCATCACCGCGCCGACCTGTACGACACGATCGCCCGCGGCGAGTTCCCCAGCTGGACGCTGAAGGTCCAGGTCATGCCCGTCGACGAGGCCGAGGGCTACCGGTTCAACCCGTTCGACCTCACCAAGGTGTGGTCGCAGAAGGACTACCCGCTGATCGAGGTCGGCAAGTGGACCCTCAACCGGAACCCCGACAACTTCTTCGCCCAGATCGAGCAGGCGTCGTTCGAACCGTCGAATGTCGTTCCGGGAATCGGCTTCTCACCCGACAAGATGCTGCTGGGACGGGTCTTCTCGTACGCCGACGCGCACCGGTACCGCATCGGCGCCAACTACGCGCAACTGCCGGTCAACGCCCCGAAGAACCAGGTGAACTCGTACTCGCAGGACGGCGCGATGCGGTACGCCACCAATTCGCCCGAGACCCCGGTGTACGCGCCGAACTCGTACGGCGGCCCGCACGCCGACGCGTCGCTCGCGGGCGACGAAGGCCTCTGGGCGTTCGACGGCGAGTCCGTGCGCGCCGGCTACGTCGAGCACGCCGAGGACGGCGACTTCACGCAGGCGGGCACCCTCGTCCGCGAGGTCCTGAGCGACGACGAACGCGACCGCCTGGTCAGCAACATCGTCGGTCACGCACTCGGCGGTGTCAGCGAACCGGTTCTGCTCCGGGTGTTCGACTACTGGAAGAGCGTCGACCCCGACCTGGGCAAGCGAGTGGAAATCGGTGTCCGGGAAGGGCAGAGCCAGAACTGATGTCGTCGGTAGGGCAGGCTCAGAGCAGGCCCCACCAATAGACCAGCAACGCGAGAACGAAAACCACCACAGTTTCCACGACGACCCTCCTTCGCCCGACTGGACGTAGCGCACGATTCCATCATCCCTCATGTGCTTCGCACCCGTGAGTACTTATTAACCGCCGGCGGTTAACAAGTACTCACGGGGGTGTGACGGGTGTGTCGGATGTTGTTGCTAGGTTGAGCGGTGTCAGGACACCGGCTCGGATGACCGTGTCCCGAGTCGGGGTCGAAAGGTGCTGTCTTCCATGGTGATGGGTCCCACCCACGCAATGTCCGGTGCGGCCGTCGGTCTGGCGGTGGCAGATCTGCTGCCGCTCGACTGGGGTGGGCCCACGTCCACCGCCGAGACGTTCACGTTCGCGGCGGTGTGCGCCGGGGCGGCGCTGCTCCCGGACCTCGACACGAGCCAGTCCACGGTGTCGCGGTCATTTGGTCCGGTCAGCAGCGTCGTCGCGAAGGGTGTCGACGCGGTGTCGCTGTGTTTCTACACGATCACCAAGGGCAAACGCGACGGCAAGCGGCGTGGTGGGCACCGCACGCTCACCCACACCGCCCTGTTCGCGGCGGGCATCGGGGCCGGGGTGTCGGCGCTCGTCGTCCAGTTCGGCAAGCCCGCCATCATCGCGACGCTGTTCGTCTGCCTCGGCTTGGCCCTGCGCGGGCTGGCCGGTGAGCTGGCCAAAGAAAAAGGCTGGCTGGCGGTTTCGGCGGTCGCCGCGGTGCTGTCTGCGCTCACCTGGCAGTCGTATCCCACCGAGGCCGGTTCCACCGGGCTCGGCGTCGCCGTGGCCCTCGGCTGCGCGACGCACTGCCTCGGGGACGCCATCACCAAGGAGGGCGTCCCCTTCCTCGCGCCGTTCCTCACGCTCGGTAAGGAACGGTGGTGGGAGTTCCGGCTCCCGTCGTTCCTGTCCATCCGGGCGGGCGGGCCCTTCGAGAAGATCGTGCTCGGGCCCGCCCTGACGGTGGCCGTCGGACTCATGGTCATCTGGGCCGTCGACGGTGCGCCGCAGGCAATCTACGACGCATTCGTCCCCGCCCCGAAGTGAATCAGGCGCCGACGTGACTCAGGTGACTCAGGCTGCGAGCATCTTCTCGAGGTCGTCGAGGACGAGCATCGCCCCGGTGGGTCCGAGCGCGAGGAACCAGGTCTCGTCGTTGACGTGCACGGACTTGCCGTCCTTCACCGCCTGCATCTGATTCCACAGCGGTCCACCGACCACGGTCGACTCGTCGGTGGTCTCGGGCGCGCCGTAGCTGGAGTAGAAGATCCGGTCGGCGTCCGCCTCGCCGATCGTCTCCTGGCTGACCTCGACGGCGAGTTCGTCGATGTTCTGCACCGTGGGGCGCGGGAGTCCGACGTCCTGCAGGATGACGCCGATGAACGACAGGTTGCCGTACAGGCGGATCTTGCCGGACATGAACCGGACCAGCGAGATCGTCGGTTCGTCCGTGATGGACTCCCGGACCTCGTCCGCGCGGGCCTGGTAGGCGTTGAGCACGCCCTCCGCCTTGGTCTCCTCGCCCAGGGCGTCCGCGACGAGCAGGAAGTTCTCCTTCCACGGGAATCCGGGGCGGATGCCGAAGACGGTCGGCGCGATCGACGACAGCTGCGGGTACAGCTTGTCGGCGCGCAGTTTGCTGCCCAGGATCAGATCGGGATGCAGTGCGGAGATCGCCTCGAGGTTCAGGTTGTTGGTGGTCCCGACGTCCGGCACTCCGGCGAGCTTGTCGGCCAGGTAGGACGGCTGTCCGGCGGCGCTCTCCGGGCTGGCCAGTCCGACGGGCGTGATTCCCAGAGACAGCACGTCGTCGAGTTCGCCGCCGTCGAGGACGATCACCCGTTCGGGCTTCTTCTCGATGACGGTTTCGCCGAGCGCATGGGTGATGGTCCGGGGGAAGACGCCCGGTTCGGCGTCGGTGCCGAGCTTGGCGGTCTCGGCGTCCGCCGTGGCGAACAGGCGGCCGCCGGTGGCGACGTCGGTGTTGCCGGTGGTCGATCCGGTGTCGGTGGTGCCGCAGGCGGCGAGAAAGACGCTGGCCAGGGCGACCAGCCCGGCGCGTACGTAGAGCCTCGATGACATGAGGTGAGGCTAGCCTGAGGTATTGGAGGAACGGTGGCGGGGTCCGGCTACCGGAAAACGCCCCCACCACGCAGAAGAGGCCTCGACCGGCGAACCGGTCGAGGCCTCTTCTGCGTGTCTCACACTGTCGGGGTGGCGGGATTTGAACCCACGACCTCTTCGTCCCGAACGAAGCGCGCTACCAAGCTGCGCCACACCCCGTGTTGAACCTCGGCTAGCTTACATTACCCAACCAGTCACCATTAAATCCCCTGGTCAATTGCGTAAAACGCTGCTCTCCGACGACTCGGCGCGAGCCCGCGCGGTGTCGGCGTCCGAGCCGCCGCGCTGTGCCGGGACCAACGTCAGGAGCGTCGCCTCGGGGCGGCAGCAGAAGCGGGCCGGCGCCCACGGCGACGTCCCGATCCCCGCGGACACGTGCAGCTGGGTGTGCGCCCCCCACTTGGACGGCCCCTTCACCCGCGAGCGGTCGATGTCGCAGTTGGTGACGAGCGCGCCGTAGAACGGCAGGCACAGCTGACCGCCGTGCGTGTGGCCGGCCAGCACCAGGTCGTACCCGTCGTCCGCGAACCGATCGAGAACCCGCGGCTCGGGCGAGTGGGTGATGCCCAGCCGGAGATCGGCCAGCGGATTGGGCGGGCCGGCGATGGTGTCGTACCGGTCGCGCTGGAGGTGCGGATCGTCGACCCCGGCCGACGCGATCCGGACCCCCGACACCTCGAGGTCGCGGCGCACGTGCGTGACGTCGAACCAGCCGCGTTCGGTGAACGCGGCGCGCAGGTCGCCCCACGGCAACGGCTCGCCGAGGATGCGCTTGCGGTCCTTGCGGAAGTACTCGAACGGGTTCTTCGGCTTCGGTGCGAAGTAGTCGTTGCTGCCGAACACGAAGAGTCCGGGGCGGGCGAGCAGATTCCCCAGCGCCTGGACCACGGCGGGCACCGCCCGCTGGTGCGACAGGTTGTCGCCGGTGTTCACGACGAGGTCGGGGTCGAGGTTGTCCAGTTCCCGCAGCCAGTTCTGTTTCAGCCGCTGTCCGGGCATCATGTGCAGGTCGCTGATGTGCAGCACGCGGAGCGTCGACGACCCGGGTTCGAGCACCGGCATCGTGACCTCACGCAGCGCGAACGCATTGCGCTCGATGAGCGAGGCGTAGCCGATGCCGAGGGCGGCGGCACCCGCCGTACCCAGGGCGGCGCGGGTCAGGTTCGTGCGGAACTCGTCAGACACTCTTCCAGGATACTGATGAGCGCAATCGAGATGCAGTGGCCGAATCGGGGCGCGTAGCGTTTCGCCCATGCCAGATTCACTGAAAGCAAGACTGCGCTCCGACATGACGGCCGCCATGAAGGCCAAGGATTCGCTGCGCACCGCCACGATCCGCATGCTGATGGCCGCCGTGCAGACCGAAGAGGTTTCCGGCAAGGAAGCCCGCGAACTCACCGACGACGAGGTGCTGAAGGTCCTCGCGAAGGAGTCGAAGAAGCGCGGCGAGTCCGCCGAGATCTACACCGAGAACGGCCGGGGTGAGCTGGCAGCGCAGGAGCGGGCCGAAGCGCAGATCATCGACGAGTACCTGCCGACGCCGCTGACGGACGCCGAACTCGTCGACGTCGTGGACACCGCCATCGCCCAGGTGGCCGAGGAGATCGGTGAGCGTCCCGGCATGCGTCAGATGGGTCAGGTCATGAAGGCCGCAGGCGCACTCGCGGGCGGCAAGGCGGACGGTTCACGGCTCTCGCACGCGGTGAAGTCCCGCCTCTGACCCCCACGTGAGTGGGAAAGCGTGCGCCTGCACACTTTCCCACTCACCTGTGGTTACCGGGGTATGGGCGGCAGCTGGATCGGCGGCAGGCCGGGCAGCTGGATGGGCGGAACGGGGATTCCCTGAGCCGGGGCCTGCGGGGGAGCGGCCTTCACCGATCCGTCGCTGACGTAGATCGTGATCGTCGACCCCGGAATCGCCGAACCCGACGGCGCCGAGCTCGTGACCGTCCCCTTGGCGACCTGCGACGCGGTGGTGATCGCGTTCACGGTGAATCCTGCTCCCTGCAGGCGGGATGTCGCGGCCGACTGGCTCAGCCCGGTGACGTCCGGAACCTGACCGTTCTGCGAACCCCGCGCGTACTTCTGGTCGATCGGCGGCAGCGTCGTCGGCCCGAAGTTGTTGGCGACGGGATTCATCGCGGCGAACCACGTCTGGGCGGGCTCGTTACCGCCATAGAGATTTCCGTCACCACAGGGCCGCAGCGGGCCCGAGCAGATCTCGCCCGGTGTCGGCGAGTCGCCGAACACGTAGACGGCGGCGGCGAAGTTGTTGGTGAACCCGAGGAAGCCCGACGACATGTGGGACTCGGTGGTTCCGGTCTTACCCGACATCGGGAGCGTCCAGCCGGCACTGCCCGCGGCCCCGGCCGACGTGCCGCCTGGCTTGTCGTCCTTGCTCATGGCGTTGGCGAGGGTGTCCGCGAGGCCGGGTTCGACCACCTGCTCGCAGGCCTGCTGCGTGACCGAGACGGGCTTGCCTTCACGATCGAAGACCGAATCGATGGGGGTGGGCGGGCACCACTTGCCGTGCGACGCGAGCGTTGCCGCGACATTCGACAGTTCCAGCGGGTTGACCCAGGTGGGCCCGAGGGTGAACGAACCCAGGTTCTGATCCTTCTGGAAGTCCGCCATGCTGCGGTCGTCGAATCCGGAGGTGCCGGGGTCGGCGTACGAGCGCAGCCCCAGCCGCACCGCCATGTCGACAGTGGGGGCGACGCCGGTGGCCTGGATGAGCTTGACGAACGCCGTGTTGGGCGACTGCGCGAGCGCGTCCGTCACCGACAGCGACGCCGGGTACTTGCCCGCGTTCTCGACGCAGTACGTGGCCGCCGGGCATCCGCGGGCACCACCGCTACCCATGCCCCGGGCCTCGAACCGTCCGGGGACGTCCAGGACGGCGTTGGTGCCGAGGCCCTTCTCCATGGCGGCGGCCGTCGTGAAGATCTTGAAGATCGACCCGGCGCCGTGACCGGCCAGCGAGTACGGCTGGGCCTGGACGGTTTCGTTGGCGTTCGCGTCGAGGCCGTAGGTGCGGCTACTGCCCATCGCGAGGATGCGGTGTGAATCCTGGCCGGGCTGGACCACGTTCATGACGTTGGCGATGCCGTCGAGGCCGGGGCTGGCCTTCGCGGTGAGCGCCGCCTTGGTGGACGCCTGCACCGCGGGGTCGAGCGTCGTCTTGATCAGGTAGCCGCCCTTGTCGATCTGCTCGCGGCTGATGCCTGCGTTGGCCAGGTACTGCAGGGCGTAGTCGCAGAAGAATCCGCGGTCGCCTGCGGCGATGCACCCGCGGGGCAGCCGGTTGGGTTCGGGCAGCACGCCGAGGGGCGTCTCCTTGAGCGCCCGCAGTTCGGCGGCGCGCTCGGGGATGCTCGAGATCATCGTGTCGAGAACCACGTTGCGGCGTTCGAGGACGCCCTCGGGGTTCGTGTACGGGTTCAGCGCCGAACTGGACTGCACCATGCCCGCGAGCATCGCGGACTGCTGGGTGTTCAGTTCGGACGCGTCGATGCCGAAGTACGTCTGGGCGGCGTCCTGGATGCCGAACGAGGCGTTGCCGAACGGCACCAGGTTGAGATACCGGGTGAGGATCTCGTCCTTGGTGAGTTCCTTGTCGAGCGTCAGCGCCATCCGGATCTCGCGGATCTTGCGGGCGGGTGTCGTCTCGATCGCGGCCCGCCGTTCGGCGTCCGTCTTGGCGACGACGAGCAGCTGGTAGTTCTTCACGTACTGCTGGTCGAGTGTCGACGCGCCCTGCTGCACCTCACCGCTCGTGGTGTTGGTCAGGAAGGCGCGCATCGTGCCCTGCCAGTCGACGCCCTTGTGCTCCGGGAACCGGCGGTCCTCGACGGAGACGATGGCGAGCTTCATCTCGTTGGAGATCTTGTCGCTGGGGACTTCGAAGCGGCGCTGGTCGTACAGCCATGCGATGGGATTGCCCGCGGAGTCGACCATCGTCGAGACCGCGGGGACCGTTCCTTCGACCAGTTCGGCGGAGACGTTGTCGACGGTGTCAGCCGCCCTGTTGGAGGCGTAACCGAAGCCTCCGGCGAGCGGAAACATCACGCCGGCGAGGAGCACTCCTGCCAAGGCGGAGGATCCTGCGAGCTTCCCCACTGTTTTTGCAATCGACACGATCTACAGACTACGTGGGGTCTGAGGGTGCGCTGGTTGGGCGCAGAATTCGGCCCGGAAAATGCCCTGAGCACGGGGTATGGACGGCCGTACCAAAAAAGCGTGTTCTTCGTCTTGCGCGTGGCGGTTTCTTTACCTAAATTGTTGGAACAGTGTGATGGAGATAACACCCCATCGCTTATGTGGTGCAGCCTCGGCGTGCTACGCGCTGGGTTTGCGCAGACTCGAAGAGGGGAAACGAATGCACATGACCACCCCAACCAGCCGTCTGGACGTCGAGCAAGCAGAAGCGCGAATCGCCTGGGTCACCCAGGCCCGTTGCCGGGAAGTCGATCCCGATCAACTCTTTGTACGCGGTGCAGCACAGCGCAAGGCCGCAACCATTTGCCGGCATTGCCCGGTATTGATGCAGTGCGGAGCCGATGCACTCGACAATCGTGTCGAGTTCGGCGTGTGGGGTGGCATGACGGAACGTCAACGCCGGGCGTTGCTCAAGCAGCACCCCGAGGTGGAATCATGGTCCGATTTCTTCGAGGCTCAGCGGCAGCACCAGTCCGCTGTCTGAGATGCGGGATCGGATTCGCAGTAAGGAAGAACACAGGCGGGTGACCGGTTCTCCGGTAGCGGGCTGATCAGCTCGTCCGGGTGAGCTGGTCGCCTACCGCTCTCAAGGCCTCGAGGTCCGACACCTCGAACGGCAGCGAGGGCACGCCGACGATCGGTACCCGAGGGTGGGCTGCCGTGAACCGGCTCAGTAGTTGGACCTCACGCTTGGCGATCACCGCCCGATGGGCGTGGATTCGCAGCACAGCGGCGGTGAGGGGGTCTTGGTCCCCGAGTTGGTCGGCGGCAGTGACCGCGTGATCGGCCGACAGGGAACTGAGAGTGGGGTGCGTCCGATTCAGGACGAGGCCCGCGAGCGGCATCGCGTCGCCTGCGAGCCGGTCGACGAAGAATGCCGCCTCGCGCAGCGCGTCCGGTTCCGCTGCGGCGATCACCAGAAACTTCGTTCCCGGCTGCCGGAGCAATTCGTAAGTGCGCGTTGCCCTTTCCCGGAATCCGCCGAACATCGAGTCCAGTGACTGCACGAAACTCGAGGCGTCCGACAGCATCTGGCTGCCGACGATGGTGGACACGCCGCGCAGCGCCAGGCCCATCGCGCCGGTGACGAGCCGGGTGAGGCCGCGGCCGGGCGCGGTGAGCAACCGGATCATGCGACCGTCGAGGAAGGCGCCCAGGCGCTGGGGTGCGTCGAGGAAGTCCAGGGCGTTGCGCGACGGTGGCGTGTCGACGACCACCAGATCCCATTCGTCGCTGGAGGCGAGTTGCCCCAGCTTCTCCATCGCCATGTACTCCTGCGTCCCCGAGAACGAGCTGGCGACGGTCTGGTAGAAGGGGTTCGCGAGAATCTGCTCCGCCTTCTCCGGCGTGGAGTGCTCGATCACCATCTCGTCGAACGTGCGGCGCATGTTGAGCATCATGGCGTGCAGTTCGCCCGTCGCGTCCGGTCCGAGCTGCACCGGTTGCGGCGTGTTGTCGAGTTCCGCGACGCCGAGAGCCTGCGCGAGCCGGCGGGCCGGGTCGATGGTCAGCACGACCACCTTGCGTCCCTGCTCCGCCGCGCGCAGTGCCAGCGACGCGGCCGTGGTGGTCTTGCCGACGCCGCCGGCTCCGCAACATACGACGATCCGCGTTGCCCTGTTCTCCAGAATCCCCGCGACGTCGAGTGCGGAGGCGGTGCGGCGACGCTCGTGTTCAGCTGTCTGGGTCATCGGACACCCTGTTCCGTCAGATATTCCGCGAGCTCGTACAGCCCGCCCAGGTCCACACCGTCGGCGAGGGACGGCAGATGCAGCCGCGCCCCGTCCACTTCGCTGAGCGCTCCGGCGCTCTCCTCCTGCGCTTCGAGGACGGACGCGTGTTCGATCGTCTCGGTGAGCAGCCCGGCGAAATTCTCTTCGTCCAGGGTGATCCCGGTCTTCTGCAGTCCGGCCCGGACGGCCTCGGCGTCGATGCGGCCCTTCGCGACGTCGGCGAGGGTGTCGGCGGGCAGGAACTGCGGGCTGGTGCGGTTGACGACGACGGTGCCCAGCCGCAGGTCGGCGCGGGCCAGTTCCTCTGCGGCGTCGGTGGTCTCCTGCACGGGCAGCGCCTCGAGCAGGGTCACGAGGTGGACGACGGTCTCGTCGGAGTGCAGCAGGCGCACCACGCCCTCGCTCTGCGAGCGCACCGGCCCGCCCTTCGCGAGGTCGGCCATCGCCTTCGTCACGTCGAGGAAGTTGCCGATCCGCCCGGTCGGCGGGGCGTCGACGACGACGGCGTCGTACACCCGCTTACCCGACTTGTCGGAGCGCACCACGCATTCCTTGATCTTGCCGGTCAGCAGCACGTCCCGGAGGCCCGGTGCGATGGTGGTGGCGAACTCGATGGCGCCGAACTTGCGCATCGCGCGGCCCGCGAACCCGAGGTTGTAGAACATCTCGAGGTATTCGAGGAACGCGGTCTCGATGTCGATGGCCAGCGCCATGACCTCCCCGCCACCCTCGGCGGCCGCGACCTTCGTCTCCTGCGGCGGCAGCGGGGGCACGTCGAAGAGCTGAGCGATCCCCTGTCTGCCCTCGACTTCCACCAGTAGCACGCGGCGCCCACCCTCGGCCAGGGCGAGCGCCAACGCGGCGGCCACCGTGGACTTTCCGGTGCCGCCCTTTCCGGACACGAAGTGCAGCCGGGCCCGCGCGGCCTTCTCGGGCCACGTCGGGGTGAGCTGGTCTGGGGATGCAACCACGGGGTCGAGCCTATAAGTCTGGGAGCCGGGATGTGCGGGGGATAGGCTCACCGGCATGAGTGAATTGACTTCCTGGGAGTACGCCACCGTTCCGCTGCTCACACATGCGACCAAGCAGATCCTCGACCAGTGGGGCACCGACGGCTGGGAACTGGTGACGGTTCTGCCCGGACCCACCGGTGAGCAGCACGTCGCGTACCTGAAGCGTCCGAAGGGCTGACGGCCGTGGCGCAGACACAGAACTGGTCCGCCCGCCTGACCGAACTCGGCATCACGCTGCCGTCCGTTGTCCCGCCGGTGGCCGCCTACGTGCCCGCCGTGCGCACCGGCAACTACGTCTACACGTCCGGGCAGCTGCCGATCGTCGAGGGCAAGCTGACGATCGCGGGCAAGCTCGGCGCCGGCGTGTCGGACGAGGACGCCAAGGCCGCGGCCCGGGCGTGCGCTCTGAACGCGCTGGCGGCGGTGGACGCCCTCGTCGGCATCGACTCGGTGGTGCGGATCGTCAAGGTCGTCGGATTCGTCGCCTCCGCCGAGGGATTCACCGGACAGCCCGGCGTCGTGAACGGTGCCTCCGAGTTCCTCGGCGAGGTGTTCGGGGACGCGGGCGCCCACGCCCGGTCGGCGGTCGGTGTCGCGGAACTGCCGCTCGGCGCCCCCGTCGAGGTGGAACTCATCGCCGAAGTGCAACCGGAGTCGTAGTGCCATGACTCTTGCCCATCCGGCCTACGCCCAGGTGCGGGAGGTCACCCCGATCGTCTCGGTGATGCTCGAGGACAATCCCGGCATGATGACGCTCGACGGCACCAACACGTGGATTCTGCGTGCGCCGGGCCGGGACAAGTGTGTGGTGGTCGACCCGGGTGACGCCGACGAGGAGCACCTCGCCCGCGTCGCCGCACTCGGACCGGTCGCGCTGACGCTGATCACCCACCGTCACTTCGACCACACCGGGGGCGTGCAGCGGTTCTTCGAACTCACCGGCGCGCCCGTGCGTTCGGTGGACCCCGAGTTCCTCCGCGGCGGCGGCGAACCCCTCGTGGACGGCGAGACCATCGACGTCGCAGGGCTCACCCTCACAGTGATCGCCACGCCCGGGCACACGAAGGACTCCGTGTCCTTCACCGTGGAAGGTGAGGGCACCGTCCTCACCGGCGACACGATCCTCGGCCGCGGCACCACGGTGCTCGACGACTCGGACGGCGACCTCGGCGACTACCTGTCGTCGCTGCGCCGGCTGCTGGACCTCGGCACCGGACACCGGGTGATGCCCGGCCACGGACCGGAACTGCCCGACCTGAACGTCGTGGCGCAGCAGTACCTCGAGCACCGCGAGGAGCGACTCGACCAGGTGCGGGCCGCGCTCGGTGCGCTCGGCGGCGCCCCCACGGTCCGCGAGGTGGTCGAGCACGTCTACTCGGACGTCGACCCGAAGTTGTGGCCGGTGGCGGAGAAGTCCGTCAACGTGCAGCTCGCGTACCTGCGCAGCCTCGACTGACCGCACAACGACGTCGGCCACCCCCTCGCCGTGAGGGGGTGGCCGACGTCGTGGATGCGGGGACTACCGTGCGCGACGTGCCAGGCGCTCGGAGTCGGAGATCAGCACGCTCTTGCCTTCGAGGCGCAGCCATCCGCGGTGCGCGAAGTCGGCGAGCGCCTTGTTGACCGTCTCGCGGGAAGCGCCGACTAGCTGGGCGATCTCTTCCTGCGTGAGGTCGTGGGTGACGCGCAGCGAGCCCGCCTCCTGGGTGCCGAACCGCTGTGCGAGCTGCAGCAGCGCCTTGGCGACACGACCGGGGACGTCGGTGAAGATGAGGTCGGCCAGGTTGTTGTTGGTACGACGCAGACGGCGCGCGAGAACCCGCAGCAGCTGCTCGGCGATCTCGGGGCGGTGGTCGATCCACGCCTTGAGCGCTTCGCGGTCCATGCTGACCGCACGGACCTCGGTGACCGTGGTCGCGGTGGACGTACGCGGACCCGGGTCGAAGATGGACAGCTCACCGAACATGTCGGACGGGCCCATGATCGTCAGCAGGTTCTCACGGCCGTCCGGCGAGCGGCGGCCGATCTTCACCTTGCCGGAAACGATGATGTACAGGCGGTCACCGGGCTCACCTTCGTTGAAGATGACATGTCCGCGGGGGAAGTCGACAGGCTGCAGCTGCTTGGTCAGCGCCGCTACCGCTGAGGGCTCGACTCCTTGGAAGATGCCGGCTCTTGCCAGGACGTCGTCCACGTGCGCTCCTTGGGAATATTGTTCGTCTGTATGCATATTGTGCGCGATTTGCTGCATGTCGACGATGCCCCGGTGATCCGCGGCGTGTCGCTGTGCAACAGGTACGGCTCTGAAGTCTACGTTGAGACGGCTCGGTCTGAGTGACCGATACCACGGAAGTCGCAAAAGTTAACCGGATGATGCGTCCGGTGGTGCGTCTTGCCGGGGGTTGTCCAGGGGTCAGCTGGCGCGCCGCGAGCCCACTTCGGTGATGTCGGCGTCGTCGGATTCGAAGCCCGACCGCCCCTTGCGACGTCGATGGAAGCGTGCCAATGCGTGGGGGAAACCTTCGTGGGCCAGGGTGGCCACTTCGTCGTGACTTGCCTGGTCGAGGAACTCTTCCACCTCTTGCTGACGAACCGTGAGCCGGCGGAGTCTGAACTCCACCCGCTCCATTGCCAGCGCAAACAGCATCAGCAGCACTGGGAAGAGGACCACAGCGAGACCTTGCATACCGGGAAGTAAACACTGCAAAGGTCTCAGAAGCGACACAGCAGCAATTCGGATCGGTCGGGTGTCCGTAGAGTTGATCCCGTGCATGCGACCCCCAGCGACGGCTCCGAAGTGCGTGGACGTACCCGTTCGCGGGCCGCGAAGCAGGAAGAAACCCGGCTCGGACTCGTCCGGCGCGCCCGGCGGATGAACCGCAGGCTCGCCGAGGCCTTCCCTCACGTCTACTGCGAACTCGACTTCACCACACCCCTGGACCTCGCCGTCGCGACGATCCTGTCTGCACAGTGCACTGACGTGCGGGTGAACATGGTGACGCCGGCGCTGTTCGCCCGCTACCCCGACGCGAAGGCGTACGCGGAGGCCGAACGCACCGAACTCGAGGAGTACATCCGGTCCACAGGTTTCTACCGAAACAAGACGAACTCTCTGATCGGGCTCGGGCAGGCCCTGCTCGAGCGATTCGACGGCGAGGTCCCCGGCAATCTGAAGGATCTCGTGACGCTGCCCGGGATCGGCCGGAAGACGGCCAACGTGATCCTCGGCAACGCGTTCGATGTGCCCGGAATCACCGTCGACACCCACTTCGGGCGGCTCGTGCGGCGGTGGAAGTGGACGGAGGAGGAAGATCCGGTCAAGGTCGAGCACGCCATCGGCGCCCTGATCGAGCGCAAGGAGTGGACGCTGCTCTCGCACCGGGTGATCTTCCACGGCAGACGCGTCTGCCACGCCCGCAAGCCCGCCTGCGGGGTGTGTGTGCTCGCAGGCGACTGTCCGTCGTACGGCCTCGGCCCGATCGACCCCGACGTCGCTGCGGGACTGGTTCGTGGACCGGAGACGGAGCATCTGCTGCGTCTGGCCGGCAGGTGAGGGTCGATACGAGTGTCTAGCGCAGCGCGGTGGAGTCTGGCCGCCCTCGTGGTCGTGGTGGCGCTCGTCGTCGCGATCTGGCCGCGGGGCGACGACGCGGGAACGCCGTCGTACGAGGACCGGTTCGGTGCGGGTGGCGCCGCCTCGACGTCGGTGAGCGCCGATCCCGACGCCCTCGCGGCACTGAGGACGCAGGCGGGCCTGGCTCCGTGCCCCGCTCCGGCGGTCGCGTCCGGGTCTTCGGCGGATCCCGTGCTGTCCGGCATCACACTGGAATGCGTGGGCGACGGCAGTCAGGTGGATCTGGCGGCCGCGCTCGGTGGTAAACCGGCGCTGCTGAACCTGTGGGCGTACTGGTGTGGCCCCTGCGCCGAGGAGTTGCCCTATATGCAGCAGTTTTCGGATCGTGCGCGTGACGCGGTTACCGTGCTTACGGTGCACACCGATCCCAACGAGTCCAGCGCGCTGTCGCGGCTCATCGATTACTCCGTCACCCTGCCCGGTGTGCAGGACGGCGACGGTCGCGTCCGCGTCGCGGTCGGGGCCCCGCCCGTCCTCCCGGTCTCGGTGCTGATCCGGCCCGACGGCACGGTGGCGAAGGTCCTGCCGCAGCCGTTCCGCAGCGTCGACGAGATCGCGGACGCCGTCGAACAGAACCTGGGGGTGGCGGCATGACGTCTTCCGTGGACGGCGTCGCCGTTCCGCCCTGGCTGCGCCGAGTCGTGCACCGCACGCCCGCCGACCCGCACCGGATCAACCCCGTCCTCGACCGGCGCGCACCCACCGGGGCGACCACCCGGGAGGCGGCGGTGCTCGTGCTGTTCGGCGGCCCCGTCGAGGCGGACCCGCTGATGTCGGGCGGCCTGCCCGCCGGCGCCGACGTCCTGCTCACCCAGCGTGCGTCCACGATGCGCCAGCACAGTGGTCAGGTGGCCTTCCCCGGCGGCGCCAGCGACCCCGGCGACGAGGGACCCATCGCGACCGCGTTGCGGGAGGCCCAGGAGGAGACGGGACTCGACCCGTCCGGTGTCCGCCCGCTCGCCGTGCTCGAGGAGATCTTCATCCCACCGTCCGGTTTCGACGTCACCCCGGTCCTCGCGTACTGGGAGAAGCCCAGCGAGGTCGGCGTGGTCGATCCCGCGGAAGCGGAACGCGTCGCCCGGGTTCCCGTGCACACCCTGATCGATCCGCGGAACCGGTTCCAGGTGCGCCACCCGGCCGGGTACCAGGGCCCCGCGTTCGCCGCCGACGGCATGCTCGTGTGGGGTTTCACCGCAGGCATCCTCGCCGCCCTGTTCGCCGTCTCCGGCTGGGAACAGGAGTGGGACCGCCGCGACATCCGCGACCTCGACACCGTCCTCGCCGAACTCGACAACGACCTCGACGACGACCACCTGACCCACGGTCACGGCCGCCCGGCGGCCGAGCGATGACCGGGTCGCACTGGATCGACCTCGCCATCGTCCTGATCGCCTTCGTCGCCGCGACGTCGGGCTGGCGCCAGGGCGCCGTGGCATCGGTACTCGCCTTCATCGGCGTGGTGCTGGGTGCGGTCGCGGGCATCCTGATCGCCCCGCACGTGCTGGTGCACGTGGACGAGGGACGCGGTCGCGTGCTGGTCGGCATCGCCCTGATCGTGGTGCTGGTGATCGTCGGCGAGGTCGCGGGCATGGTCCTCGGCCGGGCCGCGCGGGGAAGCATGCACAGTCCGGTCGCGCGTTCCGTCGACAGCGTGATCGGCGCCTGCGTGCAGGCCGTCGCGGTGTTCATCGCGGCGTGGCTGCTGGCGATCCCGCTCACGTCCTCGTCCCAGCCTCAACTGGCGGCGGCGGTCCGCGGATCGAGCGTCCTCGAAACGGTCGACAACATCGCGCCCGCCTGGATGCGGCAACTGCCCACCGAGTTCACCGCCCTGCTCGACACGTCCGGGCTTCCCGACGTCATCGGGCCGTTCGGGCGCACCCCCATCACGACCGTCGACCCGCCGGACGCCAGTGTTCTGGAGAGCCCCGTCGCGTCCTCGCTGCAGTCGAGCGTGCTGAGGATCCGGGGTGTCGCCCCGAGTTGCCAGCGGGCGCTGGAGGGATCGGGCTTCGTCGTGGCACCCGACCGGGTGATGACCAACGCGCACGTGGTCGCGGGTACGGCGGGCATCGTCGTCGACACCGCGAACGGGCCGATGGACGCCGAGGTCGTGCTGTTCGACCCGTCCGCCGATGTCGCGGTTCTCGAGGTGCCCGGACTGGACGCTCCCGTCCTGAACTTCGCGCCCGAGCCCGCGCAGACCGGCGACAACGCGCTGGTGCTCGGCTACCCGGGCGGCGGGCCGTACACGGCCAGCGCCGCGCGGGTCCGGGAGATCCTGGACCTCAGCGGTCCCGACATCTACCGGGCGGGAACCGTCCAGCGTGAGGTGTATACGGTCCGCGGTTCCATCCGGCAGGGCAACTCGGGCGGACCGCTCGTCGACAGTGACGGCCGGGTGCTCGGGGTGGTGTTCGGCGCCGCCGTCGACAACAGCGACACCGGGTTCGTGCTCACCGCCGCCGAGGTGTCGCGTCAGTTGCAGGCGGCGTCCGGAGCGTCGGTCGCCGTGGACACCGGGGCGTGCATTCTCTGACGGTCAGACCGTGCGGGGTGCGACGAGGTCGAGCAGGGCGGCGTTGACGCGTTCCGGGGCCTCCCAGTGCGCGTAGTGGCCGACCCCGGGCACGGTGTGCATCTGCTGGGTGGGTGCGAAGCGGTGGCTGCGACGCACCGTGTCCGCGAGCACGTACGGGTCGAGGTCTCCGTGGAGGTGCAGGACGGGGATCCGCAGCGTCTGATCCATCGACGCCATGAACCGGCTGCCGTCCGGCCGGAACTGACTGCGGAACGCCCACCGCTGGTACTCCAGGGTGCAGTGCGCGGTGCCGGGGATCTGGATCGCCGACCGCATCCGTGACACCACGACGTCGAATTCCGGGTTCTCCGTCCAGCCGGGTCCGGAGCGTTCGCGGATCAACCGCTCGACCTCCGACCCGTCGTCCCGGGTGAGGCGACGTTCGGGACGCCACGGCACCTGGCAGGAGACGAACGAGGGCAGCAGGGCTTTGCGCTGGTAGCGGTCGTGGAGGACGGCCTGCTTGAGCGCGACGGGATGCGGCGAGCTGACCAGTGCGATCGACCGGACGAGACGAGCGTGCAGGACTGCCGTGGCCCAGCAGACCAGGCCGCCGTCGGCGTGCCCGACGAGTGTGGCCTCGCCGTAGCCCATCGCCCGGATCAGGCCGGCGATGTCGCCGGCCAGCGTCCACCCGTCGTAGCCGCGCGGCGGCTTGTCGGAATCGCCGTAGCCGCGGAGGTCGACGGCGACGGCCCGGTACCCCTCCGCGGACAGCGCCGTCAGCTGGTGGCGCCACGACCACCAGAAGTCCGCGAACCCGTGCAGCAGGACGACGAGCGGCGCATCCGGTGCGGATGCGCCGACCTCGACGGTGTGGAATCGGATTCCGTTGGCATGGATGTCGCGATGAATCCAGGGGCCGTCGAAACGGACGGTGGACGGATCGGGTGGTGCCACAGGAGCGAGTTACCGCGCGTGACGTCCGGTGGACGATGCGAGATGGGCTTCCGCATCCGAGTACGACGTGGGCAGCACGGTCTTGGCCTGCCTCAGGGAGTCGATGGTCTTCTCGGGCGCGCGGAGTTTGCGTACCCGCAGATAACCGAGCAGGGCGAGTATCGCCGTCACCACGACCATGATCAGGAAGACGATCAGGAACGCCAGCCAACGGGCGATCCACACGTCGAGGAGTTCGGCGAGGAAGAAGAAGAAGAAGAACGAGCTGAACAGCAGCACGGTGAATGCGAGGATGAAGAACAGGCTGCCCTGCAGGCCCTTCTTGACCTCACCGGTGACCTCGGCCTTCGCGAGCTCGACCTCGGCGCGGACCAGGGTGGACACCTGCGCGGTCGCATGCTTGACCAGCGTGCCGAGGCTCGCCTCGCCGGGTGTCTGAGCGTCCACATCCGTGAGCGGGATCGACGACACCGTGTTCGGCACCCCGTCTCCCGTGTAACGCGGGCTGTCTCCCTTGCCGTGAGTGATGCTCACTTGTCGACCCCTCCAGGTAGCTCTTGCACGTCCGAGTCATCCTGCCGGGCCGCATGGGCCCGACCGCGTCGCCACAGTAACGCTGATCCGATCAGCGACGCTGTCAACGATGTCACGAGCACCGCGACCTTAGCTATTTCGGCCTCGCTGCCGTCACCGATTCCCGCAAGCGCGAGATCCGCTACGAGAAGGCTAACGGTGAACCCGATCGCACCGAGCACTGAGAGGGCAAACATGTCCCGGAACCCGAGTGCACGCGGTTTCTTCGCGATACCCAGGCGGATCGCGAGCCAGGAGATGCCGAAGATGCCGACGGTCTTGCCGACGAGGAGTCCGGCGATCACGGACTGCGAGATGGGGTTGGTGAACAGCTGCCCGAGGAGTTCGCTGCTGAGGGCGACCCCGGACGCGAACAGGGCGAACACCGGGACACAGAGGCCCGCCGAAAACGGCTGGATGCGGTGCTCGAGGCGGGAGCCCGGGGATTCGTGTTCGCCGGGGTCGCGCCGCACCCGGGTGAGGAGACCGAGAGCGACGCCGGCCAGCGTGGCGTGGATTCCGGCTTGGTGCATGCAGTACCAGGTGAACAGAGCGAGCGGAACGTAGAGCCATGGGGTGGTGATGCGCCGGTGCTGGGCGACGGCGTAGGCGACCAGGCACACGGCGGCGCCGAGCAGCCACAGCATGGCGATCGAACTGGTGAACAGGACGGCGATGAGCACGATCGCGAGGAGGTCGTCGACGACGGCCAGGCTGAGCAGGAACACGCGGGCGCTCGCCGGGATGCGGGACCCGGTCAGCGCCAGCACACCCAGTGCGAACGCGATGTCGGTGGCGACGGGAATGGCCCAGCCCCGGTCCATGCCGGGTGTTCCGGCGCCGATCGTGGCGGCGATGATCGCGGGTACCACCACGCCGCCGCAGGCCGCGATGATCGGGAGAAGGGCACGTTTGCGGTCGGCGAGTTCGCCCACCACCAGTTCCCGTTTCAGTTCCAGGCCTGCGACGAAGAAGAAGACCGCCAGCAGCCCGTCCTGCGCCCACGTCCCGACCGTCAGGTTCAGGTGGAGCGCCTCCGGGCCGATCGTCCAGTCGCGCAACGCGAAGTAGGAATCCGAGACGGGAGAGTTCGCCCACAGGAGGGCCACCGCGGCGGCGGCCAGCAGGATCGAACCGCCGACCGTCTCGGTGCGGAGGTAGCGGGAGAGTTCGGAGCGGATGGGCTGGGTCACCAGGGGGCGCTCGCTTTCGATGTGGTCCGGGTACGGCAATTGCTCTGCCGACCAGACTTCCCGGCGCACCGAGAAGAGCTTATCCAATTTGCCAAGCGAAAGACACGAGGTGTTCAATTCCTAAGGAATGGACTCTCGTCCCAATAGTTGAAATAACGTCGTGCAGGAGTAATTCGAGTGAGCAGTGCCGTCGATACGTCGAAACCAGATCCGGACGGCGGGGCCACCGTCGCCGGCGTACCCAGAAGCCGGATCGTCGTCGCGAGCATGGTGGGAACGTCCATCGAGTTCTACGACTTCTACATCTATGCGACCGCGGCCGTGTCCGTGTTCCCGCACCTGTTCTTCCCCAAGGGAAACGGCACCACCGCGCTGCTGGCGTCACTCGCCACGTTCGGACTCGCGTTCGTCGCCCGGCCGCTCGGTTCGATCCTGTTCGGCCACTTCGGCGACCGCATCGGACGCAAGACGACGCTCGTCGGCTCACTCCTCACCATGGGCATCGCCACGTTCGTGATCGGTCTGCTGCCGACCTACCACCAGATCGGCATCGTCGCGCCCGCGCTGCTGGCGTTGATGCGCTTCTGCCAGGGCCTCGGACTGGGCGGTGAGTGGAGCGGCGCGGCACTGCTCGCGACCGAGACCGCGCAGAAGGGCAAGCGCGCCTGGGCGGCCATGTGGCCGCAGCTGGGTGCGCCGATCGGCTTCTTCCTCGCCAATGGTCTGTTCCTGATCATCACGCTGTTCATGGACCACGACAACAGCAGCCCCGACCTGGACGGCGCGTTCCTCACCTGGGGCTGGCGGATCCCGTTCCTGCTCAGCGCGATCATGGTGATGATCGGTCTGTACGTGCGGCTCAAGCTGGAGGAGACGCCCGTGTTCGCCCGTGCCGTCGCGCGCGGCGAGAAGGTGAAGACCCCGATCGCCGAGGTGTTCAAGACCAGCTGGCGTCAGCTGATCATCGGCACGTTCGTCATGCTCGCCACGTACACGCTCTTCTACATCATGACCACGTGGGTGCTGAGCTACGGCACCGGCAAGACCCCCGCCCAGGGCGGCACGGGAGCCGGGTTCCACTACACCGACTTCCTGGTCCTCCAGCTGATCGCGGTCCTGTTCTTCGCCGCCGCGGTTCCCGTGTCGGGGTGGCTGGCCGACCGCTACGGTCGCCGCATCACGCTGCTCACCATCACCGGGTTCATCATGCTGTTCGGGCTCACGTTCGGTGTCATGCTGAACCAGGACGGCATGGGCAACGCCCGCATGCTCGTCTTCCTGGCAATCGGAATGTTGTTGATGGGCATGACGTTCGGTCCGATGAGTGCCGTTCTGCCCGAGCTGTTCCCGACCAACGTGCGCTACACGGGTTCGGGGATCGCCTACAACACCGCCAGCATCCTCGGTGCCGCCGTCGCACCGTTCATCGCCACCTGGCTCGCCACGTCGTACGGCGTCGGCTGGGTGGGCATCTACCTGCTCATCGCCGCCGCGCTCACGTTCGTCGCGCTGCTGGTGATGAAGGAGACGAAGAACGAGTCCCTCGACGACGTAGGGGCCTAGCCCCTGTGCGCCTTTCTGGTAGCAGGAGCAACCAGAAAGGCGCACGGGCGCGGAGCGCCTATAGTTCTTGCATGGCGAAAGCCGTGCTGCTGTCCAGGACGGCCCGGATCCGGCTGCCGAAGCAGGATCTGTGGTCGTTCCTTGCCGATACCGATCGGCTCAATCGCAACATCGATCTGTCGCCGGTGCGTTTCGCTCCGATGCTGGACCGTCGCCGCAAGGGGCACTATTCGGCGGAGACCCGTTCGTACGGACGGCGGGTGCGGTACGAGGAGTTCCCGTTCGAATGGGTCGAGGGCCGGTTCTATCAGGTCCTTCGCCGCTTCTCCCGCGGTCCGCTCGCGGAGGTGTCCACGGGTGTCCGGCTCCACCCGGCCGCCGACGGGACCGATGTCGAGGTGTTCGCCCGGATCGTCCCTCGCACCCGGTTCGGCGCGATTGCCGCGCGAACGCTGTTGGCGCGCACGGGCATACGGAAGACGGTGGCGCTCGCCCACGCGCTGGAGCGACACGTCCGCGACCCGCAGACGCACGCCGTTCCCGCCCTGCCGCCGCCGGAGCAACTCGACGCCGGCCGGCTGGAACTCCGCACGGCGCAGCTGTCGCGATCGCACGACGCCCCGAACTTGATCGGGCGCTTGGAGTCCCACTTACGGACCGCGTCCGACCTGGAGGTGACGGGCATGCGCCCGTTCGAGCTGGCGGACCGCTGGGGTGCCGACCGGATGCAGCTGCTGTACGTCTTCCTCCACGCAGCGGACTGCGGTCTGCTGGACCTGAGCTGGAGCGTCCTGTGCCCGGTCTGCCGGACCGCCCGCGAGGACGCCGACCGGATTCGACAGTTGCCGAGTCGCGTCCACTGCGACACCTGCGACATCGCGTTCGACACGGACCTCGCGCGGTCGGTGGAGATCCGTTTCGACGTCAACCCGGCCGTCCGCCGGGCGGAGCGGGCCAGGTACTGCATCGGTGGTCCGGCGAATTCACCGTCGGCGATGGCTCAGTTGCGGCTCGGGCCGGGGGAGCGGCGCTGCGAGCGGCTCGAACTCGACCCGGGGTGGTTGCGGCTCCGGTGTTATCAGGTGGGTACCCCGGTGGTCTGCGAGGTCGGTCCTGCCGGTGGCACGCTGCGGGTCGACTGCGGGCCCGGTGAACTCCGGGTGCGGGATGCGCCCGGCACCGACGGCGCGTGCCTGCTGGAGGTCGCGAACCGGCTTCCCGGTGAGGCTCTGGTGGTGGTCGAGCGGGAGCGGTGGAAGGACGCCGCGGCGACCGGTGCGCTCGTGACGTCGCTCGACGGTTTTCAGGACCTGTTCCCGGATCAGGGGGTGGCGCCGGGCGACGAGATCGGGATCGCGAACCTGGCGGTGCTGTTCACGGATCTGAGCGGTTCGACCGCACTGTACGAGCGTATCGGCGACGTCCGGGCGTTCGCGTTCGTGCAGAGCCATTTCCGCTACCTGCGTGACGCGGTGGTGAGCGAGAACGGCAGCGTCGTGAAGCAGATGGGTGACGCGGTCATGGCGACGTTCGCCGACGCGAGGGAGGCCTGGTCGGCGGCGGCGTCGATGCAGAGCGGCTGGGACGAGTTCCGTCGCAGGCACCTCGGCGACGACGACTCGGTGTCGTTGAAAGTCGGGTTGCACCAGGGGCCTGCCGTGATGATCGACAACGACGGCCGGATCGACTACTTCGGTGCGACGGTCAACCTGGCGGCCCGGGTACAGGGCTGTGCTGCGGGCGGCGACATCGTTCTGTCCCGGGCCGTTCACGACGACCCGGAGGTGGCGCCGCTGCTCGCGACGTCCGGCTACCGGTGCGACGTCTTCACCACCGGGCTGAAGGGGATCGGCGAGGAGCAGACGCTGTGGCGGCTTCGCCGCCCGTGAGTGGTCGAGGAGTGCAGGGACTCGTCAACCACTCACGGGGCGTGGAGCGCCCTACTTGCCGCGGATGGCGTCGAAGACCTTGGGGTCGACGAGGGTGGAGGTGTCGCCGAGGTCGCGGCCCTCCGCGATGTCCTTGAGCAGTCGCCGCATGATCTTGCCGGAGCGGGTCTTGGGGAGTTCGGGGACGATGGTGATCTGGCGGGGCTTGGCGATCGGGCTGATCTCCCGGGACACTTCGGCCTTGAGTTCGGCGATGAGGGTGTCGCCGGTGTTCTCGACGCCTTCGCGGAGGATGACGAACGCGACGATGCCCTGGCCGGTGGTCTCGTCGGCGGCGCCGACGACGGCAGCTTCGGCGACACCGTGGTGGCCGACGAGGGCGGATTCGACCTCGGAGGTGGAGATGCGATGGCCGGAGACGTTCATGACGTCGTCGACGCGGCCGAGGACCCACAGGGCGCCGTCGTCGTCGTACTTGGCGCCGTCACCGGCGAAGTACCAGCCCTGCTCGGGGTACCGGGACCAGTAGGTTTCGCGGTAGCGGTCCATGTCGCCCCAGATGCCGCGGAGCATCGCCGGCCACGGCTTGTCGAGGACGAGGTAGCCGGAGCCGCCGGCGCCGAGTTCCTTCGCGTCGTCGTCGACGATCTTCGCGGAGATCCCGGGCAGCGGCGCCATCGCGGAGCCGGGTTTGGTCGCGGTGATCCCGGGCAGCGGGGAGATCATGATGGCGCCGGTCTCGGTCTGCCACCACGTGTCGACGATGGGGGCCTGGTTCCCGCCGATCACCTCGCGGAACCACTTCCACGCCTCGGGGTTGATCGGTTCGCCGACGGAGCCGAGGAGCCGGATCGAGGACAGGTCGTGGGCGTCGGGAATGTCCCTGCCCCACTTCATGAACGTGCGCACCAGCGTGGGGGCGGTGTAGTAGATGCTGACGCCGTACTTCTCGATGATCTGGAAGTGGCGGTGCTCGTCGGGGGAGTTCGGGGTGCCCTCGTAGACCACCTGGGTGACACCGTTGGACAGCGGTCCGTAGACGATATAGCTGTGGCCGGTGACCCAGCCGATGTCGGCGGTGCACCAGTACACGTCCTGGCCGGCCTTGTGGTCGAACACGTTGTGGTGGGTGTACGACGCCTGGGTGAGGTAACCGCCGGAGGTGTGGATGATGCCCTTGGGCTTTCCGGTGGTGCCGGAGGTGTAGAGGATGAACAGCGGGTGCTCGGCGTCGAACGGCTGGGCCTCGTGGGTGTCGGACGCCTTCTCGACGGTCTCGTGCCACCACAGGTCCCGGCCGTCGGCGACCGCGACGTCGATGCCGGTGCGCTTGACGACGAGGACGTGCTCGACGGACGCGGCCCCGTCGACCGCCTCGTCGACGGCGGGCTTGAGGGGTGCGGCCTGGCCGCGGCGCCACTGCCCGTCGACGGTGACGACGAGTTTGGCTTCGGCGTCGTCGATGCGCGAGCGCAGGGCGCTGGCGGAGAAGCCGGCGAAGACCACGGAGTGGGTCAGGCCCAGGCGGGCGCAGGCGAGCATGGTGACGATGGCCTCGGGGATCATCGGCATGTAGATCGCGACGCGGTCGCCGGCGACGAGTCCGAGGTCGGTGAAGGTGTTGGCGGCCTTGCTGACTTCGGTGAGAAGGTCGTTGTAGGTCAGGTCGCGGGTGTCGCCCGGTTCGCCTTCGAAGTGGATGGCGACGCGGTCGCCGTTACCGGCGAGGACGTGGCGGTCGACGCAGTTGAAGGCGACGTTGAGTTGTCCGCCGACGAACCATTTCGCGACGGGCGCGTCCGACCAGTCGAGTACCTCGGAGAACGGCGTGTGCCAGTGCAGGCGCTCGGCCTGGGTGGCCCAGAATGCGAGTCGGTCCTCGTCTGCGGCAGCCTGGAGTTCGGGTCCGGCGTTCGCAGTGGCGGTGAACTCGGGGCTCGGCGGATACACCTGCGGGGCGGCATCGGAATGGTCCGACTTCTCCGTCGCTCCGCTCGCCTGTGTGGAATTCCCCGTCGCTCCGCTCGCCTGTGCTGCACTGGTCATTGTGGGCCGGCCTTCTTTCCAGTCTCGACTTCGGCACTTCTAGCACGTGTGAGGGTAGTCACAAGGGCTCCCGAGCGCACCGTTGCACAGGGTTGCAAGCCCATATTCTGCGACGATCGGTCGAATGGGCGCGACGGACGGCACGCTCGGGCGACGAGCGGCGACCCCGGCGCAGACGATGTTTCGATCGGATGCCGATTCCACGAGTTTCACCCGTCGTGGCCACACAGATTGAAACCTTGACTTATCGTCATCCCATCGTTCGGGCTGCGCCCGGCACCGCTGCCCGGAACCATGCAGATCTGGGAGGAACGTCTTGCGCATCACACGTGTGGCAACCGTCGTTCTGGCGGTCGGCCTGGCAGCAGGGATGCTGTCTGCCTGCTCGTCCGGTGACTCGTCGGGCGGGGGTGGCAGCGGCATCGTCAACGCCTGGGCGGGTGAACCGCAGAATCCGTTGATTCCCACCAATACCAGCGAGAATCAGGGTGGCCGCGTCGTCGATGCGCTGTTCGCGGGACTCGTCTCCTACGACTCCGACGGTGGTGTGAACAACGAGGTCGCCGAGTCCATCGAGACGACCGACGGCAAGACCTTCACTGTGAAGCTGAAGGACGGCTGGACGTTCACGGACGGCACGCCGGTCACCGCGGCCTCGTTCGTCGACGCCTGGAACTACGGCGCGCTGTCGACGAACGCGCAGCTCCAGGCGTCCTTCTTCGACCCGATCCAGGGCTACGACGAGGTGGCTGCGGAGAACCCCACGGCGCAGACCATGTCGGGACTGAAGGTGGTCGACGATTCGACGTTCACGATCGAACTCAAGCAACCCGAGTCCGCCTTCCCGGACCGTCTCGGGTTCGCCGCGTACTACCCGCTGCCCGCGGTGGCGTACCAGGACATGGCCGCGTTCGGGGAGAATCCCGTCGGCAACGGTCCGTACATGATGTCGGGTCCCGGGGCGTGGCAGCACAACGTGCGGATCGACACCGTCGTGAACCCCGACTACAACGGCAACCGCAAGCCGAAGAACGCCGGCGTCGACTTCGTCATGTACAACAGCCTCGACACGGCGTACACGGATCTGCTCGCGGGCAACGTCGACGTCCTCGACCAGGTGCCGCCGAGCGCGGTCACCACGTTCGAGACCGACCTGCCGGGGCGCACCGTGAACCAGCCGTCCGCGACCATCGAGACGTTCACGATCCCGGGCCGCCTGCCGCACTTCAGCGGTGAGGAGGGCACGCTGCGCCGGCAGGCCATCTCGATGGCGATCAACCGCGACCAGATCACCCAGCAGATCTACAACAACACCCGTACCCCCGCGCTCGACTTCACCAGCCCCGCCATCGAGGGCTGGTCGGATTCGCTGGTGGGCAACGGCAACCTGAAGTACGACCCGGAAGCGGCGAAGAAGCTGTGGGCCCAGGCCGACGCCATCGCCCCGTGGTCGGGCAGTTTCGAGATCGCATACAACGGCGACGGCGGCCACAAGGAGTGGGTCGACGCCACCGCGAACAACATCCGCAACACGCTCGGTATCGACGCGAAGGGCAAGGAGTATCCGACGTTCGCGCAGATCCGCACGGAGGCCACCAACCGGACCATCCCCAGCGCGTTCCGTTCGGGGTGGCAGGGCGACTACCCGCAGCAGTACGGCTTCCTCGCGCAGAACTACCAGACCGGCGGCAGCTCCAACGACGGCGACTACTCGAACCCCGAGTTCGACCGGCTGCTGCGCGCCTCCGCGGGTGAGGTCGATCCCGACAAGGCACAGGACCTGCTGAACCAGGCGCAGGAGGTTCTCCTGCACGACCTGCCCGCGGTCCCGACGTGGTACCGCAACGCGGCGAGCGGCTGGTCCGAGAACGTGTCGAACGTGGTCATCGACTGGAAGGGCATCCCGATGTACTCGGACATCGAGAAGAACTGACGCACGGGAGTTTTCTCCGACGGGTGGGGCCGCGAGCTGTCAGTTCGCGGCCCCGTTCGGGAGTACTGGCCGAGGCTCTGGATTCCTGACGTCACGGCCCCCGACGAATAGGAGGTGATCCGATGCTCTGGTACGTCGGTCGCCGTTTGCTTCAGATGATTCCCGTGTTCCTCGGGGCCACGTTCCTGATCTACGCGATGGTGTTCCTGCTGCCCGGAGACCCGATCGCGGCGTTGGCGGGCGACAAGGCCCTCAGCCCCGCGGTGGCGGCGCAGCTCCGCGCCCGGTACCACCTCGACCAACCGTTCCTGATGCAGTACTTCCTGTATCTGAAGGGTATCTTCACGCTCGACTTCGGTACGTCCTTCTCCGGTCGTCCCGTCAGCGAGGTTCTGGCTCAGGCCTTTCCGATCACCATCAAGTTGTCTCTGATGGCGCTCGCGATCGAAGGGATCTTCGGGATCGGTTTCGGCCTGTTCGCCGGGCTCCGCAAGGGCGGCATCTTCGACAGTTCCGTCCTCCTCGTCAGCCTGGTGATCATCGCGATCCCGATCTTCGTCATCGGTTTCCTCGCCCAGTTCTTCATCGGTGTGAAGTGGGGACTGGTGCCGCCGACGGTCGGGGGCAACACCAGTTTCAAGAATCTCCTGCTGCCCGCCTTCGTCCTCGGGTCGGTGTCGTTCGCGTACGTGCTCCGGCTCACGCGGACGTCGGTCGCCGAGAATCTCACCGCCGACTACGTGAGAACCGCAACGGCCAAGGGTCTTTCACGACGCCGGGTGGTGCAGGTGCACGTGCTGCGGAACTCGCTGATCCCGGTGGTCACCTTCCTCGGCGCCGATCTCGCCACCCTGATGGGCGGCGCGATCGTCACCGAGGGCATCTTCAACATCAACGGCGTCGGCGGCACGATCTATCAGGCGGTCACCCGCGGCGAGGCGCCAACGGTGGTGTCCTTCGTGACGGTGCTGATCGTCATCTATCTGCTCGCCAACCTGATCGTCGACCTCCTGTACGCCGCGCTCGACCCGAGGATTCGCTATGTCTGAGAAAGTGGAGAGTCAGTCGGCCGGAACGGGCGACCGGAAGACCCGTCAGGCTCATTTCGTGGCGCCCGAGGAAGTGGCGGCGCCGGGGGAGACCGACGCCGTCCACATCGACCAGCCACCGACGAGCATGTGGTCGGATGCATGGCGCGATCTACGTAAGCGCCCGCTGTTCCTCGTCGCATCGGTGATCATCGTCGTGGTGATCGCCGTGGCGGCGTTTCCGGACCTGTTCACCAGCACCGATCCCCGGTTCTGCGATCTCGCGTTCAGCATGCAGGGGCCGTCGGCGGGCCACTGGTTCGGATTCGACAAGCAGGGCTGCGACATCTACTCCCGCACGATCCACGGGGCGCGGGCGTCGGTGCTGGTGGGCGTCGGTGTCACATCGATCGTGCTCGTGGTGGGGGTGGTGTTCGGATCGGTCGCCGGGTTCTACGGCGGCGCGGTGGACTCGCTGCTGTCCCGGGTCGCCGACATCTTCTTCGGCATCCCGCTGATCCTCGCCGCGATCGTCCTGATGCAGCTGTTCACCAACCGCACCATCTGGACGCTGATCGTCGTCCTCGCCCTGTTCGGGTGGCCGCAGATGGCGAGAATCGCTCGTGGCGCGGTGATCTCGGCGAAGAGCAACGACTATGTGATGGCGTCGCGGGCGCTCGGCGTCTCGAACGTGCGCACCCTCGTCCGGCACGTGCTGCCGAACTCCCTGGCCCCGATCATCGTGATCGCGACCATCTCCCTCGGCATCTACATCGTGGCCGAGGCGACGCTGTCGTTCCTCGGCATCGGGTTGCCGTCCACCGAGATCTCGTGGGGCGGAGACATCAGCACCGCCCAGGTCACGCTGCGTCAGGGTTCGCCGATCCTGTTCTATCCGGCGACCGCGCTGGCGATCACGGTCCTGGGTTTCATCATGATGGGCGACGCTCTCCGGGACGCGCTCGATCCCAAGGCACGGAAGAGATGAGCGCGATGACCGCGAACGATTCGGCGGGACCGCAGGATTCGGCCGACGAGGTGCCGTTGCTCGAGATCCGGGACCTGGAGGTGTCGTTCCAGTCCCACTCCGGGCTCGTGCCCGCGGTGCGTCGTGTCAGCCTCACGGTGTATCCGGGGCAGACGGTGGCGATCGTCGGTGAGTCCGGTTCGGGCAAATCCACCACCGCTCACGCGATCATCAACCTGCTACCCGGAACGGGAAAGGTGACCGGTGGTCGGATCCTGTTCGAGGGGCAGGACCTGGCGGAAGCGTCCGAGCGCGAGTTCGTCGCACTGCGCGGGAAGAAGATCGGCCTCGTCCCGCAAGACCCGATGTCCAACCTCAACCCGGTGTGGAAGGTCGGATTCCAGATCGAGGAGGCGTTGGAGGCCAACGGGATCGCGAAGGGCAAGGCCGCGAAGGCGCGTGCCGCCGAACTCCTCGAGGAGGCCGGCCTCGCCGACGCCGAGGACCGGCTGGGCCAGTATCCGCACGAATTCTCCGGCGGCATGCGTCAGCGCGCGCTCATCGCCATCGGGCTGTCGGCGCGCCCGCAACTGCTGATCGCGGACGAGCCCACGTCCGCCCTCGACGTCACGGTCCAACGTCAGATCCTCGACCACCTGGACGGTCTCACCGACGAACTCGGCACCGCGGTCCTGCTCATCACCCACGACCTCGGTCTGGCCGCGGAGCGGGCCGAACACCTGATCGTGATGAGCAAGGGGCGGGTCGTCGAGGCGGGGCCTGCGCTGGAGATCCTGCAGCGGCCGCGTCACCCGTACACCCGGAAACTGGTGGCCGCGGCGCCGTCGCTGGCATCGCAACGCCGGAGTTCTTCGCTGGCCCGGGCGGACATCCGGGAGCACGCGCTCGAAGTGGTGGGCGAGGCCGAGCAGCACGGCCAGATCGGCGTCGAATTCGGCAAGGCCACCGACGACGTGGTCGTCGCCACCGGGCTGACCAAGGTGTTCAAGATCCGCCACGGGCTACGGAAGTCCACCGACTTCACCGCCGTCGACGACGTCTCGTTCGCGGTCCGGCGCGGGACGACCACGGCCATCGTCGGCGAGTCCGGGTCGGGCAAGTCGACGGTCGCGCAGATGGTGCTCGGACTTCTCGCTCCGACGTCGGGGAATGTGGTGTTCGACGGCAAGGAGGTCGCGACGCTGGACCGCAGGGAGACGCTCGCGTTTCGTCGGCGGGTGCAGCCGATCTTCCAGAATCCGTACGGCACGCTCGACCCGATGTACTCGATCTTCCGCACCGTCGAGGAGCCCCTGCGCACCCACAAGGTGGGGACGAAGGCGGAGCGGGAAGCGCGGGTGCGCGATCTGCTGGACAAGGTGGCGTTGCCGGCTTCGGTGATGCGGAGGTTCCCGAACGAGTTGTCGGGTGGCCAGCGGCAGCGGGTGGCGATCGCCCGGGCGCTGGCGCTGCAGCCCGAGATGGTGGTGTGCGACGAGGCGGTGTCGGCGCTCGACGTGCTGGTCCAGGATCAGATCCTCACGCTGCTGAACGACCTGCAGGCGGAGCTGGGGCTGACGTACCTGTTCATCACCCACGACCTGGCGGTGGTGCGGCAGATCGCCGACGACGTACTCGTCATGTCCGCAGGCGCGATCGTGGAGAAAGCCACCACCGACGAGGTCTTCACGTCCCCGAAGGAGGAGTACACCCGGAAGCTGCTGGACGCGATTCCCGGCGGATCGATCCGGCTCGGCGCCTGACCCGCGGCGGCGCCGGGTAGCGTTCCGGTACGTGAGCGACCCGTTGCAGCCCCTCGTCGACCTTCCCGGTGTCCGCGAAGCCGCAGACCGTGCGCGCGACGCGCTCGGCGCGGTTCACCGCCACAAGACCAACCGGCGCGGCTGGCCGACCACGGCGGCCGAGGCGGCGGTTCGTGCCGCCCGCGCCTCGGCGTCGCTGGACGGTGGCAGCACCGAACTGCCCGCCCCCGGCGAGGCCGGCGACCCCATCCTGTCGGGTGCCCTGCGCGTCGGGCAGGCTCTCGACGGTGACGCCCTCACGCTTCTGCAGTCCACGTGGCAGCGTGCGCCACTGCAAGCCCTCGCGCGGCTGCACCTGCTGGCCGCGGCCGACCTCGTGGAGGATCAGGAATTGCTCGGCAGGCCTCGGGCCGGGTCCGGTGTCGCGGAGCGGCTGGACGGTCTGGCTCAGCTCGTGACGGGGGGGACGGCCGCACCCGCGCCGGTGCTGGCGGCGGTGGTGCACGGGGAATTGTTGACGCTGAGGCCGTTCGGGGTGGGCGACGGCATCGTCGCCCGCGCTGCGTCCCGTCTGGTCTCGGTGTCGAGCGGGCTCGATCCCCACAATCTCGGGGTTCCGGAGGTCAGCTGGCTGCGACGGCAGCAGGCGTACCGCAACGGGGCAGCCGCCTTCGCCTCGGGCGAACCGGAGGGGGTCGGGAGTTGGGTCGTCCTCTGCTGCGGTGCGCTGGAGGCCGGAGCCCGCGAGGCCACGTCGATCGCGGAAGCGGCGGCGAGTTAGCTCGAAGCGGTTGCGCTGCAACATGTTCCCGGACATGTGAAACGGGCGGCGCTGCCGACTGGTGTCGACTTCGCCGCCCGTTAGCACGGACAACCGGTTACCAAGCGTGCAATGGTGGGTTGTGTAGGTGGCCTCGGCGAGAGTCCGAATATCGTCGGGTCGTCCTTGCAACCTGTGCAGGGTCCTTGCCGGTGAAGACTCGAGTCTCGCAGGCCCACAACGCTTTTGCCCTTATAGTGGCTTATGCTTCGCGTGGGTACCTAGTGCCCGTGCTGGGAATCCTGGTCGGGAGATCGATCCTTCTCTTCTGGGTCGACCTTGGCCTTCCGTTCTTCCGTAACTCCTTTGTACCCCGTGACCCCCCTCACAGCAAGTATCAAATCAGGTTTGTGACCGTGTCGCGGGTTGCGGCGGTCAGCGCTTGCGGCGCAACACTCCGTAGGTGAATGCGCCCGCGACCAGGGCCCCGACGCTCACCGCGGCGGTGGTCGCCACGGTGGTGGCGGACGGCGCCTGGAGCCGCGCTCTGAGGGAGACCGGATTCGAGAAAGTCAATATGGGCCAACCGTTTCCGGCCGCGGCCTTCCGGAGCGCCCGGTCCGGGTTGACGGCCGTCGGGTGGCCGACTGCGGACAGCATCGGCAGGTCGGTCACGGAGTCGGAGTAGGCGTAGCATGCCGACAGGTCGTAGTGGTATTCGTCGGCCAGTTGCCGCATCGCCTCGACCTTGCCCTCGCCGTAGCAGTAGAACTCCACCTCGCCCGTGTAGAGCCCGTCCGCGACCGCCATGCGGGTGGCCATGCTGCGTGTCGCTCCGAGTGCTTCGGCGATCGGCGTCACCACTTCCTCGCCCGACGCCGAGACTACGATGACGTCGTGACCCCGCAACTTGTGGTCCGCGATGAGGTCGGCGGCCTCCGCGAACACCAGGGGGTCCACGATGTCGTGCAGGGTCTCGGCGACGACGGACCGGACCTGCTCCACGTTCCAGCCCGCGCACATGCTCGTGAGGTAGGCGCGCATCCGCTCCATCTGATCGTGGTCCGCGCCCGACAGCAGGAACAGGAACTGCGCGTAACTGCTCTTGAGGACGGACCGTCGATTGATCAGGCCCTGGTCGAAGAACGGTCTGCTGAACGCGAGGGTGCTGGATTTCGCGATGATCGTCTTGTCGAGGTCGAAGAATGCGGCAACCCGACCCGTCTCGGTGTGTCGACCTGTCTTGGCACTTCTCTGTGGCTTCGCGGTCACAATTTCCAAGGATATGCGGACTTCGGCTCAGGGTGCGTGTTCCGTGTGACCGCTCGGAACAGGGGCGTTCGGTATCTCCGACACCGTAAAACATTTGAACAGTTGAACTTGCAAATACTGATCTGGTGAGGTGTAGTATTGCTGACGTCCGGATTTGATCCGGACGATGTTCAGCCCGACCCCCCGGGGCTGAACACTGACGACCCTCGCCTCCTCCCCCCCTGGCGAGGGTCGTCCTCTGTTTGTGGCCGGTCTGCCACCCTTCGCTTTCTGCTCTCTAAAAATTGGTGCGGCGGTACCAGTTTTTATCCCCAACCCCGAAGTTGTCCACAATTCGAACCGGGCCTCTTTCCGCGGTATCGGGCAGCGGGCACGCTCGCTGCATGGACGCACGAGACGGTGGCGAAGTGCTGGTTTTGGTCGACGATCCGGCGCTGCTGCACAGCATCAGGCGCGTGGCGGCTGCGGCCGACCGGACGCTGAACGAGGCCGAGGTCGCCGACGCCCGGCACACCTGGGGCAGCGCGCCGATCGTCGTGCTCGACCCGAGCGCCGCCGCCGCGTGCCGCAACCGGCTCCCACGCCGGCGCCGGGTCGTACTGCTGTGTGACGGGCCGCCGGGCATCGACGAGTGGCGGATCGCGACCGCGGTCGGTGCCGAGCACGTGCTGGCCGTGCCCGACGACGAGTCGGCTCTGGTCGCCGTTCTCGGCGAGCAACCCCAGCGGCCCGACGCGGACGGAACCGTCGTCGCCGTGGTCGGCGGATGCGGCGGCGCCGGCGCCTCCACCCTGGCGGCCGCGACAGCCCTCACCGCGGCGACGCGGCCGCAGCCCACACTGCTGCTCGACACCGACTCGTGGGGATCCGGGCTCGACGTGCTGCTGGGCATCGAGGACGTGCCCGGACTGCGGTGGTCGGGACTGTCGATCGAGGGCGGCCGGATCTCCTCGGGCGCGCTCCGGGACGCGCTGCCGGCCCGCGGCGAGCACCTGAGGGTCCTCGCCTGCAGCAGGACCGGGCACGGCGCGGGACCGACGGCGGCCGCGATCCGCGCCGTGACCGACGCCGGGCGACAGGCCGGTGACCTGGTCGTGTGCGACGTGTCGCGGTTCCCCGGCCCGGTCACCGAGGCCGTCCTCGAACTCGCCGACCTCGTGGTCCTCGTCGTGCCGGCGACCGTCCGGGCCTGCATCGCCGCGGGCAAGGTGTCGCACTGGATCACCGAACGGAACCCCAATCAGGGACTGGTGGTCCGCGGCCCGGCACCCGGTGGGCTTCGCGGCGCCGACGTGGCGGAGGTCCTCGATCTGCCGCTGATCGCGTCGATGCGCGCCGAGCGCGCGCTCACCGGAATGCTCGAACACGGCGGTCTGCGGCCGGGGCGGCGCTCTCCGCTGGGCGCCGCGACCGAGGCGGTCCTCGACACCGTCGGCAGCCGACCGCGGACGCGGGAGTGGGCGGCATGAGTTCCCTCGTCACCCCCGACCTCCTCGACCGGGTGCGCGAACGCCTCGCGCACACGTCCGGCGAGCCGACACCGGCGACGGTCGCCGCGGCCATCCGGACCGAGTCCGGCGGCGTGCTCGGCGACACCGACCTGCTCGGTGCGTTGCGGGTGCTCATGACCGAACTCACCGGCGCAGGCCCGCTCGAGTCGCTGCTGACCGAACCCGGTGTTGCGGACGTGCTCGTCACGGCGCCGGACCGGGTATGGGTGGATCGTGGCCGCGGACTCGAACGCGCAGCGGTCCGGTTCACCGACGAGGCGGCGGTGCGCCGACTCGCCCAGCGGCTGGCGCTGTCCGCCGGACGCCGCCTCGACGACGCTCAGCCGTGGGTCGACGGAAGGCTGCGGGACGTCGGAAACGGCTCGTTCGGTGTACGGCTGCATGCCGTCCTCGCGCCCGTCGCCCAGGGCGGCACCTGCCTGTCGCTGCGGGTGCTGCGCCCGGCCACCCAGGGGCTGGGCGCGCTCGTCGCGGGCGGCGCCGTCACCGCGGCGGCTCACGATCTGCTGGTGAAGATCGTGCGCGCACGCCTCGCCTTCCTGGTCACCGGCGGCACCGGGGCCGGGAAGACCACGCTGCTGGCCGCGTTGCTGGGGGCGGTGGATCCGGCCGAACGGATCGTGTGCGTCGAGGACGCCGCGGAATTGGCGCCGACGCACCCGCACGTGGTCCGGCTCGTGGCCCGGGCACCGAACGTCGAGGGTGTGGGCGAGGTGACCGTCCGGGACCTCGTCCGGCAGTCCCTCCGTATGCGACCCGACCGGATCGTCGTGGGCGAGGTGCGCGGCGCCGAAGTAGTCGATTTGCTTACAGCGCTCAACACGGGTCACGACGGCGGTGCCGGAACGGTGCACGCCAACTCCCCCGAGGAGGTGCCCGCCCGGCTCGAAGCGCTTGCGGCACTGGGCGGAATGGACCGCGCGGCGCTGCACAGTCAGCTGGCCGCGGCCGTGCAGGTGATCCTGCACGTCCACCGGTCGTCGAGCGGGGTGCGGCAGTTGACGCAGATCGGTGTCGTCACTCGCGACGAGCACGGACGCGTCACGATCGTTCCCGCCTGGAGTCGCGACACAGGGGAGGGGCCGGCGGTGGACCGGCTCCGCCACTGGTGTTCTCGGCGGGAACCGGCCGTGTCTGGTGGGGAGGCGTCGTGATAGTAGGTCTGGTGGTGCTGGCGTGCGCGGTGCTGGCGGTGCCGTCCGCGCGGTCGCGTCCGCGCTTGCTCGCGGTGACCGGACGGGGAGGTTCCCGGCGGATGCGTTTGCCCTGGGCGGTTCCGGCGGCGCTCGTCTGCGCTCCGGTCGTGTACGAACTGGGCGGGGTCTGCGCGGTTCTGGCCTCGGTGATCGTCTGTGCGACAGTACGGTTCAGGTCGATGCGACGCCGGTCCGCGAAAGCGAAGGACGCCGATCTGCGTGTCGTGCTGGCGGGCCTCGAGGTTGTGACGGCGGAACTCCGGGTGGGCGCGCACCCAGCCGCGGCCTGTCAGACGGCGGCCGACGAATCGGTGGGCAGTGTGTCGGCGGCCTTCCGGGCCGCGTCGGCGCGCTCGCGGCTCGGGGGATCCGCCGCCGACGGGTTCCGCATCGCAGACTCCCGAGTCGGCACCGAGTTGGGGCGAATCGCCGACATCTGGGCGGTGGCCGACGCGCACGGTCTCGCGCTGGCGGAACTGCTCGAGGCGGCGCGGACGGACCTGTTGGGGCGCAGCCGCTTCCGTCAGCGAACCGAGGCGTCGCTCGCCGGGGCGAGGGCGACGGCGACCGTACTGGCCGGGCTGCCGCTCCTGGGTGTCGGTCTCGGCCAGATGATGGGGGCGTCCCCGCTGACGGTGCTGTTCGGCGGCGGGCTGGGCGGCATCCTGCTGCTGCTCGGTGCGGGGCTGGTGTGCGCCGGTCTGCTGTGGACCGACCGGATCACCGGACGGGTGACGGGATGATCTGGGGCGCGGTACTTCTCCTCGCGTGCGCCGTGCTGGTTCTCCCCGCGCCCAGATCGCCGGTGCAGCGACTGCGCGGCGACGCCGGCGGTGCGGGCGAGACAGAGGCCACGACGGACGACCCCACGCGCCGCGAGGACCCGCTCGCGACCGCCGCCGCCTTCGACCTGCTGGCAGCGTGCCTGCGTGCAGGGTTGCCGGTCGCGACCGCAGCACAGGCCGTGTCACGGTCGGCACCGGCGCCGCTGTCGGAATCGCTCCGCCGCGCCGCAGACCTGCTCGCGCTGGGGGCCGACGCGGCGACCGCATGGGAGGCGGCGGCGTCGGACCCGGCCACCGAATCGCTCGCCCGGATGGCACGACGGTCCGCGGCGTCGGGTTCGTCGCTTGCCGGTTCGATGACGGAACTCGCCGCCGAGGGCCGAACTCAGGTCGAGCACCTGGCGGCGGCATCGGCCGAACGAGCGGGCGTGCTCATCAGCGGTCCGCTCGGGTTGTGCTTCCTGCCGGCGTTCATCTGTCTCGGGATCATCCCGGTCGTCGTCGGGCTGGCCTCGCGCGTGCTGGACGGCGGGTTGCTGTGACACGCAGACACTTCCGGCTCAGGACCTCTGCGCCGGACACTCTGAAGGGGGAACACCATGAAACACGGAATCCGGTCGGTGGCGGCAGTGCGGGCACTGACGGCACACCTGATGCTGCTCGCGACGGACGAGGACGGCATGTCGACCGCCGAGTACGCCATCGGCACGATCGCGGCCGCGGCGTTCGGGGCCGTCCTGTATTCGGTCGTCACCGGCGACAGTATCGTCACGGCATTGACGAACATCATCGACAAAGCGCTGAACACCGCGGTGTGATGAGGTCCGCCGAGAACCTGCGCCGGTCGGAGGCGGGCGGCGTCACGGTGGAGGCGGCGATAGCGATCGCGTCGATCGTCGCGGTGGTCGTGCTGTGTGTCGGCGCGATCACCGCGGTGACGCTGCACGTCCGGTGTGTCGATTCGGCCCGTGAGGCCGCCCGGCTCACCGCCCGCGGAGATCACGAGTCGGCGATCTCCGCGGCGCAGAGAGTGGCCCCGGACGGCGCCGACGTATCGGTCCGGACCGAGGGGGAGTTCGTCGTCGCGACCGTGCGGGCACACAGTCCGCTTCTTCCGCTCGTGAACATCTCCGCGGAGGCGGTAGCTGCGCTCGAACCCACGGTGCCGGGGTGGAGCGGGGGAGGCCGATGAACTCGGGGATCTCCGACGACCGCGGTGCCGCGACGGTGCTGGCGTGTTGCGCGCTCGCGGCCTTGGTGGTGGTCACGGCGATGCTGGTGCACGTCGGTTCGGCGGTGGCGGTGCGGCACCGCGCGCAGTCGGCGGCGGATCTGGCCGCTCTTGCCGCGGCCGTCGGTCTGGACCGCGGCACCGACGCGGCGTGCGACGCGGCGCGGGAGGTCGCGGGGCGGATGCGCACCGAGGTCGTGTCCTGTGAGGTCGACGACTGGGACGTGGAGGTCGCGGTCACCGCGCACGTGATCCTGTCCGTGCCGGGTGTCCGGGACGCGCGGGCGGTGGCGCGGGCGGGCCCGGCGGAGTGACATCGGGCCCCGCGGAGTGACGTCGACGGCAGGACGGTGCCGGCGACGCCCATCGCTCCAGCGTGCGCGGGGTTTCCCGGATTATGATCAGATCGGTAATAATCCCCGGTCGGAACAGTATTGGACGGCATTGATCCTGTGATGCGAGTCTCACTGAAGCGAGCTGGTTTCCATTCAGACCACTTCCCTTGGCGAGAGAGGGCACTACATGACCACGGCACCACCGAAGAGGACCGAGGCCGAGACGAAAGCACGGAGAGCGGGCATCGCCTCGTTCATCGGCACCACGATCGAGTGGTACGACTTCTACATCTACGGCACCGCGTCCGCCCTGGTCTTCGGTCAGGTGTTCTTCTCCGACACCCTGCCTGCGGGCATGGGCACCCTGCTGGCGTTCGTCACGCTGTGGGCCGGGTTCCTCGCTCGCCCGATCGGCGGCATCGTCTTCGGGCATCTCGGCGACAAGATCGGCCGGAAGACCACCCTGGTCATCACGCTCATGATGATGGGGACCGCCACGGTCGGGATCGGCCTCCTGCCGTCCTACGCGCAGATCGGGGTGTGGGCGCCCGTTGCGCTGGTTTTCCTCCGCGTCGTTCAGGGCGTGGCCGTGGGTGGCGAGTGGGGCGGGGCCGTCCTGATCGCCAGTGAGAACGCACCCAAGGGAAAGGGGATTCTGTACTCGGCGTTCGCGCAGCAGGGGTCCCCCGCCGGAAACCTCCTGGCCACGATGGCGTTCTTCCTGCTCTCCGCGATGCCCACCCCGGAATTCGTGCTGTACGGCTGGCGTATCCCGTTCCTGATCTCCGCGGTCCTGGTGATCGTCGGCATGATCATCCGCCTCAAACTCGAAGAGTCGGACGCCATGAAGACCGTGCTGAAGCGCAAGAAGACCGTCGCACTGCCGATCGGTGAGGTCCTGCGCAAGCACTGGGTCCTCGTCCTGCTCGGTGCGGGCGCGCTGCCCCTGGCGCAGGTGACGTATTTCAAGAACACCTTCGCGTTGTCCTGGGCCACCAGCGAACTCGGCTACGACCGCGGCACGTTCCTCGGTGCCATCGCGATCGCCCTCGTCGTGCAGTTCATCGTGCAGCCGTTCGGCGCCGTCCTGGTGTCTCGGATCGACATGCGGAAAGCCATGTGCATCATGGTGATTCCCGAGTTCGTCTTGATGCCGGCGATGTTCTTCGCGATCCGGACCGAGAACTTCGCCGTCGCCGTGGTCATGATGTGCCTCGCGACCATTCCGCACTCGATGTTCTACGGCGCGATCGCCGGTGTGCTCGCCCGTGCCTTCCCCGCCAACATTCGCTACACCGGCCTGTCGGCGGCCTACCAGCTGTGTTCGCTGATCGTCGGCGGCGGCACCCCGGTGCTGGCGCAGTGGATGCTCAACTCGTCCGGCAACATCGTCGGTGTCGCCTTCGTGTCGGCCGGCTACGCCGCCGTGTCGCTGGTCTGCACGCTGCTGCTCCTGAACCGGACCGGATTCGACGCGCGCCGGTTGTCGACGGCGGAGCAGTCCGACGCCGACGAACTGCAACTCGACGTCGAGGAAGACGGCGCGATCGACGGCACTCCGAGCGCAGGGCAGCCACGTGCGACAGCCCACTCCTGACCGCGCAGTTTCATCCCGGAGGGGACAGTCATTCCGGAGTGGGCAGCGCTTCCTCGGACAGCCTGAGCACTTCCCGCAACGCGGCGCTGTCGTCGTCCGCGCGCCACGCGATCCGCAACTGCAGGGTGCTGGGACCTCCGACCAGCGGGAGAAACACGACATCCGGGTTGTTGACGTTCTCGACGACGGAGGAGACGGTCAACGCGCAGCCGACCTCCGCGGACACCAACGCCATCAACGACATCGAGTCCGGCGCGCTCTGCACGATCCGGGGCGTGAAGCCGGCGTCGTGGGCCGCCCGCTGCAGGGAGTCGCGCAGCGCCGATCCGGGATCGGCGGGCAGCGCCACCCAGGGCTCGGTCGCCAACTCCTCGATCCGGACGCCGTCCCTGCCCGCGAGCGGGTGGTCGACGGTCACGGCCACCACGAAGTCCTCGTTGAGGATGACGCGGGACGCGATGCCCGGTGGGGTGAAGATCCACCGGCCCAGGCCGATGTCGAGGGTTCCGTCGAGGAGCTTGTTCAGTGCCTCGCTCGCGAAAGCGGAACTGTTCAAAACGAATTCGATTCCCGGATGAGTGTGCCGGACGAGTTTCGCCCACCGTCCGATGAGCAGATGGGACGAGACGCCGGAGAAGCCGATGCGCACCCGGCCGACCTGGCCGCGCCCGGCGGCGGCGACGGCGATCTCCGCGAGCCGGCAGGCGTCCAGGATCTCGCGCGCCGGGCCGAGCAGTGCCTCGCCGGCGGAGGTGAGGCGGACGTTCCGGGTGTTCCGGTCGAACAGGGTTGCCCCGAGTTGTTTCTCCAGTTGCCGAATGGTTCTGCTCAGCGGCGGCTGAGCCGAGTGCAGGCGTTGTGCGGCCCGGCCGAAATGCAACTCCTCGGCGACGGCGAGAAAGGCAGTGATCTGAGAAATCTCCACACCAGAACTATTGCAGTTCGAGCAATAGACCTGTCAACACTATTGAGCGAGACGGCGGTAATCCGGTGGGAAGGGTCCAGAAGCGGCTCCCGGCGGTTCCGGAGAAGGGCATGGCAATGAGCAAAGTGGTCAGCATGGCGGAGGCCATCGAGACGTACGTCGAAGACGGCATGACCGTGTGTCTCGAGGGTTTCTCGCATCTCATCTCGTTCGCGGCTGCGCACGAGATCATCCGGCAGCAGCGCCAGAATCTGACGCTGTGCCGGATGACGCCGGACATCGTGTCGGATCAACTCGTGGCCGCCGGTTGTGTCACCAAGCTCGTGGCCTCATTCTTTGCGAGCGGCTCGGCCGGGTCCCTGCACGAGTTGCGCCGTCGCATCGAGCGTCACGATCCGGCGCCGCTCGAGGTCGAGGAGTACAGCCACTACGGAATGGTCTGCCGCTATCAGGCGGGCGCCGCCGGGTTGCCGTTCTTTCCGCTGCGGTCGTACGCCGGAAGCGACCTTCCGCGGCTCAACCCCAGAATTCGCCTGGTCGACGACCCCTACGGGGAGGGCACTGTCTACGTCGTGCCGCCGCTGAACCCGGACGTGACCATCGTTCACGCGCAGCGCGCCGACCGTCACGGCAATGTGCAGATCTGGGGGATCTCCGGGGTTCAGCAGGAGGCGGTGTATGCCGCGGGGAAGGCGATCGTGGTCGTCGAGGAGATCGTCGACGACGACGTCGTCCGCTCCGATCCCAACCGCACGCTGATCCCGTCCCATGCGGTCGATGCCGTCGTCGTCTGTCCGCGCGGGGCGCATCCTTCGTATGTGCAGGGCTATTACGACCGGGACTGCGCGTTCTACCGACGCTGGACCGCGATCAGCAAGGACTCGGGACTCCTGCAGGCGTGGCTGAAGGAATGGGTGCACGGCACCGCGAATCACGAGGAATACCTGGACAAACTCGGCGGCGACTACTGGGACGACCTCGCCGTCGCGCCGCGATTCTCCGAACCGGTCGACTACGGGAGCAGAAAATGACCACAGCACGAGTCGGAGGGATCTCGGCGACCGAGGTCATCGTGTCCGTCGCCGCCCGCGAACTCGCCGGCAAGAGGCGTGTCTTCGCCGGGGTCGGCCTGCCGACGCTCGCCGTCGACCTGGCGAAGCGGACCAGCAACCCGGACGTCGAACTGATCTACGAATCGGGTGTGTGCGGCGCCCATCCCAGCGCGATGGCCGAGGGCATCGCCGACTCGGTGGTCGTGTCGGGCGCGGAGTCGGTGGTGTCGATGCAGGCGTTGTTCGGGTACGTGCTGCAGGGCGGCAACGTGGACGTCGGGTTCCTCGGCGCGGCCCAGATCGACAGGTACGGCAGTCTCAACACCAGCATCATCGGCGACTGGGACAAGCCGACGGTCCGGTTGCCCGGAGCCGGTGGTGCCGCGGAAATCATGCCCAACGCCGGCGAGATCTTCGTGGTGATGCGGCGCCACGATCCGAGCGCCTTCCCCGCGGAACTCGACTTCTGCACGTCGCCGAGCCCGGTCCGGGCCCGGGCGGCGGGCGACGGGATCGCCCCTCGTGGCCGCGGGGTGACGAAGGTGTTCACGAACCTCGGCGTGCTGTCGCGGCAGGGGCCGTTCGACGAACTCGAGTTGGTCAGCGTGCACGAGGGGGTCACCGTCGACGACGTGCGGGCGCAGACCGGCTGGGAATTGAAGGTCGCGGACGATGTCACGGTCACCGCGCCGCCGACCGGCGAGGAGATTCACCTGCTCCGCGACGTGATCGACACGGTGCGGTTATATCTGCGCTGATCGGAACGCCGGTATCTCAGCCGAGCGAGTCGAGCACCGCGGAGAGGATCCGGATCGCCCCGTCCTTGTCGAGGGGATCGTTGCCGTTTCCACACTTCGGCGAGTACACGCAGGACGGGCACCCGGACGTGCAGTCGCACGATCGGATCGCTTCGCGGGTCGCGCCGAGCCAGCGGGTGAGTTCGGCGTGCCCCCGGTCGGCGAATCCGGCGCCGCCGGCGTGACCGTCGTAGACGAACACGGTGGGCAGCCCGGTGTCGGCGTGCAACGCCGTCGAGACGCCGCCGATGTCGCCTCGATCGCACACCGCGACGAGGGGTAGGAGCCCGATCGCCGCGTGTTCCGCGGCGTGGAGTGCCCCGGGCACGCGTTCCGCCGGAACACCGGCCTGCAGCAGAAGTTCCGGGGTGATCGTGTACATCACCGCGCGGGTGGGGAGGGTGTGTTTCGGCATGTCCAGTTCGACGGCGTCGAGGATCTCGCCGGACGGCAGTCGCCGCAGGTACCCGATCACCTGATGGGTCACCTCGACCTCGACGAGCGCGACCTCGACGTCGCCGAACTGCTTCTGCTCGAGTACCGAGGTGACGGTGATCTCGGTGGTTTCGCGGGCCGACGTCGTCCAGTCGGGGTCCTCCGCGTGCACCAGGGCGAGGCCCTGGTCGAGGTCGAGTTCGTCGACGACGTACGACTCACCCTGATGGATGTGGACGGCGCCGGGGTGCGCCGTGGCGGGAGCGCGGCCGGTGTCGACCGTTCCGAGCATGCGTCCGGATTCCGACACGACAATCGCCACCTGGGTTCCGATTCCACCCCGGATATCCACTGCCCCATGAGGATTTGTGCCGGCGGTGACGAACCAGCCGTGTGCGCGCCGGCGGATCAGGCCCTGTTCCGACAGCTTCCCGAGCACGTCGACCGCCCCGAACGCTTCGGCCTCCGCGTCGGACAGTGGTAGTTCCATTGCCGCGCAGAGCAACTGCGGGCCGAGGACGTACGGATTGCTCGGGTCGGTGACGGTGGCCTCGACGGGTTTGTCGAGCAGCGCGGACGGATGGTGGACGAGGTAGGTGTCGAGCGGGTCGTCCCGCGCGACCAGCACCACGAGCGAACCTTCGCCGCGCCTGCCGGACCGGCCGCCCTGCTGCCAGAACGACGCCACCGTGCCGGGGAACCCGGCGACGACGACGGCGTCGAGGCCGGCGATGTCGACGCCCAGTTCCAGCGCATTCGTCGTTGCCGCCCCGAGCAGGGTGCCATCGGCGAGGGCAGTTTCGAGTTCACGCCGGTCCTCGGCGAGGTAGCCGGCCCGGTACGACGCGACGCGCGACGCGAGTTCGGGATCGATCTCCCCGAGTAGGCGTTTGGTCGCCATCGCGGTCAGTTCGGCGCCCCGGCGGGAGCGCACGAAGGTCAGCGTGCGGGCGCCTTCGACCATCAGAGAGGCCATGATGCGTGCGGCCTCGGACCCGGCGGGCCGCCGGACGGGGCTTCCGTTCTCCCCGGTGACCTCCCGCATGAGCGGGGGTTCCCACAGCGCGACGGTCCGGGGACCGTGCGGCGAACCGTCTTCCACGATCTCGGCACAGGGCGCCCCGATCAACCTCGACGCCGCCGCCCCGGGGTCTGCGGTGGTGGCGGACGCGAGGACGAAGACGGGGTCGGCGCCGTACCGCGCCGCGATGCGCCGGAGCCGCCGCAGCACGAGCGCGACATTCGAGCCGAAGACGCCACGGTAGGAGTGGCATTCGTCGATCACCACGTACGCCAGATTGCGGAAGAAGTGCGCCCATCGCTGGTGGGTCCGCAGGAGCGAGATGTGCAGCATGTCGGGGTTCGTGAAGAGCCACCGCGAGTTCTCCCGGGCCCAGTGCCGCACCTCGAGTGGGGTGTCGCCGTCGAACACACATGGGCACGCGCTCCGCAGGTCGTCCCCGGCGTCCATGACATCGGAGTCGATGAGTGCCGTCACCGCCCGGAGCTGGTCCGCTCCCAGCGCCTTGGTCGGCGAGAGGTAGAGGGCGGTCGCCCGCGGATCCGTTGCCAGAGTGGTGAGTACCGGAAGCTGGTAGGCGAGGGATTTGCCCGACGCGGTTCCGGTGGACACCACGACGTTCGTCCCGTGATGCGCCAGGTCGGCGGCGGCGGCCTGATGAGTCCAGGGACGGGCGATCCCGTTCTCCTGCATGGCCCGGACGACGCTGGGGTGCGCCCAGGCGGGCCATTCCGACAGTTGAGAAGTCCGCGCAGGCATTTCTGCGGCGAAAGTGAGCGGGTTTTCGTCCCGGGGAACGCCCTCGAGCACTCGGTTCAGCAGTGTTCGGCCGTATGTTTCGCCCGTATTTCCACTGTCGTCACGGGGTGAAAACGGTGTGCTCACTGAAGTCTCCGGGCTGTCGTAGGGACGGGCGAGTAGCTTCCACACCGCCACGACCTGCGCATTTGATGATAACGAGTGCCTCGGACGGCCTGTCGCCCGGGGTGTCGCGAGTCCGTCGCCAATGTTCAGTTCCGGGCCTGTTCGCTACAAGATCAACTTTTTGTGTGAATTGTTCGGATTTCGACTGTTGCGTTCCCGGAGTTCATGGTTGACTACAACTGGTCGCAGCTTCTGTGTTCGTAGGCTTGAAAGAGTGAACGTTCGCAGGATCGATGTTGCGAACGCGGTGCTCTGCTTTTCCTGAGGGGGAAATCTAGAAGTACAGCGGTCGGAACCGGCCCGGCGGACTGTATGTGCTGTCCGCCGAATCCGGTGGTTAGAAAGAGAAGGAAAAGCATGGCACAGGGCACTGTGAAGTGGTTCAACGCGGAAAAGGGCTTCGGCTTCATCGCACCCGAAGACGGCTCCGCTGACGTCTTCGTTCACTACTCCGAGATCCAGGGCAGCGGCTTCCGCACCCTCGAGGAGAACCAGCGCGTGGAGTTCGAGGTCGGCCAGGGCACCAAGGGTCCCCAGGCAACCGGCGTTCGCGCAGTCTGATTCTGCCGTTCACGTTCGTGAACACGTAAATCAGATAGGCGGGGTCCTCGTGGCCGCGTCTGATTCGTCCCCCATCGCCTGAGGCGGTGGGGGACGAGTCGTTTTCACGGCAACGGTGCCGTGGCAAAAGGGGGTACTTCCGTGAGTCAGCTCTCCTTCTTCTCCGCGGAGGCGATGCCGCCGGCTGTCACCGATCTGTGCGGTCTTCTCGCGGCGACGGGCCAGGTGGTCACGTCCGGCGGGCGGGCGCGCATCTCGATCGTGGTCGACGCGCAGTGGCGGGCGGAGGCGATCGCGGAGCTGATCGGGCAGGCCGGACTCGAGGTCGAGATCACGCGCAGCGACGAGGGCAGCCCCCTGGTCCGCACCGCGTCCGTCGTCGACCTGCGGCCTCTCGCGGACCAGTGGACGAGGGGAGCGGTCAAGGCGGTGCCCTCCGGCTGGGTGCCGTCGGGGCGTCAGCTGAGGGTGTGGGCGCTGGCGTCGGGCAGGGGTGAAGCGGAGGGTGAACGGTTCGTCCTCGGACTCGATCCGCACGCCCCGGATACCCACGCGCCGTTGGCCCAGGCGTTGATGCGGGCGGGCATCGCGCCGACGCTGATCGGCACCCGTGGGTCCGGTCCGGGGCTCCGGATCTCGGGTCGGCGTAGGCTCGGCAGACTCGTCGAGAGCATCGGCGAGGCTCCCGGAAATGTGGACGACCGTACCGGTTGGCCCCACGTGTAGGGCCGTGTAGACGGTACTGATCTGCGAGGATGGGTTCCGGGTATGTCACTCTAGTAATAGGCGAACCGGGTATAAAAGGGTTTGTCTGCACAACTGTCGAGTGGCAGCGATCGACTTCAGGAAGGCTCGGGCTTCAGGTGGCTAAAGGGGACAACGGCAGTGCACAGGGTGCGGCGGGAGCGTCCGGCCAGCCTCGCCGCCTCGTGATCGTCGAGTCGCCGACCAAGGCCCGCAAGATCGCCCCGTACCTCGGGAAGAACTATGTCGTCGAGGCGTCGGTCGGCCACATCCGCGACCTTCCGCGAGGAGCCGCCGACGTCCCGGCCAAGTACAAGGGTGAGCCGTGGGCGCGGCTCGGCGTCAACGTCGACCAGGACTTCGAACCGCTCTACGTGGTCAGCCCGGAGAAGAAGTCCAAGGTCACGGAGCTGAAGAGCCTCCTCAAGGACGCCGATGAACTCTTCCTCGCCACCGACCCCGACCGCGAGGGCGAAGCGATCGCCTGGCACCTCCTCGAAACGCTCAAGCCGAAGATCCCGGTTCGCCGGATGGTCTTCCACGAGATCACCGAGCCGGCCATCCGCGCCGCGGCCGAGGACACCCGCGAGCTCGACAACGACCTGGTCGACGCGCAGGAGACCCGCCGCATCCTCGACCGTCTGTACGGCTACGAGGTCAGCCCCGTGCTGTGGAAGAAGGTCATGCCGAGGTTGTCGGCAGGCCGCGTGCAGTCCGTCGCCACCCGCGTCATCGTGCAGCGGGAACGCGAGCGGATGGCGTTCCGCTCGGCCTCCTACTGGGACATCTCCGCCACTCTCGATGCCGGCGCGGAAGCCAGCCCCCGCAGTTTCGGGGCGCGTCTGGTGACCGTCGACGGGTCCCGGGTGGCGTCCGGCCGCGACTTCGGTTCGGACGGCCAGTTGAAGACGAGCACCGTGACGGTGCTGGACGAGGCGCGGGCGCAGCGTCTGGCCGAGTCCCTCGCGGGTGTCGATCTCACCGTCTCCTCCGCGGAGAGCAAGCCGTACACCCGCAAGCCGTACGCGCCGTTCATGACGTCGACGCTGCAGCAGGAGGCGGGCCGCAAGCTGCGGTTCACGTCCGAGCGGACCATGCGCATCGCGCAGCGGCTGTACGAGAACGGCTACATCACCTACATGCGTACCGACTCGACGACGCTGTCGTCGTCGGCGATCGCTGCCGCCCGGGCGCAGGCCACCGAGTTGTACGGCGCCGAGTACGTGCACGACACTCCGCGGCAGTACACCCGCAAAGTCAAGAACGCGCAGGAGGCGCACGAGGCGATCCGCCCCGCCGGCGACGTGTTCCAGACCCCCGGTCAGCTGCATTCACGTCTCGACACCGACGAGTTTCGTCTGTACGAGCTGATCTGGCAGCGCACCGTCGCGTCGCAGATGGCCGACGCGCGGGGCACGACGCTGACCCTGCGGATCACCGGAACGGCGGGCACCGGCGAGGAGTGCACCTTCTCGTCGTCGGGCCGCACCATCACTTTCGCGGGCTTCCTGAAGGCCTATGTGGAGAGCGTCGACGAGGAGGCGGGCGGCCAGTCCGACGACGCCGAGTCCCGTCTGCCGGTGCTCGTCGAGGGCCAGGCGGTCACCGCCACCAAACTCGACCCCGACGGCCACACCACCAACCCGCCCGCCCGGTACACCGAAGCGAGCCTGATCAAGACCCTGGAAGAGCTGGGCATCGGCCGTCCGTCCACGTATTCGTCGATCATCAAGACCATCCTCGATCGCGGATACGTCTACAAACGCGGTAGCGCGCTGGTCCCGTCCTGGGTGGCGTTCGCCGTCATCGGCCTTCTCGAGATGCACTTCGGACGGTTGGTCGACTTCGACTTCACCGCCGGCATGGAAGACGACCTCGACGCGATCGCCGGTGGCCGCGAACAGCGCGGCAACTGGCTCAGCAGTTTCTACTTCGGCGGCGACCACGGAGCCGAGGGTTCGGTGGCCCGTGAGGGCGGCCTGAAGAAGATGGTCGGCGTCAACCTCGAGGAGATCGACGCCCGCGAGGTCAACTCGATCAGGCTCTTCGACGATGCCGAGGGACGGGAAGTGCACGTCCGCGTCGGACGGTTCGGTCCGTATCTCGAACGGATGGTCCAGAACCCGGACGATCCCGAGGGCGACCTCATCTCGCAGCGTGCCAACCTGCCCGACGACCTCCCGCCGGACGAGCTGACGCCGGAGTACGCGGAGAAGCTGTTTTCGACGCCGCAGGAGGGTCGCAAGCTGGGCGTCGACCCGCTGACCGGGCACGAGATCGTCGCGAAGGAGGGCCGCTTCGGTCCGTACGTCACCGAGATCCTGCCCGGGCCGGAACCGGAGCCCGAACCGGCCGTGGTGCCGGTGACCGACGAATCGGCCGACGGGACGACCAAGACGAAGACGGCTGCCGCCAAGAAGGCGCCCGCGAAGAAGGCGGCGAAGAAGGCCACCGGCCCGAAGCCACGGACGGGCTCGCTGCTCAAGTCGATGGACCTGGCGACGGTAACCCTCGACGACGCTCTCAAGCTGTTGTCGCTGCCGCGTGTGGTGGGTATCGATCCGGAGTCGAAGGAAGAGATCACCGCGCAGAACGGCCGCTACGGCCCGTATCTGAAGAAGGGCACGGACTCGCGGTCGCTCGCCACCGAGGACCAGATGTTCACGGTGACCCTCGACGAGGCGCTGAAGATCTACGCGGAGCCCAAACGCCGCGGACGTCAGGCCGCCGCCACCCCGCCGCTGCGGGAGCTGGGTGTCGACTCGGTCAGCGAGAAGCCGATGGTGATCAAGGACGGCCGGTTCGGTCCGTACGTCACGGACGGTGAAACCAACGCCAGCCTCCGCAAGGGCGACGAGGTGGAGTCCATCACCGACGCCCGCGCTTCGGAACTGCTCGCGGATCGGCGTGCCCGCGGCCCCGTCAAGAAGAAGGCCGCTGCGAAGAAGGCACCAGCCAAGAAGGCGGCCAAGAAGACTGCCGCCAAGAAGGCGCCGGCGAAGAAGGCTGCCTCGAAGAAGGCCGCGGACAAGAAGGCGTGAGCCGGTATCTCGGGCCGGTAGGGATGTCGCACGTGCCGGTTAGGCTGACGCGGTGACGGTATTCGACCGGTTGGTGGGCCAGGAGGACGTCGAGTCCGAGCTGACGGCCGCGGCGACGGCCGCCCGTCGTGGAGTCGGCGAGATGGGCTCCTCGATGACGCACTCGTGGTTGTTCACCGGCCCGCCCGGCTCGGGTAGGTCGGTGGCCGCGCAGTGTTTCGCCGCCGCCCTGCAGTGCACGAGCGACGGCATTCCCGGCTGCGGCGTCTGCCATGCCTGCACCACCGCGATGGCCGGCACCCACGGCGACGTCCGGCAGGTCGTCCCCGAGGGCCTGAGCATCAGCGTCAAGGAGATGCGCGCCATCGTGCAGACCGCCGCCCGCCGGCCGAGTACCGGGCGCTGGCAGATCGTGGTCGTCGAGGATGCGGACCGGCTCACCGAGGGCGCCGCCAACGCGCTCCTGAAAGTGGTGGAGGAGCCACCGGACCGCACCGTGTTCCTGCTGTGCGCGCCGTCCGTCGACCCGCAGGACATCTCCGTGACGCTGCGGTCGCGCTGCCGGCACATCCATCTCGTGACGCCGTCGGCCGACTCCATCGCCAAGGTCCTGCGCGAGCGGGACGGCCTGGACCCCGAAGATGCGCAATTGGCTGCCTCGATCAGCGGCGGCCACGTCGGGCGGGCGCGGCGTCTCGCGACGGATCTGAACGCCAAGGTGCGTCGGAGGGACGCGCTGGACCTGGCGGTCGCGGCGCTGCGGCCCGCCACCGCGTTCGCCGCTGCGGAAGAACTGGTGCGTTCCGCCGACGCGGAGGCGAAGGAGATGAGCGCCGCTCGGGACGAGCAGGAGACCGAAGAGTTGCGCACCGCACTGGGTGCAGGCGGTACCGGTAAGGGTGCGGCCGGGGCGCTCCGCGGCTCGGCAGGTGTGCTGAAAGATCTCGAGAAGCGGCAGAAGTCCCGGGCCACCCGCACGGGCCGCGACGCACTCGACCGCGCACTGATCGATCTGGCCGGTCTCTACCGCGACGCGCTCGCCGTCGCGTGGAAGTCGAACGCCGCCGCGAACCACCCGGACATGGCCGATCGGGCCGCCGATCTCGCGTCGCGAACCACCCCGGAAGGCCTTCTGAAGTGCATCGAAGCCGTCCTGGAGTGCCGCGAGGCGATCACCGTCAACGTCAAACCGCAGTGGGCTGTCGACGCCATGGTGGCCAGTCTCGGCGACGCGTTCAGGGAGCCGTTTTCGCATACTCGGGGTTGAGGCGCTAGACTCGCCACCGCCGAAAGGCACCGCTGCCTTAGCTCAGTCGGTAGAGCATTTCACTCGTAATGAAAAGGTCGAGAGTTCGATTCTCTCAGGCAGCTCAGCGGTCCTCTGGCCCTTCCCGATCAGTCGGGAAGGGCCAGAGTCGTCTCCGGGTCCGATCCACCGGAGACCGGAGAGATCGGGAAGACTGGACGGGTGGACACCCAGAGTGGAACTCCGGCGACGCGGGCGGGCGGTCTGCGCGCACTCGGAGCACCTGCCGCTGTCGCCGCCGGCGCCGTGGTCGCGACCGCCATCCTCCACTTCCGGGATCCGCATCAGCAGGGTTCGTACGGTTTCTGTCCCGTCTACGCACTGACCGGGTGGTGGTGCCCGGCCTGTGGCGGGCTGCGGGCGGTGCATGACCTGACCAACCTCGACCTCGGCGCGGCCGTCGCCGGCAATGTCCTGATCGTCCCGTTCATCGCGGTGATGATTTTCGCGTGGATCGGATGGGCACGTCGGCGCTGGCAAGGACGACGCGATCCCATCTTCGTGGTGGGACCGCGAGTGACAGTGGGTGTGCTCATTCTCCTTGCGGCGTTTACCGTCACCAGGAACACATCTTGGGGAAGCTGGCTCGCGCCGGCCTGACACCTGGTCGCCGCGGGCACGAAACAGAGAGTCGGTTCACAGATGGCAATGCAGGTCTTTTCGCTGATCGCGATCCTGGGCGCGCTGATCGTCCTCATTCCGACCGCGCTGCGAGTCTTCGGCAAGAGCGACAACGTGAAGGCGCCGGACGAGACCGAGGAGTGAGTGCGTTGCGCTCTCGACAACCCATCGCCGCACGACCATGATTTCGATATGAGCGATTCGCTGAAGGACCGGGTGCGCGAGAAGCTGTTGCGTCAGCTGGCCGAGGACGGGGGGCACCCGGTCCAGGAGGCGGAGGGGGACGATCCACGATTGGTTTCCATCGACTCCGACCTCGCGGCGTTGGAACAGGCATCGGAGGGCGATCTGGTGATCGAGCAGCTGGCGGCCAAGTACTGGGTGCCCTGAATCGGGGTTTAGCGACGTTGACCTGGCGATTTGGTGTTCTTGTTTCCCTTCGCGTAACTTATTCCAGGTCAGAGCGACACGGACACCGACCCCGGCCGGAAGGCGGGGGACACGAGGTTGGACGCAGGCGCCTGGTAAATCGGAAGTTCACCGCCGTGTATGGTGGTGCTTCAACCCCGGTTTGATCTTGATCAGCGTCACGGCTTGCGCCGGTGAGGCTGGTAGGATAAGATGGAACGGTTGCCCCGGAGCGGCCGAAGTTGATACTTCGGTGGTGATGGTGTGCGCGTGTTCTTTGAGAACTCAACAGTGTGTCGATGAATGTCAGTGCCAAATGTTTTTGGTACTCCGCATCACGAATTGCTTTCGGGGCCTTCGGGTTTCGGGGTGTGTGTGGTGTGGGTATTTTGCTGGCTTCCCTTCCTTCTTCCGTCGGATGGGGGTCAGTGTTTGATTAAGCTAGTTTGAGTTTTTTTGCTAGTGATTTGACTCGATGTCTATGACTGATTGCCGGTTCTGCCGGCCAATCTAGAGTCTTCAACGGAGAGTTTGATCCTGGCTCAGGACGAACGCTGGCGGCGTGCTTAACACATGCAAGTCGAGCGGTAAGGCCCTTCGGGGTACACGAG
>NZ_NHML01000072.1:0-8815 GCF_002165735.1 Rhodococcus sp. NCIMB 12038
GCATGCAGCCGGCCCACTTTATCTGCGGACGGGCGCGCGACCTTCACGATCACCTCCGCCGACCACGGGTCGCCGATCTTCGCCCCCACCCCGGTGTACAACTCGTCCGGAATCAACGCGCCCAACCCGGCACCCGACTCGACCACCACGTCGACGCCCTTGGCGATCAACGACGCCACGACCTTCGGCACCAACGCCACCCGACGCTCACCGTCGTCCGATTCCCGAACGACACCAACTCCGGGCGAACGGGGAGATTTCTGCAACTCAGACACGACTAATTCCTTTCTGTCCGAACCAGGAGCACTGCTAGTGCTGCGGTTCGAGTTCCGGGTCCGAGGACTCCGACGTCACTTGCCTTCTCCATCGGAGCGCAGCCAGCGCGATCAACCCGGCGCCGACGGTGAGCGCGACTATGGGAAACCACAACCCGATGGCGGACAGGAGAGTCGCATTCTTCGAAAGGTCGTCGGCTGCCGCGGTGACATCCGCGGGTGCGGTATGAAGCTTCGCGATAGACAGCGGAAGTATCGGCACGTCTTGACCGTCGATCGGCGCCGTGAGGTACAGCCCCTGTGTCTGTGCGATGTCGAGTGGCGTTCCGAATTGCTGATCGACGGCGACGCTCATCGAATTCGTGCTGCCGTAACCGGTGGTGATCAATTCCGGCAGCGAGGGCAGTCCCTCTCGGACGACTGGGATAGAGGATTCCGGAACGATTCCGGCCTGCAGCAATCCGACGACGAGCGCCTTGGGGAGTTGGGTGGGAAACTGCTCGAACTGCGCCAACAGGGTCGGGCTCTGTATCGGCCCTGCGGCGTCAACCTCATATCGCTTGACCTTGCGACCGGCCACGGTGTCCTCGCCGGCGAAGGTCGCGCTCTGACCCGTCATCGTCACCGTGTCGTAGATCTGATTGCCATCGGTCGAGGGGTTCGGTGTGAAACTGAAGGCAATGCCCTCGTGTGGCTCGAAAGTCGCCCGCTCCCCTGCCGGTACCACTGCCAGCACTTCCTGCGCGGTCAACGGCACGGGTGAGAAATCGACACGATCGACGGCGAACGTGTGAACATCCTTTTGCTGTGCACCATCGGGGAGATTGATCGCTGTATCGATGGTGACAATTGCCGTGTCACCATCGACTGCATCCACGGACAGTCCACGATCTGCGGTCACGGCGACTTCGGGACCGATCAGATTCGCCAGGTCATTCGATGCGAACGCCTGTTGATTCAGTGCGCTGACGCTGCCCTCGTATTTCTGGCTCGCGGTGAAGTCTGCAGGCAGCTTGGACAGCGCCGGCAACGCGACGAATCGGACCAGCACGGCACTCATGATCAGCAAGATGCCGAGGACGAGCCATACGATCGAAGATCGGCGGACGGACATGTTCGTTCTGCTCCTAGTTGATGTCGGGTCGTTCGAGTTGTGAGAGCCCGTGATTCGGCATTGCAGGAAGCCTGCGAACTGACGAACCACCCGTCAGAGGAAGGCGCTGACGCCGGTCTCGGCGCGCCCGATGAGCAGCTTCTGGATCTGGCTCGTGCCTTCGTAGAGGGTCATGACGCGAGCGTCGCGCATGTATTTCTGGACCGGGTACTCGTCGACGTAGCCGTACCCGCCGAATGCTTGGATCGCGAGGTTGGCTGCCCTGACCGCGGCTTCACTCGCGAAGTATTTCGCCTTGGACGCCTCGATACCGAAGGGCCTGCCCTTCTCGATAAGGTCGGCTGCCCGCCAGACGAGCAGGCGCGCGGCGTCGGCGTCGACCGAGATGCTCGCGATCATGTCCTGGATCATCTGGAATGAGGCAAGCTGGCGTCCGAACTGTTTGCGCTCCTTCGAATACTGCACGACCGATTCGAGGCAGCCTTGGATGATCCCGACGCAGCCGGCACCGACGGAGACCCTGCCCTTGTCGAGCGAGTGCATGGCGATCTTGAACCCTTCGCCTTCACCCCCGAGCATGGCGTCACGAGGTACTCGGACATTGTCGAACGCGAGTTCCGCCGTGGCCTGACCACGAAGGCCGAGCTTTCCCTTGATCTCACGTCGCCCGAATCCAGGAAGGTCGGTCGGAACGAGGAAGGCTGAGACGCCGTTGGGTCCCGGACCGCCGGTGCGGGCAAACACCAGGCACAGGTCCGCCCAGGTTCCGTTCGTAATGAACATCTTGGCGCCGTCGATCACGTAGTCGTCGCCGTCTCGAGTGGCGCGGGTACGCAGGTTCCCCGCGTCGGATCCGGTGTCCGGTTCGGTCAGTCCGAAACAGGCGAGCACCTCACCGGTGGCGATGCCTGGCAGCCACTGCTGCTTCTGCTCCTCGGTACCGTGGGACAGAATCACCTTGCCCACCAACCCCATCGACACCGAGACGATTCCCCGCACCGCGGAATCAGCCCGCCCGAGTTCCTCCATCCCGGTGCAGTAGGTGATGTAGTCCCCTCCGAGACCGCCGTACTGCTCTGGGATCGTGAGCCCGAAGAATCCCATCTCCCCCAGTTTGGGAATGATCGACGTGTCGACCGACTCGTCGCGGTCCCACTGCTCGCGGTAGGGTACGACTTCCTTGTCCAGGAACTCGCGCGCGAACCGCTGGAAACTCAACTGTTCATCGGTCAGGACCAAGTCCATGGTCCACCTCCACATCGTTTGATCCGAGTGTCACGACTTCGGCCCGCAAGGCCACGCGACCCTCGAAACTACTCAACTTTGTTTGTCCCACAACGACACTCACCGACAGTGAGCACTCCACTCCAGGTGAAACCCGAGCCGGACCAGAGAAGTTGTAGTTGACTTCAATTTCAACTGAAGCCAAGAGTAAGCAACCCAAGACCGGGAAGTCAACGGTCAGCGGCGACCAATTCTGAAGTTGAGTGTAACTTCAACTTAGCAGTTTCAGGTCCCCTGCGAAGGCTGCGTAAGCCCCACCGAACTCAGCGCTCGGGGTGGGCGGCGGTATAGGCCTCCCACACCTCGTCGCGCAGTCGTCCGCGGTCGGAGACGGGAAAGTCGTGTTCGCGAGCCCACGCCCGGACCTCGGCGGTGGACGGCGCAGGTGCGTCAGTGCTGCCGTCATCTGCAGTGGGAGCATCGTCGGCCGGTGCTTCGTCGGCCGGTGCTTCGTCGCCGGCGTCCTCGTCGTCCTCGTCATAAGCGTCGGCGGACGGGTCTGCGGCCGGCGATTTCCTACTCTTCGCAAACCTCCTGCGCTTCAGCTTCCCCGCGGCGCCGAGCAGTTCCTTCCCCACATCGGCAGCGGTCTCGGCGCCGTCGAGGACGTGTTCGACGGCGTCGTCGGCGGGGACATCGTCGACCACGTCCGCGGTCTCCTCGACCAGGTCTTCGGCAGCCCGGAGTGGCTCGTCAGTGCCGCCGGGGAGCAGGCGATCGATGTCGACGTCAACGTCACTCCGAGCGGTGCCGGCGGTCACGGCCGCCCCCCTCACAGCATCGAGGAGTTGACCGCGCACCGATTCGTCGAGGGCCGCGAACTCGGGCGATGCCTCCAGCAGCTTCGCAGCGTGGTCGACCATCTCCTGCGGGCTGCCTGCAAGGCGTCCGGCACCCGCCGCGGCAAGCGTCGTGTGGCGGGCCCGGCCCAGCCAATATCCCACGATCACCGCGATCGCGACCTGCAGTCTGGACATCATCGTCGACTCCCACGGATGGATTTGACCGTGCGGCCTACCGAGCCGACTACCCTGAACCGTCCGCGCTCAATCGCCCGTGAACGGTGGTGAAGGTATCGCGGGCGACGACCCCCTCGCCACCCTGTGCACGACCGTGACCAACCTGACCGGCCGAACCATCTTCATCCACAGCGGACACGACCGAACAGCAACACTCTCGCCGGCTGACTTCGTCGCGGGTCGCCCTCCGCTGCACGATCGACGACCGAGAGAAGTAGCGCGTAGAACGTCGACAGGTGTAGCCGCTGTTACATTTGCCTGGTGACGGACGAGGGAACCGAAGCACGCTGGCTGATCGCACTGGTAACCCTGCCCGCCGGACCGTCCCGACATCGAGTCGCGGTCTGGCGGCAACTGCGGAAGGTCGGAGCGCTGTCGCTGGGGCAGGGCACGTGGGCCGTGCCGCGCGCTCCCGCCTTTACGACGGGCCTCGATCGCACCACCGAGCTGGTCCAACGCGCCGCGGGCGAGATCATCTTCCTGCACGCCACCGGTGCCAGCGCCGACGACAGCGCACGATTCGAGGCAATGTTCACCACCGCCCGCGAAGAGGACTGGACCGAATTCCTCGCCGACTGCGGAAAGTACGAGGCCGAACTGGACAAGGAGATACGAATCCGCAAGTTCACCCTCGCCGAGCTGGAGGAGGAAGAACAGAGCCTCGAAAGACTGCGTCGCTGGCACCGCGACCTGAAGGCACGAGATGTATTCGGCGCCTGCAATTCCGACGAAGCGACTGCGAGATTGCAGCACTGCACGCAGCTGTTCGAGGACTACGCCGAACGCGTCATCGCCTCGCTGCACGCCACCGACAGCGCACACCCATGACCGGAGCCGCGTCACCAGCCGTGCGGTGGCGGATGTGGCCGCTGTACGCAGCCGGTTTCACCACCGCCTTCGGGGCGCATGCCGTGGCGGCGAACCTCGCATTCGACCTCGAGGACCGCGGTGGTTCCCTGCTGTATCTCGGTCTGCTGCTGGCGCTGTACGACGGCGCAGAGGTAGTGCTCAAACCCGTGTTCGGGACACTTGCCGACCGGATCGGTGCCCGACCGGTCCTTCTCGGTGGACTCATCGGATTCGCCGCAGCCTCCGCCCTGTTCGTCGTAGTCGGCGACTCGAACTGGCTGTGGTTGGCCCGGCTCGGGCAAGGCGCTGCCGCGTCCGCGTTCTCCCCGGCAGCGAGCGCACTGGTCGCACGGATGACCCCGAAAGCCGGTCACGGCACCGCGTTCGGAACATACGGTTTCTGCAAGAGCCTCGGCTACACGGTCGGTCCGCTGCTGGGCGGCGTGCTGGTGTGGCTCGGCGGCCTCACGCTGCTGTCCGCGGTGATGGCCGTCCTCGCGCTCACCATCGCGGCATGGGCGGCGCGTGTGGTGCCCGTCCTGCCACCCCTGCCGCGCAATCGGCAGACCGTCCTGGACCTGGCGCGCCGGCTGACGGATCGGACGTTTCGCCGGCCCACCCTCGCACTCGCGTTCGCAACCTCGGCGCTGTCCGTGGGCGTGGGATTCCTGCCGGTCACCGGTGCCGCCGCCGGACTCGGCTCGGTGGCGACCGGTGCCGCGGTGTCCGTCCTCGCGGCCTGCGCCGCCCTAGTGCAACCACGTGCCGGACGGGCACTGGACGCAGGTCGTATCTCGGCCGACGCCGGATCCGTGCTGGGTCTACTGGTCACCGCCACCGGCCTCGGGTGCGCGATGCTCCCCGGCCTGCCCGGAGTACTGCTCGCGGCAGTGGCGATCGGCTCCGGGACGGGACTGATCACGCCGTTGGCGTTTGCGTCACTGGCTGGTTCGACTCCCGCCGAAAGGATGGGACAGACCATGGGCGCCGCCGAACTCGGACGCGAACTCGGTGACGCAGGGGGACCGCTGCTCGTCGGAGGCGTCGCCGCGGTCGCCACACTCACCGCCGGATTCGGCGCGATCGCAGCAATCACCCTCCTCGGCGGCGCCGTGACCGCAGCCGCACCAATGCGCCGCCATCTCGGTTTCGTCTCGCCGAAGGACGAGTGACGGCAACGTCCGATCGTGTTTGCCTGCTCGGTTCCACCTCGGTTGGAGCGATTATCCAGATCGGTTGAGACAACGGGAGATCGGCAGTCTGGGTTCGAGTTCAACCTGTGCCATGCACTGTTCCACAAGACTTTTACGCATCTCTGGTTCGAGGCTGCGATGGCGGCCGTGCCGGAGAATCGGGAGGATTCGACGGCAGAGGCCGCCGATCCGATAGCCGACCTGCGGAAGAAGTAATCTTCGCCGCCGCCGAAGTGGTCGGCGGCGTCTCGCTTGCTACCCGGTCTCCTGAAGGTTCAGGTCGGGAAGGCAGATCTGGGCGAGATCCTCCAGCGGGACCGCCAGCACAGCCGCGAGTGCGGCGACCGTCGTGAAGGCCGGAGTTGCCAGGCGTCCCGTCTCGATCTTGCGCAGGGTCTCGGGTGAGATCGACGCGGCATGTGCCACTTCGGCGGGCTTGCGGTCACCTCGCGCCTGCCGGAGGTAAGCGCCGAGTCGCTTGCCGGCGGCACGCTGCTGCGGAGTCAAAGGGGATCGCACCATTCGACAAGGATACGCCACACTCGGTATGAAAATACCGAACATTCGACTAGCCTGGTATTTCTATACCGGATTGTTGGTGAAAATGTGGAGGGTGAGCGCGTGTTGGAACTGAAGACGTCACAGGAGATCGAGGCGATGCACACCACCGGCGCGTTCATCGCGGAACTGCTCGACGACCTGCAACAGCGTGCTCTGGTGGGAGTGAATCTGCTCGACCTCGAACGCCGCGCCCGGCTCTTGATCGAGGAGCGTGGGGCGGTGTCCTGCTACTGGGATTATGCGCCGTCGTTCGGCCGCGGCCCGTTTCGCAACGTCATCTGCCTGTCCGTCAACGATGCGGTGCTCCACGGCCTGCCGCACAATTACGACCTGCGCGACGGAGACCTTCTGAGCATGGACATCGCGGTCTCGGTCGACGGGTGGGTGGCCGATTCGGCGCGCAGCCTGATCGTCGGCACACCCCGAGCGGAAGACCAGCGGCTGATCGAGGCGACTGAACGCGCCCTCGCCGCCGGTATCGACGCCGCACGTCCCGGCGGGCGCCTCGGCGACATTTCCGCAGCAATCGGCGCGGTCGCCGCCGACTACGGCTACCCGGTCAACACCGAATTCGGCGGACACGGACTCGGTCGAACGATGCACGAGGACCCGCACGTGTCCAACCAGGGGCGGGCCGGCCGGGGCCTGGTGCTGCGCCCCGGCCTGACGCTCGCACTCGAGCCCTGGTTCGCCCGCGGCACCGACAAGATCGTCTACGACCCCGACGGGTGGACCATCCGATCGGCCGACGGCTCGCGGACCGCCCACAGCGAACACACGATCGCGATCACCGACGGTGATCCGCTCGTCCTGACACGCCGCGCAGCCTGAGTCCGGTCGGCGACCACGGTCAGGGCATGTTGTAGGGGGTGGTGATCCGAATCGGTGACTTCACCGTGGTCACGCCCGACATACCGCCACGTCCCTGAATCAGCATGCGGCAGGCCAGGTTCGCGTCCGACCGCAGGTCGTGATCGAGGACGGCCGAGATCTTCTTGTCGCGAAGCAACTGCTTGTTGTCCCGATCGAGGTCGTGGGCGATGAAAACGCGGTAGCGGCGGCCGAGTTTCTCGAAGGCGCGCACGGTTGCCATGTTGCCGCCACCGATCGAATAGACCGCCTCGATGTCCGGGTTGCGTTCGAGTGCGTCGAGGACGAGACGCTCAACCGTCGTGTCGAGACCCTCGCTCTCGGAGATGTCGATCAGTGTGCGCTGAGAGCCGCTCCCCCCGACACCGCTCGAGCGGCGCAAGGCACCGCGAAATCCCATCTCGCGCTCCTCTTCGCCGCGAAACGCGTTGCTACTCAACGTGACGAGAACACTGGACGCACTGTCGGACAGCCATTGTTCGAGCAGATAGGCTGCGGTCTCCCCTGCCGCCCGGTTCTCGATGCCGACGTAGCCGACCCGACTGCTGTTCGGGACGTCGGTGGCGTAGGTGACGACGGGGATCCCCGCCTCGGTGAGCCGGTCGATGGCGTCGGAGACCTCGGTGGTGTCGGGCGCCTTGACAATGACACCTTGCGAGGGGCGTTTGACGAGCTTGTCGAGTGTCTCGACCATGGCAGGCACCGAGCCGGTCTCCCGGAAGTGGAACCGGGTCCGGACCACGGCAGGGGCGAGGGACGGCAGTTCTGCCTCCACCGCATCGCGGAACGCTTCAGAAAATCGCGGCGGCGCCTGCATGACGACGTCGAAGAGATACTTTCGCCCGGCCAACCGCAGCTGGGAACGCTGTTTGTCCAGGTCGGCGATCGCTTGCGCGACTTCTGCGCGGGTTCCCTCACGCACCCCCGGGCGGTTGTGAAGCACGCGGTCGACCGTCGCCTCGCTGAGGCCCGCCTGCTGGGCAATCTCCCGAACCTTGTAACGACCGTGCGCCACAGCTTCTCCTCGAGGCGAATATGATGGATGATGCCAATCAATTGAGGCACGTATCACAGCAAGATTAGCAGGAATGCACGAAAGATGCTCCCGATGAACAACTCCCGCACATCCACCCGAGGAGTCGCCGCCCGCGGAAGCGTGGTCCGTACCGGATCAGCGACCCTGCGCATCCGGTCCGACGGCCTCCACGTAAACCTGTTGGCGGAACCCGGTGACCACAGGTCGTCCGGGAGCGCCGATCACGAGCACTCCGAAAGGCACACCATGCACTTCACTTCCGAACAGCGCCTCGCCGACGACGTCCTCGAACGCGCATTCACCCTCGGTGAGATCCCCCGGAATCCTGTGGACGCCCAGATCCGCATCCGGGACCACACCGGCACCACTGATCCTGGCCGGCCACCCCGGCGGACTGAACATGATGTACCCCCGACTGGTGGCCCGAGCCCGGCACGCCGCAGCGGAGGGCTTCGCCGCAGCCACCATCGAGCTCCCCGGAATGGCGGGCCACCCTGGACGCCCTGCTGTCGCTGCCCGAAATCGGCGGTCCGGTCGGGTACTCGGGAGGGGTGATCGCCATCGGCATCCGACTGGCAGTGGTCGAGCCGCGCATCACGGCCGCCCTCCTGTTC
>NZ_NHML01000023.1:0-149914 GCF_002165735.1 Rhodococcus sp. NCIMB 12038
GACTCGTCCTCGCCGGACTCCCCCGGGTCGAAGCAGCGGAGAGCACCCCCGAAGGATGGGCCGCCCGCGCCGACCAACTCCGAGCCGACTCCGACACACTGACGCAGTACCGAGTCACCGGCGAACAATTCGCAGACGAAATGATCGCTGCGAATCCCGCCGTGGAGGAATCGTTCCGGCGAATGAATCCCGCCGACCTCGGAGCCTGAGCGACCACAGAACCCCATCGTCGAGCAGCTCGCACCACCCCCTTGTCAACCGTACGTTTGGTGGTATGGTGTGTGTCACACGAAGCGGAGAACGGCCGAGGTCCCCACAGCAGCAATTGTCGAACCGGAGCAAAACCCTATGAGTCTCACTCGCGTTCACTCGCCTGCACCGTCACTCGAACCCGTCACCGTCGGCCACGCCGAGCTTCGCTCGACTCTGGGGTCTTTCCCGTCGGGGATCGCGGCGCTGTGCGCCGCGGTCGACGACGAATCCGTAGGATTGGTCGCTACATCGTTCTCGGTCGGTGTCTCCTACGATCCGCCGCTGGTCCTGTTCTCGATCCAGAACAGTTCGCAGACGTGGCCACGCCTTCGGACCGCCCAGCGCCTGGGTATTTCGATACTCGGCGAGGGTCAGGACCACGTCTGCGCACAACTCGCGTCTCGGACTCGGGACAGGTTCGCCGGTCTTGAAACCACACGTACGGAATACGATTCGCTCCTTCTGCACGGTTCCGCACTCTGGCTCGATTGCGAGATTCGCCAGGAGATACCAACTGGAGATCACAGCATCGTCGTGATGGAGATAATGGAAATGCAGGCAGCAGACGACGTCGCACCACTCGTCTACCACCGTTCGACGATCAACAGGATTGCCGCACTGTCACACCGCGAGAACAGGTCATGATTTCCTCCGCGTCTCGCACGCCCCTGGTCGCCCTGGAACTGCGCGGATCCGCCGGCGACTCGACAGCGGGAATCTGTATACCCTGCAGTACGCTTCCCGGCCGGACCGACCCGACCGCCGACACCGGCGAACTCCCTGGTGCACCAGCGACAGTCCGCATCCAGGCAGCCGACCTACGACAGGCTCGAGCCGCCACGGAACGTCTGCGTCTACGCGAGGCGCAAGCCGGCCGCGAGCCGGACGGCCTCGTCGTCCTGCTCGATGTCGAGTTCCTGATCGCCGCCGACGCTCGCACTGCGCGCGCCGAATTCTCTCGGCAGAACTCGTGTACGCACCCGGACCACTCGACGACCGTGCGCTATGTCGGCACACCTCGCGGACTCGCGGGCCTGATCTCCGATATTCGTGCGGCCTCAGTGGCCGACGGTGTGACGCTGATCCCGCTCGCGGAACGCGGCAACGTGGAGATGGTCACCGAACAGGTACTGCCGCTCCTCGACCTCGTGTGAACCGGGTGCCGGCTTGAGCTGATGTGGCGTCCAACGCCTGCCCAGGCGGCTTCTCGCACAACGAGAAGTTTGCTTGTCAACCGAACGCGTGGTTGAAAACCTGAGGGCACACAGGTTCGCTTCTCCGAACCTCTCGCGAGCGGATCCGCCGAAGAGACAGGACAGCCCCATGCCCTCACAAGTTCCGATGATGTTTCACCCGACACTCGTGGTCGATGACCTCGAGGAAGCCGCGGAATGGTTCCAACGAGTGTTCGGGCGGCGGGGCGTGCGGTGGGTGGAAAAGTACGACTTCTCCAAACTCAAAGGGGACTATCCCAAGGAGTACTCGATCTTCGTTCACCTCGGCGAGGTCGTAGTCGACGTGCTCTCTCCGAAACTACTCGGACTTCCGGACGGCAAACAAAGCTTCTATCCGCCGGGAGAGGGGCTCACGGATATCGCCTGGTACGCGGAGGACGCGCGTGCAGTCGCGCGGCATCTGGTGGCGAACGGCATCCGGGTGCGCGATCAGGGCGGAGACCTCGTCGAGGACGGAGACCTGCCGGTCTCGAACCTCGCCGAGGACTGCTACATCCTGTGGACTCTGCCCGAGGACACGGGCCTGACCTACGAGTTCCTGGAGATGGGCCGGCAACACCGTGAGTTCTATTCGCGTGCCGGAGACCCGCGTCTTGCGGCTGACTGGACACTTCCGTCCCCGCGGGCCGACGACCCCCTCGGCGTGGTGCGCTGCCTCCACCACACCATTCTCACGCCGGATCACGATCGCGCGACCAGGCTCTTCACTGAGGTGTTCCCGGGTAAGACCGTCGGCTCGGGCATCAACCGGGAATGGAACGCAGACAGCACTTACGTGGAGTTCGCGGGGTCCGTTCTCGAGTTCGCGTGCCCACGCGCAGGCTCCGTCACAGATCAGTTCACCGGTGCCGTCACCAACTCGGACAGCTACGTCGGTATGACCTTCCAAGTGGTGGATATCGATCAGGTTGCGCGGCACTTCGCGACCCACGCAGTCGCGTTCGAACGCTCGAAAGACACGCTGACGACGCTGCCGGACCACACCATGGGCGTGCGGTGGGCATTCACGGAGAATGGACCGGACCAGGTGTTCGGTTTCAATCGATAGCCGGACGAAAAGCAGACCGATCGGTTTGCGAACGTGCATTCGAACGGCCGCGGCTTGTAAAGCTTCGACGGGCCCGGCGTGGCTCTCGTGGGGTTCCTCCGACTTCGGGTCGGATTAGACTCTCATTACGCACCAATGCAGACGGCACTACCGATGCCGGTTCCCGGTCGGCGGCGGCGGCACCGTCTGCGCGAGTTCTGACCACGCAACGATGCGGCTGGAGGGCAGTGTGCTCGATGTCGAGCTACTCAAGGTATTCCTTGCCGTGGCCGAAGAAGAAAGTATTCACGCCGGCGCCCGCAAACTGATGGTCGCTCAGCCATCCGTCTCCCGTTCGCTGCGGAGGTTGGAGCGCGAACTCGGCGAGCAGGTGCTCGTTCGATCCCACAAGGGTGTGCGTCTGACGCCGGCAGGAGAAGAACTTCTCGCGCACGTTCAGGACATTGTGGGCCGGATGGAACGCGTGCCGGAGTTGGTCAAACGCGCTGCGCGCCCGACTCAGCCGGTCACGGTAGGTCTCATCGCCGGCGCCGTAGCCGCATCCAAACTCACGGAGGCGATCTTTCATGCCTATGCCGAGCGGGTGCAGAGCGTCGACGTGATCATCCGTGAATTGAACTTCGGCAATCAATTCCGGTCCCTCGAGCAGGGCGAGGTCGACGTCGCCCTCATCCGGCCGCCCTATCGTGGTGATCAACTCTGTGTCGAACCGCTGTTCGGCGAACCCGTCATCCTCTGTTGCCGGTCGGATAACCCGATTGCCCGTTTCGAGAGTGTCGACGTCGACGACATTCTGGACCTGCCGATGGTCGAAATGCTCGGTGTCCCCGACTTCTGGAGTGACTTCTGGCTATTGAAGCAACAACGCGACGGCTGCCCTCAGACCTTCAGTCGTCCAGTAACCACCATGGCAGAGTTGCGATTCACGTTGCTGACCACGGGTGGCGTCATGCCCATTTCGAGAGGGGCGGCGCACTACATCGCGTCGGACCCGATGACGGGGATCGAACTGCGCGGCGCACCGCTGTCCGTCGCGGCTGTGGCTACCCGCCGCGATGAAGTGCGTCCGGAGGTTCACGAGTTCGTCAAATGCGCACGAGACGTGACGAGGAAATTCATGGATCGCATCGAGGGCGGCGTGCTCCTGACGTAATTCGCGGGCCCGGGGTTCGCGGATCGGCCCGATCACTTCTCGATGACCGAGAAGATCGATATCGGTCCCCTTGCAGCGCGGGTAGACATGACGAACATCGTCACCACAGTCCGGCGATCACAACGGACTTCGAAACCTCACAACGGATTTGCCAGTCACCACTCGGCCCGTCGCTGGTCGGACGAGCACCCGAACGACAGGAGAAGTCGACATGACCTTCGTGACAGAACAGGCCCGAAACGACGCTCGCGCCACACCGTCAGTGGATGCCTTGTATCACCCCACGCTCGCGGTTCACGATCTCGACGCCGCACGCGACTGGTTCAGGCGCGTCTTCGAACTGCCCGATCTCCGGTGGGAAGACACCCTGGATGTCAGCCTCCTCGAACCCGACTACCCGATCAACTACTCATTCTTCATGTTCATCAAGGACTTTCATTTCGTGGTCCTGTGCCCGGAACTCCACGCACGAGGCGCACTCGAGGGACAGTCGCGGTACACGGACGCACCAGACGGCATGATCGGTATCGGCTGGTACACCGACGACGCCACCACACTGTTCGCGCGCCTCGCGCAGTTCGGGTTTCCAGCACACGATCAACAGGGCCGGGAGATCACTTCGTCGAACCCACCGGTCTCGTCGATCGCCCGCGACATCCTGGTCGGATTCACCTTCCCCGAACAGGCCGGCATGCGCCACGAGTTCGAAGAACTCGGACAACGCCATCGGCACTTCTACGCACAGAAGGCGGACCCCCGGCTCCGGCAGGGATGGACACGGCCCGCCCTCGACCCGGCCGATCCCCTCGGCATCATCCGGAGCAGTCATCACACGATCGCCACCGCCAATCTTCCACGTGCACTGCGACTCTACGTCGACGCGGCCGGAGGACGCATCCTCCGCGAGCAGGACAACCGCGAACTCGGTGCCACAAGCACGTTCGTACAGCTGGGGGATGCCGTGGTGGAATTCGCGGTCCCCCACTCCGACAGCACGCTCGCGCACAGGGTTCGCGGCGGCGACTACTACCTCGGGATCAGCCTCCAAGTAGCGAACCTCGACACCGTGTCCACCCATCTGACTTCGGTCGGCCTGACCCCGCACCACACGAGCGCCGACACCGTCACCATCGACCCCGACGAGGCCTTCGGAATGCAGTGGCGGTTCATCCGAGAGCTCCCCTACTGATCGGCTGCGACTCACCGAACACACACGCGACGCCCGATCAGCTGTTCTCGGTCGCGCGCCGAATCCGATGCTTGAGCAGGCTCAAGCCGGGGTCCGCCCCTGGATTACCCATCCGCACGGCGCGAGAAATCGCCCGAGAGGTCGTCCGGAGTGCCGGCAGAGCCATTTCTTCCGACTTGTCGATGGAGTTCGTCATGGACAGCGCCGCGACCGCGTTTCCGTCGAAGCCGAGGATCGGCACCGCGATCCCGGTTGTCGCCGGGTGGATCCACCCCCGTGCGACAGCGAAGCCGGACTGCCGGACGTCCGCGACCACATCGCGGAGTTCCGCGCGGTCCACGATGGTTGCCTCGGTGAACCTCGTGACACTCGCCGTCTCGAGGATCTTCCCCCTGGTTTCCGGATCCGCGAAGGCCACGAGCACGAGGCCCGAGGCACAGGCGAGTACCGGGAGCCGGATCCCCGGACGAGCGACATTGGTCGACTTGCTTTGCCGCGACGTGAGTTTCTCCACCGTGAGCACGTCATTGCCTTCCAGGATCGACAGTTGGATGTGCTCCTTCACCACGGCGTGAAGATCCTCGAGGTAGGGCAGGGCGATCTCGCGGAGGGTGAGAGCGCTCGCCGAGCGAGCCGCAAGTTCCCACAGTCGAACACCAACCCGAAAGCGACGATGTTCATCACGCTCGAGAAGACCGACGGAAACGAGGTCGGTGACGATCCGATGGGCTGTGGGCACCGGGAGGTCGGAACGGCGGGCGATCTCCGACGCAGTGAGCGGACCGTCCCCACCGAACGCTGCAAGTACCCGGACGACACGTTCGATCATCGTCTCTCCGCTGGCGGGCATCACGAGCCTCCTTCGAACGTCGTCCGTCGGGCAAATCCGCACCGCCGAGCAACTTCTCACTGTCCGAGAACCATCGTGGCCCCCGCGAACCTGAAAAGGCAACCTGAAGCGACACCGAGGCCAGGGAACCCTCGTCCCGTATGTCATCGAGAAAGTGAGTGGAAAAGAAATGTCAATGGATCAGAATGTCTTCGACCTCGTCGTCGTGGGCTCCGGCATTGCGGGGCAGACGGCCGCGACCGCGGCAGCCGAGGCTGGTCTCCGGGTAGTGCTGCTCGAAAAGACCGACGAACTCGGCGGTTCCTCAGCGATGAGCGGTGGATTCTTCGCCTTCACCGGCACGGACGAGCAATTCTTGAAGGGGGTCGACGATTCTGCGGAACTCTTCCTTCAAGACCTGCTCGAATCCGGTCAGCATCTGAACGACCGCGCCTTGCTCGATGCCTACCTCAGCGGTCAGAACGACACATACAGGTGGCTCAGGAACCACGGAGTGCAGTTCAGGGCCCTGGAGATCTCATCCGGCCAATCCGCGCCACGCAGCCACAACACAGATATCAAGGAGGTACTGCGCACTTTGCAGCAGGCCTTTACCTCGCTGGGCGGCGTGACCCGGCTCGCGCACCGGGCCAGGCGACTTGTTCGGGAGGCCTCGGGCACGGTCACCGGCGTCGTGGTCGATTCCCCCCACGGTGAGCAGGTCTTCACCGGCCGCGCGGGGGTGGTGTTGGCGACCGGCGGTTTCAGCCGCGGCACCGACCTGATGCAGATCTTCGCACCCGATCAGCTCGGCGCGATCCCCTACGGAGGTAAGGGCAACACCGGAGACGGGCTGAAGATGGCCTGGAAGCTGGGTGCCGGCATGGCTGACATGTCATTCGTGTCCGGCACCTACGGCTCGCACCCTGACACCGGCGAGGAGTTTCACGAACTGCTCACCGCCTACTATCTGGGCGCCATCATCGTGAACAAACACGGCAGGCGCTTCGTCGACGAGTCCCAGTCGTACAAGGTGTTGGGCAGGGAAGCGCTACGCCAACCCGAAGGGCTCGGCTTCGAGATCTTCGATGCCACAGTCCGAGAGCGATCTCTCCCCGGCGTCCCTCTCAACGACATCGACATGCTCGAGAACATCGGTCACGTCTACAAGGCCGACTCCCTCCCCGAACTTGCCGAAGTCGCCGGCATCGACTGCGACGAATTGGTCGAAACCGTGGCCCGCTACAACGCCGCCGTCGCCGGAGAGAGGTCCGATGATTTCGGACGCACAGGCCTGTGCAACCGCGTCGGCAGGTTGGTGCCGCTGAACCGGGCGCCCTTCTACGCCTACCCGGCCAAGTCCCTGATGACCACGACCTACTGCGGAATCACCATCAACGCCAACGGTGAAGTAGTCGACGTCGATGGTGACGTCATCGACGGTCTGTACGCCATCGGGGAGGTCACCGGAGGCTTCCACGGTGCCGCCTACATCACCGGCACCTCCCTCGGCAAAGGGGCGGTGTTCGGCCGCATCGTCGCTCACAACGCCGCTGTGCGACTGCCCACCGAGGCGCACGCCTGACTCATCCTTATCAGGGCCCACAACGTCATCAGGGCTCACAACGTCATCAAGGCCCACTTCCGCCACAGAAGGCCCGGCGTCCGGGCCCTGGCGAACAGACTCATCGGCCGCATCTGCCTGTGCAGGTGCGGCCGACGTGTGTTTCAGCCGGAATCGCGGCGATGCCTGGAGCGTCATTCCCCTCTCCGGCGCCCTACCAGCGGCGATAACTGCAGTGGCATCTCTCGATGCCGATTTGCCTCCTACCGGAACCGCTCGATTCGCGGCAACCTGAATAGCACCAACATGTGACGCCAACCACACGGCAGCACCTCCTCGGGCTCACGGGCCACGCGCCTACCGGAGTCGAAGTTGGGCAGATCCAGCAGCCGATGATGCGAACCAAAAGGGAATCATGACCGATCACACCGTAATCACAGACGACCTCGTCGAGCAGTTGACACAGCGCATCCGTGTTCTCGAAGACAAGGAGGCACTGTCCTCCCTGATGAACAGGTACTGCCGTACAGCCGACGAAAACGACTGGGAAGGGTGGAGCCGTTGCTTCACCGAGAATGCAGACTTCGACTTCGGACCCTTCGGTCAGCACCATGGCCGCGAAGAGATCCGCGAAGTCTGTGAAGCTGCCGAGGCTCCGTATCTCGACAAGCAGCACTCGATGACCAACATGCAGTTCGAGGTCGACGGCGACACTGCGCGCGGAACCGCCTACCTGTGGTTCGCCGGCGTTCCGGATCCTCTGAATCCGCTGCACCACTACGATATCGGAGGTCCCTACCGATGGGAGTTCCAGCGCACGGACGAGGGCTGGCTCCTCAGCCGCATGAATCTGCGGATCGTGTGGACCCAGGGTGACGCGGACGCGAGCGTATTCGACTGACCCTCCCCTACAGCACCCGCCCCGGAACCCACGCCACCTGAGGAGAACCTGATGTCCACCCTTGCCGACCAGGATCACGCCGTCATTCCCGACGACATCGCAAAGTCCGTCATCCTTCCCTCGTCCTATCGGGACGAGGACAACATCGTGCATCCCGCGCTCACCTGGCTCCGCAACAACATGCCGTTTGCGCGAGCAGAAGTCGAGGGCTACCAGCCGATTTGGCTCGCAACCAAGCACGCCGACATCGTCGAGATCGAGAAGACGCCGGCCGTCTTCCGTAGCGGCCTCGGAGAGCCCTACATCAACTCCACCGTCGACACGGAATTCTTGAAACAGATGAACGGAGGCAAGCGTGGCCTCGACACCCTCTCCAACATGGACGCGCCCGAGCACACAAAGATCAAATCCGTCACGAGCGGCTGGTTCATGCCGGCCAACGTCCGTACCCGCGAGGACTCGATCCGAGAAATTGCCCGCGCGTCGGTGGACAAGCTTCTCTCCTTCGACGGTGAATGCGACTTCGTCAACGACATAGCCCTCTACTATCCGCTGCACGTCATCATGAGCCTCTTCGGCGTTCCGGAAGAGGACGAACTGACCATGCTGAAGCTCACCCAGGACATGTTCGGCAACTCCGATCCCGACCAGCAGCGACGGGACGTCCCACCTTCTCCGGAGGCTGCTGCTCGCGCATGGCGCGCGGCGATCGTCGAGTTCCATGCCTACTTCGACAAACTGGCCGAAGCCCGCCGGACCGCGCCCACGGACGATCTTGCGTCGATCATCGCCAATGCGAAAGTCGACGGCGAATACCTCCCGGCCTCATTCGTCAACGGCTACTACATCGCCATCGCAACGGCCGGTCATGACACTACTTCGTCGACAACCGCGACGGCAATGCAGGAACTGGCCCGCCGACCGGACCAGTTCCGAGCCGCTCGTGACAACCCGGATCTCATTCCCGGCGTCGTGGACGAAGCACTTCGCTGGGCATCACCGGTCAAGCACTTTCACCGGATCGTTGCCGAGGACTTCGAGTTTCGGGGTCGGCACCTCGAAGCCGGTCAGAGCGTCATGATGATGTATCCCTCCGCGAACCGGGACGAGGACGTTTTCGAGAATCCGTGGGACTTCGACATCACCCGTCGACCGAACAAGCACATCGCATTTGGCTACGGGCCTCATCAGTGCATCGGCCAGCACGTCGCGAAGCTCGAAATGCGAATTCTCTTCGAAGAATTGCTACCGAAGCTCGAGTCGTTCGAACTCGCAGGGCCAGTCGACTACGTCCAAGCGAACTTCCTCTCCGGACCCAAGACTCTGCCGATTCGATTCAAGAAGGCGTGACGATGGCTGACAACGACTCGCCAGAGCACGTCCTGATCGTCGGAGCCGGACACGCCGGTACCGCTGTGGCAGCTGCGCTGCGTCAGTATATGTTTCGCGGAAGCATCACGATCGTGGGCGACGAAGACGAGCACCCGTACCACCGGCCTCCCGTATCGAAATCATATCTCCGCGAGGACGCCGGTCCGGAACTCCTCAGGGCACCCCAGTATTTCGAGGATCAGAACATTCGCCTGATGCTCGGGAGCCGCGTCACGGCGATCGATGCCGCCACACGGCGGGCGGTCCTCGACAACGCCGATCCCGTGTCCTTCGACAGGCTCGTTCTCGCGACCGGTGCGCGCGCCCGAGCGCTCCCCCATCACCTCCCGCGCACCGGATGCTGGACTCTTCGTACCTACCGGGAGGCAGCTGCCTTCCGGCACGTCCTGAACGATCAGGCACGAATCGTCATCGTCGGGGGCGGCTTCGTCGGACTCGAGGTGGCGGCAGCCGCCCGAATGCGCGGGTGCGATGTCACCGTCATCGAGCGTGAAGCGCGCTTGCTCCAACGGATCGCCAGTCCCGCTCTGTCACGAACGCTCACGTCGTATCACCTGAAGCAGGGAGTCGAGGTGGTCCTGAACGCATCGGTGCAGAGTGTGCTCGGGGGCGACGGCGATCATGTTCGGTCCGTCCGCCTCGATGACGGCACCGAGATCCCGTGCGACGCTGTCGTCATCGGCGTGGGAGCTGAACCCCGCGACGAACTTGCTCGCGCCCTCGGCGCTGACTGCGACGGCGGTGTTCTCGTCGACGACAGTTCGCGCACCAGCATCCCCTGGGTCTACGCGGTCGGCGATCTCACGCGCCGAGAAGTGACAGGATATGCGGGACGCTTCCGACTCGAGAGCATCCCCAACGCCGGCGAGCAGGCGAAGCTGGCCGCGGCTTCGATCGTGGGCGCGCCCCTGCCCCAGAACGAAGTCCCGTGGTTCTGGTCCGATCAATACGATCTGAAGATCAAGATAGCCGGCCTTCTCGCCGGCGCGGAAGATCACGTCGTGCGCGGCGACCCGGAATCGGGGCAGTTCGCCGTCTACCACTTCGATCACGGGAAGCGCCTCGTCGCGGTAGAGGCCATGAACTCTGCAGGGGACTTCATGGCCGGCAAGAAGTGGCTCTCGTCCGGCGCGACACCACTGGTCGACCTGCTTCCCGACCCCAACATCCCACTGCGAGAACTCGTTCCCGCCTGACCTCCGAGGAATATGATGATCAAGGTAACCTACCGATCGGCCGACGGAGCCGAACAAGCCGTAGCCGTAGAGCCCGGCATGAGCGTCATGGAAGTCGCGATGCTCCAGAATGTCGACGGCATCGTTGCCGAGTGCGGTGGCGGCTGCTCCTGCGCCACGTGTCACGTCTTTGTGGACGACCAGTGGTACGACAGTTTCGACGCTCCTGCGGACGAAGAGTCCTCGATGCTCGAGTTCCTCGACGGGGTTCAGCCGACGTCTCGCCTCTCGTGCCAACTGCTGCTCCGACCTGACCACGACGGCCTGTCGCTCCGCACACCACACACCCAGGGCTGAAGAACGTCGCGACCGCATGACAAATGCCATCTCAGAACAGGAATCACTATGACTGCCACACAGGCAACGACCGTCCGCGATCAGTTGTACATCGGAGGCGAGTGGATACCCCCTGCCACTGATCGCGTCTTCAGCCCGGTGTCACCGTCGACCGAAGCGGCGCTCGGTCGGGCCCCCGAAGGCACCGAGCGCGATGTCGACAACGCCGTCGCGGCTGCCCGTGCCGCCTTCGACGATCCCCAGGGGTGGAGTAGCTGGGACGTCGACACCCGTGCCCAGGCGATGGAGCGATTCGCTGACGCGCTGGACCGGCGAGGACCCGAGATCGCCCGGCTCGTCAGCGGCCAGAACGGCATGCCCATCACGATGGCCGAGGCCGTCGAGGGAGCGTTCCCTGCGGTCGCACTGCGCTACTACGCGGATCTCATCAGGGAGCAGGGAATCGAGGAACGCCGGGAGGGTGTCTTCGGCCGCGCCACCCGTGTGCGGCACGAACCGGTCGGTGTGGTCGCGGCCATCGTCCCGTGGAACTTCCCGCAAGCCCTTGCCTTCGTGAAGATTGCGCCCGCACTGGCTGCCGGTTGCACACTGGTGATCAAACCGTCCCCCGAAACGGTTCTCGACGCATTCGTGATGGCCGAAGCAGCCCACGAGGCCGGACTTCCACCCGGAGTGCTCAACATCGTGCCCGCCGGGCGTGAGGTCGGCGCCTACCTCGTTGCGCATCCGGGCGTCGACAAAGTCGGATTCACCGGGTCCACCGAGGCCGGCAGGAGCATCGCCGAGACCTGCGGCCGACTCCTCCGGCCGGTGACACTGGAACTCGGCGGGAAGTCCGCCGCCATCGTTCTCGACGACGCCGACCTGGCACAGCACGCCTCCGAATTCGTCGACGCCACATTGCAGAACAACGGACAGACCTGCTATCTCTGCACCCGGATCCTGGCGCCGCGCACACGATACACGGAGGTCGTCGACACAATCACCGACATCGTCCGATCACTGCGCATCGGTGACGCCCTGGATCCCCGGACGCAGATCGGTCCGCTGGTTTCCGAGCGCCAGCGGGCACGGGTGGAGGGCTACGTCACGAAGGGTCGCGCCGCGGGTGGGCGGGTAACGACCGGAGGCAATCGGCCCGCAGGTCTGGACTACGGATTCTTTTACGAGCCCACCGTCTTTGCCGACGTGAGCAACAACGACACGATCGCACGTGAGGAAATCTTCGGCCCCGTCCTCGCGGTCATCCCGTACGACACCGAGCAGGAAGCCGTCGCCATCGCGAATGACAGTGAATTCGGTCTCGGGGGATCGGTGTGGAGCAGCGACACCGAACGCGCGATCGGTCTGGCACGGCACATCCAGTCGGGCGGTATCGGCATCAACTCCTACAGCCACGACATCGGCTCCCCCTTCGGCGGAATCAAAGCGAGTGGTCTCGGCCGCGAACAGGGCCCGGAGGGACTCGCCGCCTACCAACACTCCAAGACGATCTACAACGTCCCCTGACGGACGATGGAACATCTCCATTCGTCACTGTCCATCTCGACCGAAGTTGAGGACTGGCAACCATAATGAACGAATACGACTACATCGTCGTCGGAGCCGGGTCGGCCGGGTGCGCCGTCGCCGCCCGCCTGAGCGACGACGGGCACAGTGTCCTGCTTCTCGAAGCCGGCGGCAGCGATGACGACGACCTGATCCGCACTCCGCTTCTCTTCGCGGGCCTGTTTCAGGGAGAGAAGGACTGGAACTACAACTCCGAGGCAGAACCAGGCCTCTACGGACGTCGTGTCTACCTGCCGCGTGGGAAGGTGGTCGGCGGCAGTTCCTCACTCAACGCGATGTTCTACATGCGGGGAACACACGAGGACTTCGACCAGTGGGCCACCGACCACGGAGCCACGGGATGGTCCTACGAGGAGGTCCTGCCGTACTTCAAGAAGTCCGAGGCGAACGCGGATATCCGAGACCGATATCACGGCACGGACGGCCCACTGCACGTGACCTCACAACGATGGCTCAGTGGATACGCCGACGCGTTCGTCAATGCTGCGATCGATCTCGGCATCGACCCGAACCCGGACTTCAACGGTGCCCAGCAGGCCGGGGCCGGTTTGCTCCAGGTCACTGCCCGGAACGGCCAGCGATGCTCGTCCGCCGACGCCTTCCTCCGTCCCGCTCTGCCCCGCACCAACTTTCACCTGATCACGGGCGCCACCGCGCACCGTATCGTCATCGAGAACGGCCGAGCCGTCGGCGTCGAGTACGAACGGGCCGGAGAGGTCGTCACAGCCCGCGCCGGCCGTGAAGTTGTCCTGAGTGCAGGGGCGTACAACACCCCGCAGCTGCTGATGCTCTCCGGCCTCGGTCCCGCCGAGCACCTCCGCGAGGTCGGTGTCGACGTCGTGCTCGATTTGCCGCAGGTCGGCCAGAACCTCCAGGATCACCCGTTCACGCTCACCCACTACGCCACCGACCAGCCCAACACACTCGCCCTGGCCGGGGAGCCCAGCGCCCTGGACGAGTGGGCCACATCGCGATCGGGAGTCCTCACCTCCAACGCGGGCGAAGCCGCAATCATGTGGCGATCCGACCCATCGCTCGCGAGCCCGGATTTTCAGATCATCTTCGTCCCCGGCTGGTTCTGGGACCACGGCTTCCGGTCGCCGTCGACCCCGGGCATGTCGATCGGCCTGTCCTACAACGGGCCGTCATCCCGAGGGGCCGTCCGTCTGCGCTCCGCGGCCCCCGCCGCACCGCCCCGGATCACCAGTAACCTCCTGAGCCGAGCACCCGAGGTGCAGGCCGTTCTCCGAGCGCTCGACTTCGTCACCGAACTCACCCACCAGCCGGGTCTTGCCGAGATCCTCACCGAGCGGGTGAACCCGGCCCCGTCCGTCGGTCCGGACCTGATGGAGCACTGGGTTCGTGCGGAAACACAACACATGTACCACGCCGCGGGAACGTGCCGGATCGGCACTCCTCAGACCGGTGTCGTCGACCCCGAGCTGCGCGTGCACGGGATCGAAGGCCTTCGAATCGCCGATGCCTCGATCATGCCCCAAATTACCAGCGGCAACACGAACGCACCGTCGATCATGATCGGCGAGAAGGCGGCTGACCTCATCCGCAACTCGCGGCACTCCCACCGTCAGGAGTCGTCTGATCTCCTCACCACAGCGTCCGCCGCTGCCCCTGTCCCCCACAAATAGTCCGGTGGCGAACGACGCTCACACCCGTCTCCTACGACGAATCTCAGAAATTGCTGTCGCACAACGAAAGAAAGGGAAAATTGATGTCGAATGACGGCCCCTGCCTTGCCTTCGAGGTGTATCGGTGGGCAGGTACCACATCCGAGGAATTTCGCACTCACTACAAGGACGTGCACGCACAAATCGGCAAGAAGATACCCGGACTCGTCTGGTACGAGTCCTTCATGAACAAGGACGCCCAGGAGGGATGGCCGGTCATCGGCGGAGCCCCCAAGCCGGACGCCATCGTCGTGATGATGTTCGACTCCGAAGAGTCGAAGCAGAACGTCGCACAGTCGGCGGCCTGGGACGAGGCAGCCGAGGACGACATCGGCTTCTGCAGCCACTTCGAAATCTTCGAGGTCGAACGCTTCACCTGGATCCCGGAGTCTTCACTGCGCCAGCCTTACGGTGAGGAAGTCGCGAGTTTGTCATAGCCATGAAATGCGCCCGGGCAGGCCGGCCTCGATGGAGGCGGCCTGCCTCGGCGTTTCGGGATCGTGGTGCTATCCGACCATCGGCAGTGCCGATCCGCCATACAATTGTGAACACCCTAGAGACCATGCGCGGTTGCGCGTGAAAGGACTTCAGTGATGCCACCCACGATGCGTGCCTATCAAATCGTCGAGTGGGGAAAGCCCGCGCAGTTCAATGAGATTCCGATCCCCCGTCCGGGACCCGGACAAATTCTGGTCAAGATGGCCGGCGCCGGGCTGTGCCACACCGACATCAGCATTTTGCAGAGCCCGGCAGGCTTCTGGCCCGACCCTCCCTTCACGATCGGGCACGAGAACGCCGGCCGAATCGCCGAACTCGGCGCCAATGTCGAGGGTTTCGCCGAGGGCGACGGTGTCCTCATCTCCTCGATGTACTGGTGTGGTCATTGCGACAAATGCGCGCGCGGACTCCACGAACAGTGCAGGCACATCGGACTTGCCGGATACGGAGTCGGCTACGACGGCGGACTTGCCGAATACATCCTGATCGAAGCAAAGCATGCGATCGCATTGGGAAGCCTCGACCCCGTCCGGGCCGCTCCCCTCGCCGACGCCGCGGCAACTTCGTACCACGCGGTCAAAAGCATGCTTCCCATTCTCGTCCCCGGCAGCACCGCCGTTGTCACGGGCGTCGGAGGACTCGGCGCCTACGCTGTTCAATACCTGGCCACACTGAGTGGTACCCGCATCATCGCCCTCGATACTTCCCAGACGCGCTTGAACGAGGCCACACGGCTCGGCGCGCACGAGGTGTACATCTCCGATGGGGAGTGCGCCGAGAAAATTCGCGACTCCACCTCCGGCGGAGCCGACGCCGTGTTCGATTTCGTCGGTACCACCCCTACCCTGTCCACCGGTATGGCCGCTCTCAGCCAGGGAGGCCGACTGATAGTGGCGGGAATCGGCGGCGGCGAAATCCCGATCGGCTGGGAAAAGATCGCCATGAACGCCGGATTCATCAATACACGCGGATTCAATCTGCCCGATCTGAACGAGATCGTTTCCCTCGCGCGAGACGATCGCATCGAGATGGCGGCCACTCACTTCACTTTCGACGACGTCGAGTCGGGTCTGCGGGCACTCGAGGATGCAACCGTCGAGGGCCGAGCGGTCGTGACGTTCGACTAGACGACGTCGTCCTCCTGGTGAGGACAAGGGCAATGGGGAGGCGTTACGCAGCCGGTTCCCAGGAATTCGCCAGGTAGCACGGTTAGCTTTTCCGGTGTGAAGAAACTGATCATGTTCTCCGCTTCCGCCGCGGCTGTGTCGCTGCTGTTGACAGGGTGTTCCGGTGGCGAGACGGGTGCTTCGAGTTCGTCGGCGTCCATCTCGTCGACCGTAGCCTCTGCGACGTCCTCGGCTGCGGGCTCTCCCGCAGGTGCCGCCCTCGTAGATACCGCGGTGACCGCAGCGAATGCGTTCCTCGACTCGCTCGACAACACCCAACGTGAAGGCGCTGTCTTCGACTACGAGGACCTCAGTGGCAAGGAGGGCAGCTGGTCGAACTTTCCGTCGGGAGCCTTCCAGGGCCGGCAGGGCGTGATGCTCGGCGACCTCGACGACGCGCAGCGGCAGGCGGCGCTCGCTGTTGTCGACAGCGTGCTGTCGGATCAGGGCATGGACCAGGTCCGCGAAATCATGACCGCCGACGATTGGCTCGGCGACAACTCTGCCACCACCAGCGGAGGCGGCGGGGGTGGAGGAGGAGTGAGTTTCGGTTCGGACAACTATTACCTTGCGATCTACGGTGATCCGTCGGCGGATTCGCCGTGGACGCTGCAGTTCGGCGGCCACCACATGGTCGTCCACGTGACCGTCGGCGGCGGTGTGGTGAGCGCATCTCCGATGTTCACCGGAGTGGAGCCCACGACGTTCACTCTCGACGGCGTCGAGTATTCGCCGATGGTCGAGGAGGCCGACGCGGTGTTCGGGCTGCTCGGATCGCTGTCGGAGGAACAACTGGCCGCAGCGAAGCTGCCCGGCATCTTCGACGACCTCGTGATGGGGCCGGGCGCCGACACCGGATACCCGGCCGCCGAAGGCATCCCGTACACCGAACTAACATCTGAGCAGCAGGAAACCGTGCGTACCATCATCGGACTGTGGGTCGAGGACACCGACCCCGCTGTCTCGGATCCGCTGATGGCGAAGTACCTCTCCCAGCTCGATCAGACCGTGATCGGATGGTCCGGTTCCACCGATCCGGCAGCGGTGGGGTCCTACCTCCGCATCGACGGCCCGTCGTTCTGGCTCGAGTACCTCAACGCCAAGAGTCAGAGCACCGCTGATGCGCACTACCACACGGTGTACCGCGACAAGGAGATCGACTACGGCACCGGCACCGCGGCGTAGTCGACAGCACCGACGTAGATGAGAACATCGATGTGGCCACGCGCGATCGCCGCGCTGTGGCTGGCGGCGGTCGCGCTCCTCATGCTCCCCGGCGCCGCACAGGCGCACGAGCCCAGCGCGTCATTGGTGACGGTCGCTGTCACCGACAACCAGGTGCTACTGAACATCGACGTCCCGCTGGATCGGCTCGAACTCGCCGTGGGCACCGAACTCACCGACGATCCCCAGACCGCCGTCGCCACCCGGACCGACGACTTCCGGCAGATGATCGCAGACGGCGTCACGGTCGACGCCCCCGACGGAACTGCATTCGGCACCACGATCGGAGCGCTGGATGTCGTCGATGTCGACGGGGTCGCGAACCTGCACACGGTTGTCACGGCGCTACCGGCCGCCGGCGAGTCTGCCGACTCGTTCGACATCGACTACAGCATCGTCACCGACCGGATCTACTCACACAAGGTGTATGTCGCCGAGGAGAACTCGGACGGCAGGATGGAACTGTTAGGACTGATCACCCACTACCAGCCCGAGCTCGCAGTCAGCGTGTCTGACGGAACGGACCCGGTGTCACTGGGATCGATGATCACGGTCGGCTTCGACCATTTCCGCGAAGGAACCGACCATCTGTTCTTTCTTACTCTGGTCGTACTCACCGTGTGTGTCCGTCGACTCCGCCCGGTCGCCGCCGCCCGTAGGATCGCGGCACTGACGGTCGCGTTCACAGTGGGGCACTCGCTCAGTCTGCTCCTGGCAACACTGGGATGGGTGGCGTTGCCTGGCCGGCTGGTCGAGACCGGCATCGCCGTCACGATCGTCGCCGCGGCAATCCACGTGATGCGGCCATTGGTCGCGCCGCGACTGGAAGTGCTGATCACTCTGGGCTTCGGGCTCGTCCACGGTTTCGGATTTGCCGGCACCTTGAACGATCTGGACCTGAGCGGAACTCAGATATTGCTTCCGACAATCGGTTTCAATCTCGGCCTCGAGCTCGCGCAACTGGCCGCGTTGGCGTTGCTTGCCGTGCCCGTCTGGGCGCTGTCCCGTCGAGAGGTCCATGTCCGGATGCTCGCGTGCGGCGTCGGCGTTCTCGCCTGTGGGTGGATCGTCGAGCGAGCGACCGGCCTCCCTGATCCCCTCGAACCTGTCGCGGCTGCGGTAGCTGCCACACCCGAACTGTGGGCGTTGATCCTGCTCGTGTGCGGTGTCGCACTTCTCGCCACGCTGCGACACCGCCACCAATATTCGCAGTGGGTCGGTTCACTGCCGATGATGATTCGTGTCGGGGTTGCCAACTTCGTGTCCCGAGGACTACCCGACATGACCGCTTGCGGCGATATCCTTGAGAGCACGCGATCGAAAGGTGACGTCAGGAGTGCATCTGCGCTGGTCGTGCCGTCGGAACCAGCGCGTGAGAACCCGGAGCCGACGGGGTGAGTTGACCGTCCGATGGGTGAAGGTGACCCGCTCGACACACAGCGATACCTGCCGTCCCCGGCCGCGGAGCTGGCAGGCTCCGGCTTCGACGACGCCCAGGAGATCGGACGCGGCGGCTTCGGCGTCGTCTACCGCTGCACCCAGGCCGACCTGGATCGCACGGTGGCGGTGAAGGTCCTCACCGTCGACCTCGACGACGAGAACAAGGCCCGGTTCTTCCGGGAGCAGCGGGCAATGGGCCGGCTCACCGGGCACCCGAACATCGTCGGCGTCCTGCAGGTCGGGGCCACCGACAGCGGCGTTCCCTACATCGTGATGCCCTATCACCCGCACGGATCGCTGGAGACCCGAGTCCGCCGGGACGGCCCCCTCGAACTGGACCAAGCACTGCGACTGGGGGTGAAGATCGCCGGCGCCGTCGAGACCGCACACCGGCTCGGCATCCTGCACCGCGACGTCAAACCCGCCAACATCCTGCTCACCGACTACAGCGAACCGGAGTTGACCGACTTCGGCATCGCCCACATCACCGGCGGCTTCGAAACCGCCACCGGCGTCGTCACCGGATCCCCGGCCTACACCGCACCGGAGGTCCTCGCCGGCGACCCACCCAGCCCGGCCGCCGACGTCTACGGCCTCGGCGCCACCCTGTTCAGTGCGCTGACCGGCCACGCCGCATTCGAACGCCGCAGCGGCGAGCAGGTGGTCGCGCAGTTCCTGCGGATCACCACCCAACCCGTCCCCGACCTGCGCGAGCACGGAATCCCCGACGACGTGTCCGACACGATCGCCCGGGCAATGTCCCGCGAACCCGGTCAACGTCCGGCGACCGCCGCCGACCTCGGCGAGGAACTGCGACAGCTGCAACGCAACCACGACCTCCCCGTCGACGACATGGCCCTGCGCGCAGAACCCGACATGCAGGGCAACGGCCGCGGACACGCGCTGCGTGCCAACAGATCGACAAGCGCCTCCCCCCACGGCACGACGGGAAAACTCCTGTTGGAACTGACCAGTTTCGTCGGCCGCCGGCACGAACTCACCGAAGCCAAGAACCTGCTCGCCGGGTCGCGGCTGGTGACGCTGACCGGAATCGGCGGCGTCGGCAAGACCCGGCTGGCGATGCGCGTCGCCGCAGCGGTGCAACGCGACTACGACGACGGCGTCCGGCTGGTCGAACTCGGCGAACTCCGCGACGGGTCCTCACTGGTCGATGCGGTGGCCGCGGCGGTGGGGGTGCGGGACCAGTCGGTCAGGCCGCTGCGCGACGTGCTGATCGAGTTCCTCGCCTCCCGGGAACTGCTGCTGGTCCTCGACAACTGCGAGCACCTGGTGGACGCGGTCGCCGACCTCGCCGGCCACCTCCTCCGGGCCTGCCCGCGGTTGCAGATCCTGGCCACCAGCCGCGAACCCCTCGGCATCGGCGGGGAAGCGGTGCTGCGGGTCCCGCCGCTGACCGTGCCCGATCCCGACCGGAAACCGTCCCTGCGGAGACTGCCCAGATACGACGCGGTGACCCTGTTCGCCGACCGCGCCGCCGCCGCGGTTCCCGGATTCACACTCACCGAGGACAACGCGGCGGCAGTGGCCGGGATCTGCCACCGCCTCGACGGGCTACCGCTGCCGATCGAACTGGCCGCCGCCCGGCTGCGGGCGATGTCACCCGAGCAGATCCTGCAGCGGCTCACCGACCGCTACACACTCCTGACCCACGGCACCCGTGGCGCGCCGACGCGCCAACAGACCCTACGGTTGTCCGTGGACTGGAGCTTCGAACTGTGCACCGCCGGTGAGCAACTGGTGTGGGGAAGGCTGTCGGTGTTCGCCGGCAGCTTCGAACTCGATGCCGCCGAACAGGTCTGCGGCGACGGACTGGGCCCGGACGAACTGCTCGACACCCTGACGTCCCTGGCCGACAAGTCCATCCTGATCCGGGAGGAATCCGGGTCGGTCGTGCGCTTCCGGATGCTCGAGACCCTCCGGCAATACGGCCACGAGAAACTCGAGCAGACCGGCGAGACCGTGACTCTGCGTCGCCGTCACCGGGATTGGTACGAGGCAATGGCGCTCCAGGCGGAGGCCGAATGGATCAGCGCCGACCAGTTGGACTGGATCGCCCGCCTGAAGCGGGAACAACCGAACCTCCGGGAGGCCCTCGAATTCAGCGTCGACGACAATCCCGCCGCCGGCCTCCGCACCGCCGCCGCACTGTACCACTTCTGGGCCTCACAGGGCCGGTACAGCGAGGGACGGCGCTGGCTCGACCAATTGCTCGCCCATCACAGCGGGCCCCCGACCCGAGAACACGTGAAGGCGCTTTCCTATGCGAGTGTACTGGCCAGCGTTCAGGGCGACTTGCAGGCCGGGGCCGCACTCGTGGCGGAGGGCCGCGCCCTCGCCGCCCAAACCTGCGACCCGATGATGCGCGCGATCATCGACTACGCAGACGGCATGCTGGCCCTCTACAGAGGTGATTCCGGCGACGCGTGCAGCAACCTCGAAGCCGCTTCGACCGAGTTCAGCCAAGACGCGGTGCGTACATATGAAATCGGCGCCCTGCATTCGTTGGGGTTGGCCTATGGACTGAGCGGACTGACGGAACAGGCCATCGAGTGCCACGAGAGGGTTCTTGCGATCACCACATTATGCGGCGAGAAGGTGTACCGATCGCATTCACTGTGGGCCTTGGGAATCTCCTTATGGCAGAACGGCGATACGGACCGCTCAGTACAATTCGTCGAACAATCGCTGAAATTGACGCGGGAAGTGCACGGCCCGCGTCTTGCCGCATCGTGCATCGAGACGCTCGCATGGATCTCGTGTGAACAACGAGACGCACACCGGGCGGCCGTCCTGATGGGCGCCGCGGACGGGCTAGCTCGGTCAGTTGGCACCATGCCTGTGGTGCATTTCGATCTCTCCGCCTACCAAACGAAGTACGCACAGATGAGCCTCGAGATGCTCGGGGGCAAGGCATTCGACGAGAGCCACCGCAAGGGGGAGATACTTGACTTCGACGCTGCCATCGCCTACGCCCTACACGAGCAACAGCCAGGCGCCTCCACACCTAAAACGGCCGCGGCGTCGCAACTGACCAAGAGGGAAAACCAAGTCGCCGAGCTCATCGCCGAAGGCTTGACCAATCAATCCATCGCCGACCGCCTGGTGATCTCACCGCGGACCGCACAAGGTCATGTGGAACACATCCTGACCAAACTCGGGTTCACGTCCCGAGCGCAGATCGCGGCGTGGCTCGTCGAGCAAACGCACGACAGGCACGTTTGACTTCCGGCCCGTGCGGGACGTCGCGGGGACCTGTTCGTTCACAACGGCTTCCATGGATTCGAAATAGCTGCACACCGGTTCGGACCGCTCGGCCGAGCGAACGACACGGTGCGTACCCGTCAGGCCGCCGCCGTCCGGGCCTGCCAGGGTGGGCACTGGGTGCTGTTCGCCACCGTCGCCAATGGGTTTCCCGGCTTGCCGACGCGCACCACACCGGTCGCCTCGAAGCGGAACTGATCAAACTCGGCCGCTACCCGCCCTCACCGTCGTTGGCTGCCTCAGCTTGGCCATGCTGCTGTGACAGCACGACAGCACGTCTTTCACCCACGCTCGGTTACACAGCGCCTCGTGGCGCACCCGATCACCGTCCCAGTGTCCAGGCACCTTCCAGGTATCGACGTCATCGGGCGGACCGGGAGATCATGATCTTTCGGGGACGTGCCGAGCATTGCTGGGGACGCTGACTTGGGCTTACAGTTGTCCGCCTGATGCGCAAAGAGTGAAAAACTGTTGGCGCACTTGATCCTTCGAGTGCACATACCCAGCTTGATAAATTGCCTGGTGGGACTGCGAGGAACTTGTCCCCGACTGCGTCGGTGGCCCGCACAATTCGTTACGAGAGGCGCTCGAGGATCATCGCCATTCCCTGTCCCCCGCCGACGCACATGGTTTCGAGCCCGAACTGCTTGCCATGCGCGCTCAGATTGTTCAAGAGTGTGGCGGTGATCCGGGCGCCAGTCATGCCGAACGGATGACCGAGAGCGATCGCGCCTCCTGACACGTTCAACGTGTCTTCGTCGATTTCCAGTTCACGAGCGGACGCGAGCACCTGGGCAGCAAACGCTTCGTTGATCTCGAACAACCCGATATCGTCGATCGTCATGCCCGCGATCGCGAGAGCCTTTTTGGTCGCGTCGACTGGTCCCAGCCCCATGATTTCCGGTGAGAGTCCCGAGACACCAGTCGCGACGATACGCGCGAGCGGAGGTATCCGGAGCTCTCTGGCTCTGGTGTCCGACATGATGACGAGCGCCGCTGCTCCGTCGTTCAACGGACACGCGTTGCCGGCCGTGACAGTCCCATCGGGGCGGAAGACAGGCTTCAGCCGGCTGATATTCGCGTACGTTGTCCCTGCGCGGGGACCGTCGTCTTGCGTAACTGTGGTGCCGTCGGGCAGGACGACTGGGGTGATCTCCCGTTCGAAGAACCCTTCGGCTATAGCTTTCTCCGCGCGGTTCTGGGAGCGCACGGCCCATCGGTCCTGTTCCTCTCGGGAGATGCCGGTGAGCTGTGCAACGTTCTCCGCGGTCTGACCCATAGCGATGTATGCATCGGGCAACAGACCGTCTCTTCGCGGGTCGGACCACGCATGTCCACCTTGTGCGAGCGTCGCGGTTCGTGCCTCGGCGTCTGCATAGAGGGGGTTGTGTGTGTCGGGCAAGGAGTCGGACGACCCCTTGCCGAATCGGGACACCGTCTCGACGCCGGCGGAGATGAAGACACTGCCCTCCCCTGCCTTGATGGCGTGGAATGCCATTCGGGTTGTCTGCAGGGACGAGGCGCAATAGCGTGTGACGGTAGCGCCGGGGACCCCGTCATAGCCGAGCTGGATCGCGACGTTGCGAGCCATGTTGAATCCTTGCTCCCCGCCGGGGAGTCCGCACCCGAGCAGTAGGTCGTCGATCCGTGTCGGGTCGAGCGCCGGGATCTGATCGAGTGCAGCCTGGACGACCTGTGCGGTGAGATCGTCCGGGCGCATGGTTGCGAGGGATCCTTTGGTGGCACGTCCGATCGGGGACCGCGCAATCGCGACGATGACTGCTTCCGGCATCTTGCTACTCCTTCGGGGAGACTGGGGTGGTTCTACGTGGTCGGTCAGTTGCCTGCACACCAGTTGTCAGCGCAACGGAACACCATGACGCACTTACCGGTAGGTGCGGTCGCGGACGGCCACGAAGGGAAATCCGTTGTCGACGGCGTAGCCGCGTGCCTCTCGGTAGTCCGCCATGTTCAACGGATTTGATGTCGACACGATGTCCGCGAAGACGGCACCCGGACGGGAATTCGCGTCCACAGACAGATCCAATGCCAAACTGGCGACCGTACTTCCGATCCGGTGACGCTTGGGTGCGATACACACCGGGACAACGTGCCCCGGACGGACCAGATCGAGATGCGTACTGCTGGGATCCGCCAGTACGCGCGCGGTCGTCGCCCGGTCGGCTGCGGAGATTCCCGTGGTGACAGCGCTGGCAGCATCGACGGCCACGCATTGACCGAAGGAGCTCGTATCGTGTCGGCGACGGGAAGGCGTCGCCTGCGGGATAAGCAGGGTATCGCAGGTCTCCTCAGGAAGTGCCACCTGAACGAATCCCGACGTGTGCCGAATCATCACATCCAACGTGGCGGTTGTCGCTGTGGCGGCACAACACGCCAACACGGCGCGAGTGCCGTCGGCGATCACGATCAATCCACCGCCCGCCATCGCCTCTACTGCTTGCTTTGCCGAATCGACGTCGTAGGAGCCGACGGATGGGGCAACGCGCAAGGTAGTCGTCATTGCAGCATCTCCTTGGGAACGACGTTGTCTACAGATGTCGATGAGCATCGAGGACGAGCCGGTTGAAGTGCGGATCGATTTCGCCAAGCCGATAGAGCGGCGGGGACTCGACCGACCAGTCGGATGACAGTCTATCGACGACCGTTTCTCCTCGTCAACCCCGTCACAGATCGGGGCAGCGGGACGGCAGAGGACGCCGCCAGAATCCTCTGGCGGCGTCCAATACGCTGAGATTTGCCTCGGCGGGGACTGACGGCGAATGCCGCGGCGGGCGATACCCGCCGGAGCACCCGCCGCCGACCCTCTACCGAGGAAGCGAGATGTGTTGTGGCGACACCTGTCACCCTACTTCGTGGTCGCGCCGGCATCCACGGGGAGCTGAATCCCGGTGATATACCGAGCATCCTCGCTGACCAGGAACAAGATAGCGTTGCTCACATCTCGGGCATCGATCAGTGGAACCGGAAGCGCGTTGATGCTCTGGTAGACCGGCAGCGCTTCCTCACGGGTCACCTCCGCCGGCGCTTTACCAGGAACCATCAGGCCATAAAACGTCTCATTGTTGGCCATGTCATTATCGACCGACGTCGGATGAACTGTATTGACCCTGATGCTCCGTGGAGCGAGCTCGTTTGCCAGTCCCTTCATGAATCCGACGACGCCGTGCTTGGCGGCATCGTAGTGCGTAAGGTTCTGGAGTCCCTTGATCCCGGCGGTCGAACTGGTGATCACAATGGAGCCGCCCTGGCCGTGGGCAGTCAAGTGTGGGAGCGCGGCCTTCACCGTATTGAACACCCCTGTGAGATTGATGTCGATCATGTCGCGCCACTTTTCGACACTGAGGTCCTCGATCGGTGCGACGCTTGCGATCCCCGCATTGGCGAGCACGATGTCGAGGCGACCGAACTGGGAGACACCCTCGTTCACCGCTGCGTTGAGTGCGTTTGCGTCACGCACGTCAGCCTTCGCCGAGTAGATCTTGCGCCCTGCCGATTCCACCAGACGTACGGTTTCGTCCATGTCTTCCTGGCTGGACAAGGCGTAGGGTACGGAATCCACATTCTCCAGCAGATCGACCGCAATGATGTCCGCACCTTCCTGCGCAAGAGTCAGGGCGTGCGAACGCCCCTGTCCACGTGCAGCTCCGGTGATGAAGGCGACCTTGCCTTCGAGCCGTCCCGTCATGTTCATTTCCCTTCAGCGATGTGGTTCATGAAGTGCCGCGTTAGCGGCGGTGATCAGGTGCAGCGTCAGAGCCCTTGGAGAAGCTTCGTCTCCAAGTACGCCGTCACTCCCTCCGGCCCGCCTTCGCGACCGAGTCCGGATTGCTTGTAGCCGCCGAAAGGCTCTGTAAGACAGATATTGAACGTGTTGATACTGACCTGTCCGGTCCGGATACGACGAGCGATGTTCTCGGCGAGTTCGGTGTCGCGCGCGAAGACCGCACCCGACAACCCGTAGGGCGAATCGTTCGCGAGGTCCACAGCATGGTCGACGCAATCGAACGGAATCACCGAAATCACGGGACCGAAGATTTCTTCCTGCGCGATCCGCATCTTGTTGTCCACGTCGGCGAATACCGTCGGCTCGACGTACCAACCCCGGTCCAGGCCCTCCGGGCGACGGCCACCGTAGACGAGGCGGGCACCCTCGTCGATACCGATCTGGATGTACTCCTCCACACGGTCCCTCTGCCGCTCGGCCACCAACGGACCCATTGCCGTATCAGGTTCCGTCGGATCGCCGACCTTCCACCCGCCCAGGAATGCCGTGATCGCATCAATGAGTTCGTCCTGCCTCTCCCGCGGAACGAGCACTCGCGTCAGTGCGGCGCAGACCTGACCGGAGTTTGCCATACCTCCCGGAACAAGATATGGAATTACCTTGTCGAAGTCGATATCGTCCGCGATGACGGCAGCCGACTTGCCACCCAGCTCCAGCGTCACGTTCCGGACACGTTCCCCGCACAGAGACATGATCCGCTTCCCGGCGGCCGTGCTACCGGTGAAGGCGACCTTGTCAATTCCCGGATGCGTCACCAGGTACTCCCCCGTTTCCCGTCCCGCGGCAACAATGCTGACGACACCCTCCGGGAAATCGGCCGCATCCACCGCGTCGGCCAGGATCATCTGTCCCAGAGCACCTTCCGGAGACGGCTTGAGCACCACCGTGCATCCTGCGGCCAACGCCGGGCCCAGCTTGAGGCACGAGCTCGTCACGGGTCCGTTCCACGGGACGATGGAGGCAACGACCCCGATAGGTTCACGCACGAGACGACCGCTGCTGCCGTCGACGTCCCGATCCTCCTCGAAGGGGAACTCGCGAGCAATCGTCGCCACCGACTCGAGGCTGGCCAGTGCCATGTCGATGAATGCACCAGCGAGGCCTGCAGGGCCGCCGATCTCCGCCGTGAACGTCCGGTTAACGTCGTCGGCGCGCTTCGACAGCTCGGCGTGCAGGCGCATGATCGCGTCTGCACGTTCCACACCGCTCATGCGCGGCCAGGGACCGTCGTCAAAGGCGCGGCGCGCGGCAGTAACTGCCCTGTCGATGTCGGCAGGCTGACCAGCCGGTACGCGGCCGATAATCTCCTCGGTGATCGGGGAGATCGCGTCGAGGACTTCGTTACTCGAGGGCTCGACCCACTCGCCGCCGATGTAAATTCGGTCGTACGTGATCGCGTCGGTCGAGGATTCGACTGTACTCATGGTTCGTCCTTTGCGTTGGCGGACAGGGCATCTAATTCGGGTGATCGAAGGAAATGGACGACAGCTGCCGAAGATCGGAGAGGGTCGGCGGTGGCGTTACCCGTCAGAAGAAGTCGTCCCCGGTGGCAATCTGTGCTTGAAGGGCTGTGAGGTCGGGCGAGAAGGGAATCTGGCATGCGAGCCTCGACGTCCCCACGTCATAGGTGGATTCTTCCTCCAGCAGCTCCGCCTCGTACTCGTCCCGCTCTGGAAGCTGGGAGAACGAGCGACTATCCAGATGGACATGACAGGTCGCGCACGCGCACGCACCCCCACATTCCGCGGAGATCGGTAATCCGTTGTCCCGGATGACCTCCATGAGGGATTGACCCTCACGCCACGAGAGGGCGTGCGCCGTGCCGTCCTTGTCCACAACCGTGACTGCGATCTGCTCCGTCATGCAATAGCCTCCTTCTCGAGTTGACAGGCCGTGAGCTTCGCTCGGCTGTCTTCACTCAGCACGGGATCGATGTGAACCCTGGAAGAGATGAGTTTCTTTCCTTGGATGAAATCTTTGGTGGCGTTCAATGTTTCGATGCAGGTCAGGCGTCCGTCACGAAGATGCAACACCGAGACCGCAACCTGATTGTCGGGATACGGACGGATCACAAGGTCGTCGTCTGGCTCTGCCAGTCCAGCGATCTTGATGTGCATGTCGTACTGATCGGACCAGAACCACGGAACCTCTGCGGAGCGCGGCGGCGCACCGGCAATTACTCCGGCCACGGTCCGGGCCTGGAAAACAGCATTCTGAACGCTCTCGAGCCGAAGGCTCTGAGTGCCCTCTCCTGCCTGCCTGCACGCGACGTCACCGATCGCAAAGATGTCCGGATCCGAAGAGCGGCAATTGCTGTCCACTATGATGCCGTTACCGCACGCCACCCCGGAGAGGGATGCCAGATCGGTCTCCGGCACCGATCCGATTCCGACGACAACCAGCTCCGCCGCTATCTGCGAACCGTCGTCGAGAACAATGCCTTCGGCCCGGTCGTTTCCGAGAATTTCCACGACAGCGCGGTGCAAACGGAATTCGACGCCATTCGCACAATGGGTTGCCAGCACTGCTTGTGCAAGGGGACCGGAGGCGACGCGGCTGAGTAGACGCTCCTGCACCTCGACGACTGTGACGTTCTTCCCCATCGAACGGGCCGCTGCAGCGACTTCGAGTCCGATGTATCCGCCGCCGACGATGACGACGTCGCTAGCTGACCGGAGACCGGAACGCAGTGAGGCTGCGTCATCGGATGTGACCAGATGGTGCACGCCTGCAAGTTCCGCGCCCTTGATGGGGAGGGCTCGCGGCCGACCACCGGTGGCCAGGACCAGCTTGTCGTACTCGATGACTTCTCCGTCATCGAGCATTACCCGCTTGGTGTTCCGATCGACACGGCGTGCTGTCGATCCGAATCTGCATTCGATGTTCTTTTCTTCGTAGAAGCTCGGCGACCGGAGGGGATGCGAGCCGAGTCCCGCTTCGCCCTTCAGGTACGCCTTCGACAGGGGAGGACGCTCGTACGGAAGATGCGAGCCGGCATCCACAAGCACGATGTCGGATTCGTCACCCAGGATGCGCAGTGCCGAAGCGACCTCGACGCCGGCGTGACCTGCACCGATGATAACGACGCTCACGATGCCGATCCCTTCTCTAGTGGTTGCCCGCGAGTCATGCGCTCGCCTCTTTTACCTTGAGAGCCGATCGGTCGTTGGTGATCTCGATGGGAAGACTCAAGATGCCGGCAAACACAGAGTGGGCGTTCCACTCGAGGGAGTCCGGATCGACAGTGAGCGCCACGTCGTCGAATCGCTTGAGGAGCGTGTCGAACACCACCTTGCCTTCGACTCGGGCCAAGATGTTGCCGATGCAAACGTGAACGCCGTGCCCGAAACCGAGGTGGTCGGTCGGATTGCGCTCGAGGTCGAAGACGTTGGGGTCCGCGAACGCTTGGGAATCTCGGTTTGCCGAGCCGATCATGATCATGGTCTTCGTGCCGGCCGGAATGAGGTGTCCACCGACTTCTTTGTCGGCCACGGCCATACGGGACATCAACTGCACCGGCGGAGTGAACCGCAGGGTCTCCTCGATGGTCGACGAGACCAGCGTCGGGTTATTCTTCAGCTTTTCCCAACGATCGCGGTGGCTGAGCAGGTGGTACAGGCCGAGCCCGAGCATGTTGGAGGTGGTTTCGTGTGCTGCGTAGAGGAACAGCGCAATGGTCGCTGCGAGCTCCTCGGGAGTCAGCCGGTCCTTTTCGGTCGCGTCGAGCAACGCCGTGAACATCTGCGTGTTGACGCCGCCCCGCTTCGTTTCGACCAAGTCGTTGACGTACTGCTTCAGGCTGATCAACGCATCTCGTGATCGGATGATCGTCTCGGGTGCGAATCCGCCGCCGTAGAAGGCCTTGGTGGCCGCGATGTCGTCGCCCCAGCTCTTCAACAGATCGACGTCTTCGCGCGGTGTGCCCATCAGTTCGACGATCGCCAGGACCGGGAGTCGGAGTGCCAGCTCCATGAAGTCCATTCGTCCGTCTTCGAGATAGCGGTCGAACAGTGCATCGGTCGCCTGCTGGACGTACTCGGCAACCTCCATCATGCGCTTGCGGGGGAAGGCACGCTGCGCTGCGGCACGCACCCGGCGGTGGCTTTCACCGTTCATCTCGCTCATCTGCAGATGCTCGAAGGCCACGATTTCATCGACGCAGTCCTGCAGCTCGGGTGTCAGGTTGTCGTAGTCGAAACGTTCACGGCCGCGGAACGCGTGGAAGGACTCCGCATCACGGAAGACCTGCACGGACCCGGCATGAGTGGTCACGCACGGAAGGGTGCCGTTGTACCAGTACACGGGCCCCTGAGCCCTCAGGCGCTCATACAACGGATACGGGTTCGAAGTCACCGACACGTCGCCCGCGAACATCCGGCCCAGCTCGTCCTCGAGTTGCGGTTCAGTGGTGCGATTGGCTTCGGACATGTTTCCTCCTGTATTCCGACCGGGGCATACACCCGGTTTCCGACGTGGTAGTCCTTGTAACGACGTGCACGACTGTGACGTCGAAGAATTATTCGAGATCGAGTAACGGAGAACGTTCCTACGATCTTCCTTCTCGTTGCTACGCCTGCGTAGTCCATCTCCGGACGCGCAGGGCAAGTGTCGATTCGACCAATATTGAGTTCATCAAGTTCCAGCCAGGTTCCGCGGAGCAGATCGGATCATGCTTTTGGGCTTTCCGTAGGCCCCACCAAATGCATGCGACCTCCGGCGTGCCTCCCACTCGTCCTCGACCGACCGGTCGGGTGTAACTCTAATCACACGGCATCGCGCCGTCAACAGCGATACATATCGACGCCTAGGTCAACCCCGAAAAATCAGCTCTGAGCTGCACAGATCGCAATCCGCGGGACCCTATTCCCTGTAGGCTCTACCGGCCGGTAATCAAGGGAGTTTGAGCCCGACGCGTCCGCCGGCATCCGTGAATCACCAGCGGAAGCAGACCCGCGCCCATGACTGCGCCACAGAGCATGAACGCGGTGAAGGGATCCCCGGCCAGGTCGACAGCCCACCCTCCCGCGGTCGGTCCGAGCATCTGTCCTATACCCAACGGTATGAGCATTAGACCGAAAGCCGCGGCCATCTGCTGTGGCGAGTACCGATCGTGAAGATCGGCCGATACCACCGCTGCGGTCCCGGACATGGTTGTTCCGATGATGACGGCCGCGACACTGACGACGGGGCCCATACCGGTCGCCACCATGAACATCGATGCCGCTGCGAGGACGAACTGGGCGACCAGCACCGGCATCCGCCCGAGTGACCGCGACAGTCGCTCGGCGATCACGCCGCCCGCGATCATCGCAACGCCGATCATCGAGTAGGTCGCACCGGCACGCCGCACCGTCCACCCGGCACCATCTCTCAGTGCGGCGACGAAGAATGTCATGCCTGTCCCGATCCCGAAACTGAAGGCGGCGAAGGCGACTACGGTCCATATCCAGCGTCGGTCAGGTCGCCACCCCCCTGATTCTTCAGCCCGGGCAGAAACCTGCGGCCTCGAACCCAGCAGGAGAAGCGAAACGCAGAGCACGACGAGCACACTCACAGCCTCGATTCCCCATACTGCGCGCCATCCGCCGACCGCCGGTACAAGGGCGGGTACGACGCTGCCGAGGGTGATGCCGATACCCATGCTGCTCGCGATGATCGCTATCGCTCGCCCTGGATCACACGGATACACCTGGACGGCAACCGCGGGAGCGGCCAGCCACACGAGGGCCCCACCCATACCGGTGAGGAACAGTCCGGCACCGACCATGGCGCTCCCCGTACTGAAGCTCAGCACCGCCAAACCCGCTACACTTCCGGCCATTCCGGTTCGGATGAGCCACAACGGTGCAACGCGTGCCGATGCGCGTACGCCGGCGACGGCGCCGACGAGATAACCGGCCATGTGCACGGTCGCGAGCAGTCCACCGATTGCGTAGGAGCGAATCACGTCCTCACGCATCGGCAGCAGCAACGGACCGAACGAATAGCGAGCCAACCCCTGCGCGAGCGCGGTACATGCCGCCAGCAACACCAGCGCGGCGACTCCGGTCCGCGCCCCTCCATCATCCCCAGTCGACGCCGTGGTGCCCGACGTTGTGGGGGACGAGCGCTGCTCGGTCACTGCCCCACGACCCGGATGCGAGCCTCTGACTTGCACAGCTCACACGGCTCACTGACCGATTCGAACAACCATCTTTCCGACATTTCCACCCGAAAACAGCTTTCTGAACCCCTGTGGGATCGCTTCGAGTCCCTCGACGACCGTCATCGGAGCCTTCATTTGCCCGCGCTCGACCAGAGTCCTCATGTGGTCCGAGAATTCGTCCCATCGGTGCTCGTACATGCGCGCGAGAAACCCGTGCAGGATCAGTCCTTTGGCGGTGGCCAGGAAGAGGTTCGCCGGTGCGCGCCCGGCCTCGGAATCGTTGTATGAAGCAATCGACCCGCACAGAACGATCCGCCCATACGGCCGCATCGATGCCAAGGCGGCCTCGAGGTGGTCACCGCCGACGTTGTCGAAGTAGATGTCAATGCCGTTCCCCGCCACTCGAGGCAACAACTCGCGGATATCGCCGTCTCGGTAACACACCACTGCGTCAGCGCCGTACTCCCGCCCGACCAGATCCGCCTTCTCACGGGTACCGACACTGGCGACAACGCGGAGTCCTCGTGCCTTCGCCAACTGCACAACCATACCTCCGACCGCGCCCGCCGCCGCGGAGACGAACACCGTCTCCCCCGGTTGTGCTCGGCCGACGTCGAATAGGCCGGCATAGGCCGTCAGGCCGGGCCAACCCAGAGGGCCCAGAAAGTCGACGGACCGCAGTGCAGGATGCCGATCGATCAGCCGCGGGGGTCGGCTCTCACAACCATTCAGCACTGCGCACTCACTCCACCCGCTGTTGTGAAGAACACACGCACCAACCGCGACGCTCGGATTTCGGGAGGAAACCACGCGACCCACGGCCCAGCTCGCCGGCACCTCCCCCAATCGGAAAGGTGGAAGGTAGCCTGCGGAGTTCGGGTTCATCCGCAGTCGCTGCGCCGGATCGAGCGAGATCCACTCGTTCGACACCAGGTACTCCCCCACCTCCAGATCCGGGGCCTCCACCTCCACCAGCGCGAAGTTCCCGTCATGCGGTTCGCCGACAGGGTAGGAGACCAGTCGGATCTCCTGCCATTTGTTCGGGCGAACCGTGGCTGTCGACGATCCACTGCACCCGGTCACGAGTGACCGCGCCCGCCGCCCGCGGCGGGCATGAGCGCGGTGGTCAGGCCACCGTCGACCACCAGATCGATACCGGTGATATGACTCGCGGCCGGGCTCGCCAGAAACAGCAGCGCTCGCGCCACATCGATCGACTCCCCGATTCGCCCGAGCGGAATGTGTTCCTCGCGCCTCTTACGGTTCTCGGCCTGCTCCGCATCGGAGATGTCCCCGAACACGTTGCTCGTCATCCCGCTGAGCGTCGGGCCGGGAGACACGCAGTTACAGCGGATGCCGTCGCGGCCCCACTCGAGTGCCATCTGGCGAACCAACATCACCAGTGCCGCCTTGCTGGCTGCATATGCACCGGTGGGGGGCGTCGGATGCTGAGCAGAGATCGACGCAGTCGCCAGAACCACGCCCTTGTTCTTCTTCAGCCAGGGATGAGCAGCCTTCGCCAGCAACCACGTTGCGCGGGTGTTGACCGCGAAGGTCTTGTCGAATGAAGCGATGTCCAACTCCGCGAGAGGTGCCCCGGATACGATTCCGGCGTTGCTGACGACTGCGTCGATACCCTCGAATTCGGAAACGGCGTGCTGCACGATCCGCTCACCGGAGTCTGGGCTCGACAGGTCGACAGGGAGTATCCCCGGCGCCTTTCCGAACTCCTGCACCCGGTCCGCTGTTGCATCGAGGCCTGCCGCATCGCGGTCCACCAGAAGCAGATCGTGTCCAGATTCTGCGGCGAGCAATGCTACCGCCTGTCCGATTCCCTGTGCAGCGCCGGTGACGATCATTACCATCTGACTCTCCGTTCCTTCTACTCACTGCGGCCCGCGTCTATCGCGGGCGTATCAAAATTTCGTTGACAGAGGTGAGCGTGGTAGCCGAGGACCCCTGCTGCACCCGGTGTGCCCGGACGGCGATTACGAATCGACCGTCCGGGCACACGAGTGGAGACGACGCTCGCCTCTGGGGGCAAGCGAAGCTTTACTCTCCAGATCCTGCATCCGCTGTGTCCACCGTTTCGCAGGAGCCGGCTCCGCTGATGATGGCGCAGACCGCAAGCGGCGCTTCCAGCACGTGCTTCGGTCCGTATCCCACCTTGCCGGTCGGGGCATCGACCTGCACCTCGGTCATGGCTTTCGAGATGGCGTCGATGTCGTCGACCGTACCGGCCTTATCCATCGCGGCAGCGAGAATCTCGATCGAGGATGAGAATTCCGAGGCGTACTGCTGAGCGTCGGGAGCGGCGACCCGTCCGTTGACTCTCTCGTAGTCATCGAAGAATGCGTCCACCTCCGGCGAGCCGACGTTGGGGTCGATTCCCCGATTCATCGAGTAGATGTAGGCAAACGGAAGCGGGCCACCGTTGTTCGCGGTCATACCGATACCCGAGGACGTTCCGTGCGAGACGATTGCTTTGAACGGCGATCCCAGATCGACGGACTGGGACGCAATTGCGGATACGCCGGCGGTAGTGGTTCCGGTGAAGAGCACGTCGGGCGAGCTGGCCTTGAGCCGTGTGAGGAGGGTGGAGAAGTCTTGCGCACCGAGATCGTACCGAAGTACGTCCACCACTTCGACGCCGCGATCTGTGAAGGCTTTCTCGATCAGGTCTGCGAATCCGTCGTAGCTGGCGCCCGCCGGCCACAGGACTGCGGCGGTCTTCGTCTCCGGCATGTACCGGAGAAGTCCCTCGATGTATGCCGGATAGGACGAGGCTGCACTCGGATTCGTCGCGAACACGTTCTCGTAGCCGTCACCGGCCCCGACCTGTTCGAGTTTGCCCGACAGATAGGTCGATCCGCCGATCCATAGAACGTCTTTGTTGCGAATGAGTGGTTCGATGGCCTGGATTGTGATGGTTTCGCCGGTACCGACGATGAACTTCGCACCTTCGTCACGCAGAAGGGTCTGGACTCCCGCGCTCGCCTTGGCCGGATCGGTCGCAGCGTCCTGACTTACCACTTCGAAGGTGTAGTGATGCCCGTCGACCGTGACTCCGCCGGCACGGTTGACCTTGTCCACACCGACTTTGATGCTGCCGAGGTGCGCTTCACCGGCAGCGGCGAAAGGCCCGGTTTGCGACACCAGCACGCCCAGTTTGATGACATCACCGTCGTCGGAGCCACCGCCGGTGCCGCCACACGCTGCAAGCAGCATTCCGGCTGCCGCTACGGCCAGGGCAGTTTTGGTCTTCCTCACGATGCCTCCATTGCAGTAGTGATCTCAGTTTGATCGGTCGTTCCGTCAGTAGAGGCATGACTGAGATACGCGTTCTGCAGTGCATCCCCTTCCTGGAGTTCCTCGCTGGTGCCGGTGAGAACGATGTGGCCGTTCTTGAGCACATATCCCGTCGACGCGACCTCGAGTGCCATCGACGTGTACTGCTCCACCAACAGAATCGATGCGCCGAGCACCGATTGGGCCCACCGGATAAGGTCGACGACAACCGGTAACATGACGGGCGCCAATCCCAATGAGGGTTCGTCGAGTAACAACAGTCGCGGGCGAGACATGAAAGCCCTTGATATCGCCACCATTTGTTGCTGGCCTCCGGACAGCTGACCGGCCGGTTGAGCGGCCTTCTCCGCGAGAATGGGAAAGCGATCGAAGAGCATGTCGATCGACTCCTGCCTGGTGGAGCGGCCTCGCGCAGTTGCCCCCAGTTCGAGGTTCTCGAGGACTGTCATGGTCGAGAACACCTGCCGCCCCTCGAGGACGTGGGCGATGCCCCGGGCGAGGGTCTGATCCGGGCGTAATCCGGCCAGATCTTCCCCGTCGAACCGCAGCTGGCCCTTGCGCAGTTTGACCTGGCCGGTGATCGTCCGAAGCACGGTGCTCTTTCCCGCACCGTTGGCGCCGAGGATGGCGGTGATCTGCCGGTGGCCGACGGACAGGCTGGCGCCCTTGAGCGCCATTGCGTCGCCGTATCCGGCGGTGACATCGACAAGTTCCAGGCCACCGGACTCTAGTGATGCAGCCATCACACTTCCTCTGCTGTCAGTGCCAGTGGACTACCCAGATACGCGTCGACGACGGATTGATCGTTCATAACGGTGATCGGATCGCCCTGAGCAAGAATTCGACCCAGGTCGAGAACCACGACGCGATCGCACAAGGTGACCATCAGGTTCATGTCGTGGTCGACGATGCCGACCGACAGTCCGCCGTCGCGCAGTTGCAGGATGAGTTGACGCAGCGCCTCGGTTTCTTCATCGTTCAGGCCCGCAGCCGGTTCGTCGAGCAGCAGAAGCTGTGGCTGCGCGGACACCGCGAGTGCGATACCCACTCGCCTCAGATAGCCCAGGGGCAATTCGTCGACCGTCTCGTCGAGGACATCCGAAAGGTGGAGCATTTCGATCAGATCCGCCAACTCGACTCGGCGCTGTGTGCCGGGGGGAGGTGCTGCATGGCACGCGGCGCCGATGCTCAACGCATCGCGGACCGACACTCCGCCGAAAACCATCTGGTTCTGCGAAGCCATGATGAGTCCTGCACGGGCGCGGCGGTCCGTCTTCCACTTCGTGACGTTCTGACCACAGAAATGGACGTCTCCGCTGGTGGGACGTAACTGGCCGGCCAACATCTTGAGCAGGGTGCTCTTGCCGGACCCGTTGGGGCCGACGATACCGACGATCTCCGACCCATCGATATCGATATCGATGCCGTTGCACGCCTTGACCGTGCCGAAATCCATTGTGAGCCCGCGGGCCGCCGCTAAGGGCGATTGTGTATTCATAGGACGCTCTCTGTCAGAAGCTTCGTTTCCTCGGCCTCGGGCGGGATTGGCGCGTACTTCTCGGCGGCCGACCTGGGAGCACCGTCTCGCAGGCGCAGATACAGATTCCGAAGGGTCGGCACCAGTCCGTCAGGGATCAGCAGAATGATGGCTATCAGCCCGACCCCGAAGACGATCTGGCGGTCGATCGCGCTGAGTCCGGCCAGCTCCGGCACGACGATGAACACCAAGGCACCAAGCGCTGGGCCGATCATTCCCCGACCACCGAGGACGAGCATGATCACGATCTCGATGCTCAGTGCCGTCTCGAACGACGCCGGCACGATGACTTGTTGTGAGTACAGATAGAGCACACCGCCGATACCGGAGATCGCACCGCTGATCGCAAAGATCGTCATTTTCGCCAGCCCGACGCGCAGCCCCAATGATTGCGCGAGCATCTCGTTCTCGCGAATGGCCGCCAGCTGATAGCCGAGCTTCGTCTTCTGCAATCCGGCCAGTCCGGCGGCTGCCACACCGGCCACTATGGCCACAACGTAGAACTGCCCCCGAATGGTGCTGAAGTCCAGGGGGCCGAAGACAGGGAGCTCCTGCTCCAGGATGATGCCGTTGTCTCCGTTGGTCACAGTCGTGGCGGTCAGAATGATCTGAGTGATCAGCGCACTGAAAGCGAGCGTGACAAGCAGAAGGTAGTGACCGGTACATCTGGCAACGACTACACCGAGGAGACCGCCGGCGAGCGCGGTGACGGGTATTGCGACGAGTAGCGTGGGCCAGAACCCCACCTCGAAGTGGATGGCGAGAAGCCCTCCTGTGTAGGCCCCGACCGCCATGAGACCGGCCTGAGCGATCGAGAGAATTCCGGTCGTCTGGTAGATGTAGGACAGTGCGTAGACCTGTACGGCATAGAGCGCGGCGAGAACGAGTAGCGCTTGAATGTGTGTCGACGGTGCCAGCTCGAAAATGACAGGCGGAAGCAACAGTGCCGTGCCGATCGCGATGTACTTCTCAGGTCTGGTCAGGGCCCTCGGACGTCTCAGTCGTCCAATCGCGTTCCGGCTGAAGGTTGGTTCTCCCCTTCCTTTTTCGAACAGTCCGTTGGGTCGGACCAACAGGACCACGATGACCACACCGTAGGTGAAGATCGGTACGAAGTCCGGGCGCAGGTAGGCGGCGACAAAGGTTTCACCGATGCCGTAGAGAAGACTCGCCTTCATGGCGCCGGAGAGGTTACCGAGGCCACCCAAGAGTGCTACGGCGAAGCCCTTGATGATGAGCCCGTGCCCATCGAAGGCGCTCATGGGTTGCAGTGTGCCGAGAAACGCTCCCCCGAGTCCCGCGAGTCCGGATCCGATGATGAAGGCCGCGGTGACCATTCGGCCGACATTGATACCCACATGTGCTGCTGCAATAGGGTTTTCATGTGCTGCGCGCAACTGCTGCCCGAGGCGCGAACCCTTCAGAAGGCGGAACAATGTGACTGCAGCCACCAGCGAAACCGCCAGTACGATGACCCGGTTCCAGGAGAAGAACGCAGCGCCCAGAGCAGCCCCGCCCTCTACGGGTGCGGGGATACCGATCGGGAAGCCGCCCCATATCTTCAGTGTGAGCGCCTCGAGAAGCAACAGCAGTCCGAGACCGACAATAAGGCCATTGTAGGGATTGGCCAACGTGAATCGGAACAAGAATCGTTCCGACAAGTACCCCAGCGCCGCCGCGAACAGGACACTGCCGATGACCGCCACGATGAACGGTGCACCGAATCCGGTGAGCTCGTAGGCGGCAAATACCGCCAGAACAAGAAACTGCCCGTGAGCGAAGTTGATGAGCTTCGTGAGCCCGAACACGAACGTTATTCCGGCTGCGATCAGAAAGTAAACAGCACTTGCAACGGTGCCATTGAATAGGGTTTGTATCAGAATGTCCACGAGGGTACCGCCTCATTGGTGGGGCCGACCGACCCGTCGGTCGATATCGGGTGCCGCCGTCACACCGTAGGCCCGACGTGTGCCTACGGTGCGCTGTCGGCTGACAGTTAGTTCTGGATCAGATAATCGTCGGGATGATGCGGTCCAGCGATGCATGCCTGTGTTTGTAGGCACGCTGCACGAGAAGGTCGCTGTCGCCGATCCGCAGAGCCTCGAGCATGCCGTCATGGTCGGCAGCGATCAGGCTCCGGTCCTGCAACGTCGTGACGGACAGGGCGCGGTATGCTGCGGACATCGTCCACCATCGTCTGGTTTCTTCGGCCAGAATCCTTAGCGGGGAGTAGTCGAAGATCTTGAGGTGAAATTCGTCGTTGAGACGGACGACCTCACGTGGGTCCTCGGCCGCGGCACGAATCCGCTCGTTCAGTTCGACCAAGGTCGCGAATTCTTCTTCGCTCGGCGCTGATATCGATTCCAGCAGAAGCTTTTCGGAGAAGTCACGCAACTGGTAGAGCTGTTGCATCTCTTCTGCCCCGAAACGGGCGACGGTGTAACCGCGGTTGCGCGTATAGGTGACCATTCGCTCGACGCTGAGTGCCTGCAGGGCCTCGCGCAACGTGCTCCTGCTCAACCCCAGACGTCGAGCCAGCTCATCCTGGCGGAGCTGTTCTCCCGGCAGGAGGCGTCGTGCGACTATCAGCGATCTCACGGCAGCTGCAGCACGCTCGACACCGCCTGCCGCGAGTTGGCTATCGTCAACGACTTCGACCATCTTTTCGCTCCTCTCCTCCGCCAGGACTCACTTGCCCTACCTCAGTTCACCTTCAGACTGCGCTCGGCCTGGTACGCAGCGGTTGCCTCTGCTTGTGCCTTGCGGGTTGCGTCAGCCCATTCGGTGCCACTGCTGACAACTTCTTCGTAGCCGGCCTTCACCACGTCGAGCTGGCCGTTGAAGTGCGGAATGACCTCCTCCGCGAACAGTTCGTAGCTGCGACGTGTTGCCGGCCAGCGAGCCGAGTTGAAGCCCTGAATCAGGTATGTGCCGAATCCGCCGGACTTCGCGTCGAGCCGCTCGAGCTGGGCGATGGCCATTTCGGGGGTGCCGATGACCCCGCGTCCCGATTCGTTCATGTCATCGACCAGCTTGTCGACGTCGTCGTATGTTCCCGTCGAGTGGGGCGAAATATGGTGCAGATACTGAGTGATCCACAGGAGTCCATACTTGACGTCCTCCTTTGCCTGCTCGAGGCTCTCCGCGATGTGCATCGGCCCCACCAGGCGCCAAGACGATCGATCGACGACGGTTCCGTGCTCCCGGGACTCGGCTTGGACAATGTCCCAGTGCTGGCCGAGCCGCTCGATGCCCACAGGATCGGTTGCCGCGAGGGAAAGAAGCCCGGTACCCAACCGTCCGGCGAGTTTCGGCCCCGAAGGCGACACTGCGCCCGTGACACAGACATCGAAGTCCGAGTAGGGCTTCATCTGGAGGGAGGCTTCATTGAGCTCGAACCAGTCGGACTTGTGAGTAACGGTCTCGCCCTTGAAGAGGCGCAAGATCAGTTGAAGGGATTCTTCCATCATCGCGCGCTGGCGCGTGGTCTCGATGCCCATCATCTGTGCATCTTTCAGGAGCTGACCGGGGCCGACACCGAACATCATTCGACCCCGTGTCATGTGATCGAGCTGCAGAATGCGATCGGCCAGCATGAACGGCTGGTGGTAGGGCAAGGAAGACACACCTGTGCCGAGCTTGATCTGCCGCGTGCGTTGCGCGGCCGCCGCGATCATCAATTCGGGCGAGGCAGTGATTTCGACACCGCCGGAATGGTGTTCACCGATCCATGCTTCGTCGAAGCCGAGTTCGTCGAGCAGATCGATCAGCTGGAGATCCCGCTCGAGTGCGAGGGTCGGGTTCATACCGATCTTGTGCCAGGGTCCGAGGAAGACACCGAACTTCATGGGGGGACCGAAATACGCCATTGCTGCTTTCCGTTCTTTCGAGGGTGGGTCGGGTTCAGTAGCTTCGTTCAAGCCCGAGAGCTCTTTCAGCGACATAGTTCAAGATCATCTGGTTGTTCACCGGAGCGATTCGCTGCAATCGCGATTCGATCCAGTGCCGTCCGATGTGATATTCCCTGGCGAACGAATACCCGCCGAATACCTGCATCGCCGCATCGTGAGCCTTGAAGGAAGCTTCTGTCGCCAGAAGCTTGGCCGCGTTGGCGAGCAGTCCGATTTCGGACGCGCCTTTCTCCTCATACTCGCGAACCGCTCGGTACACCACCTCGCTGGCGGCAAGCACGTCGAGGTAGCTCTGCGCCAAGGGATGCTGCACGGCCTGGTTCTTGCCGATCGGGCGACCGAAGACCACCCGCTCCTGGGCGTACCGCGATGCAGAGGACAGGGCCCAGCGGGCGAGTCCGAGGGCTTCGCCCGCCAGGTAGAGTCGTTCGCCGTTGAGGCTGTCGAGGAGATGATAGAAACCCATCCCGACCTCGCCGACGACGTCCTCGGCCGGAACGAAGTGATCGTGGAAGAACACTTCACATGAGATGAGCGCGTTGCGGCCGATCTTCGGGATCGGTCTGATGTCGATGGTCGGAGCTTTGAGGTCGGTCAGGAACAGCGTGAGGCCCTCGCCTCGCCGCTGACCGTCGGCCGGCGTGGACGTGCGCGCGAGCAGGAAGATTTTCTCGCCTCGGAGGGCGCCGGTGTTCCATACCTTGGCCCCGTTGACGACGTACCCGCCGCTGGTCTCGGCCGCTCGCGTCTTGATCTGGGTGGTGTCCGTGCCAGCATCGGGCTCCGTCACCCCGAAGGTGATGAACAGTTCACCCGAAGCGATCTTCGGGAGGAACTCCTTGCGCTGTTCCTCCGTGCCGTACTGGAGGAGCGTGGGGACGGTCAGCAAAGGAGTGTGCACAGTACTGCAGGCATTGAGCGCTCCACCCGACGCTCCTACTTCTTCGAGGACGGCGATGAGGTCGGACATCGCGCCGCCGCCGCCGCCGTACTCCTCGGGAATGGTGGTTCCCAGGTACCCCGCCGCCGCGAAGGCTTCGAAGAACTCGGTCGGGAATTCGTGCTCCTTGTCGTGCCTATCCCAGTAGTCGAGGTCGAACTTGCTGCACAGGTCGCGCACCGCTGCGCGCAGCTCCTTGTTCTGCTCCTGGTGTGGGAAAGGGTCCATGTCGAGTGCGTCCTCACTGTAGGGCTCGATAGCCGAAACCGGAGTTTCAGCTGCATTCGGAAATTCGAAGAAGTGTGCGCGTCGACGAAGGGGGTATCTGCCGAGTAGCGATCGCCACGCCTTGGGTGTCATGTGACACAGGCCTCATCGAGCGGTCTCAGCTTAGAACGTCGACGATCGTTCGGCAATAGTGGCGCCAATTCTGGCATTTACTTTGCCGCCGATCTTGCGGTAAGCGATCTTGTGTGGTCAATTAGACGTAACCCTACTCGACCGACCGGTCGGCTGTGACGTAGACTACGAGGAGTTCACCATGAATCCTGACCTGACCTCTCCCCTACGCATCGGGCAGTTCTCCGCGTATTACGGCGACCGGGACTCGGCGATGGCCGAGCTCATCGACAGCGACTGCCAGGTGCTCACCGGCGACTATCTCGCCGAATTGACCATGCTGGTCCTTCGCAAGAACCAGCTGCGGGGTGGGGTGGGGTATGCAGAGGGCTTCATTGACCAGGTCAAGTCGAACCTCAGCTCGATTGCCGAGCGAAAGATCAAACTGATCACGAACGCCGGCGGCCTCGAACCAGAAGCGTGCGCGGCCAAGCTTCGCGTAGTGTGTGCTCAGCTGGGCGTGGATCTGCGGATCGCCTCCATCACCGGGGATGACCAGCTGCATCATCTCGACAATCTCCGCGAGCACGGCGCCCGATTCCAACACATCGACACCGGCGAAGAACTCGACGTCGACTCGCGGCCGATCCTCACCGCGAACGCCTATCTCGGCGCATGGCCGATCGTCGAGGCTCTCGAACGTGGGGCCGACATCGTCATCTGTCCGCGCGTCACCGACGCTGCACTCGTGATCGGCGCGTCCGCATGGCACTTCGGCTGGAAGGTCGACGACCTCGACCAGCTCGCCGGATCTCTCGTCGCCGGTCACATCATCGAATGCGGTTGCCAGGCAACGGGTGGCAATTATTCGAACTTCGACGAATTCGACGATCTCGGCCTTCCCGGGATGCCGATCGCCGAAATCAACGGCGACGGAAGCTGCACGATCACGAAGTCGGCCAACTCGGGCGGAGTCGTCGATGTCGGCACCGTCACCGCTCAACTCCTGTACGAGGTCGGCAGCCCCCTCTATCACAATCCTGATGTGATCGCTGATCTCTCGACGGTTACGCTCACGAACGAAGGACCGAACCGCGTTCGCGTGGATGCGACCCGCGGGCTCGCCCCGACGGACCAGCTCAAACTCTCCCTTGCATTCGAAGGCGGATACCGCAATCAGGTCACCGTCGGGCTCACCGGCGGCCGAATCGAAGCCAAAGAAGCGTGGCTGCGTCGCCAAGTAGCGAGCGAAGTCGGTGATCCGGAGTCCTTCGACGGCTTCCGCTGGACCAGAATCGGCCCCACCACGACCGAGGGTGGTAGCTATGACGAGTCGACCGCGCTCGTCGTCATCTCAGCCAAGGACCGGGACCGAAAGCGCGTGTCCCGAGCCAACTTCTCCGACAGCATCACCCAGCTCGGTACATCCAGCATTCCCGGTTTCTACACCTTCACTCCACCGGCGCGTGAGCGCCTGATCGGCGTTCAGTGGCCGTCGCTGATCCCCAAGGGTTCCGTGACGGCAAGTGTGTCGATCGACGGACAAGATCCCATCGAGATCCCCTGGCACAGTTTCGCTTCCGGACCTGCGTTCGCAACGGAGGGCGCGCGCAGCTTTTCGGTTCGCGATTGGTCCTCCGAAGCATCCGAATTTGCGCGTCTCGACGAACTCCTCGGCACCCGGTCCGGCGACAAGGCCGGGCTGGCGAACGTCGGCGTTTGGGCGCGTTCCGAAGAATCGTTCGACTGGCTCGCCTCGTTCCTGACCGTGGAGCGATTCAAGGATCTCGTCCCCGATGCGCGAGAGCTTCGTGTAGTCCGGCATGCACTTCCCAACCTGAATGCCCTCAACTTCATGGTGCACGGCTGGCTGGAGGAGGGCGTCGCTTCGTGCACACGTGTGGATGCTCAGGCCAAGGGGCTCGGTGAATACCTCGGCTCGCAGAAGGTCGCAATCCCCCGAGCCCTGCTGCACTGAACCACCACCGACCCGACCACGTAGCGTCAATACGAGAGGAGTGGACTATGGAGATTCTCGACGCGCAAATACACTGCTGGCTCACGGACCATCCGTCCAGACCGTGGATCCCTGGGTACCGGAAGAACCACCGGAACCAGGCACAGTTCTTGATTCACGCAGGTCAGTCGGCGGGGCCCGAAACCGTGTTGATCGCCATGGCAGAAGCGGGAGTGGATGCAGGCGTGCTCACACCGGTCGGCGTGTACGGCGATATCAACGGCTTCGAGCTTGACGCTGCACAGCGATTTCCCCGTAAGTTCGGCGTCATGGGGTGGATCGACCACCTGTCCACGACGATGGAACAACAACTTCGCGATGATGTTGCTCGGGGCATGCTCGGCGTCCGGCTCCTCGGCCTGCGTGAACCGGAACGTCACGCTCGGAGAGAGTTCGACTGGGTACTGCGACTGTGCGAGGAACTCGGAGCAGCCGTGTCATTCTCGCTCGCACATCCTGTCGACCCACAGCTGGTCGACGTGTTCCAGAAGTACTCAGGTATCAACTTCGTCATCGATCACCTGGGCGTCGGCCAGGCGCCACCGTTACTCAGAGCCACACCCGAGGAACCCTGGCAGACACTGCCCGCGGTTCTCGACCTGGCCAAGTTCTCCAACGTAAGCCTGAAGCTGACCGGGGCGCCGTCACTCTCCTTCGACGAGTTTCCCTTCCGGGACCTATGGGATCCGATAGCGCGAATCCTCGATGCATACGGTCCGGAAAGGGTGATGTGGGGCAGTGACTTCACGCGCACCAACGGTCTCCACAGTTATTGGGAGGCGACGCACTACCTCGCCGAGGTCCCCGGTCTCGATACAGCGGCACTCGAACAGGTTTACGGCCGAACACTCCGCCGGATCCTTCGTTGGCCTCCGCTCGATCCCGTGGCGGTGCGTAACCACCGGAGGGCGTCCTGATGTATTTGCAGCGCACGGCCTATTTTCACTTTCCCGGCTCATTCAGCGTCGAGGATGCCGCCGAACTCGAAGGTATCCTCGGCCGCTGGCCGGAGGAGATGGCGTGGTTGGGCACGATCAGGTTCGGCCGTCCGAGCTACGTCAAACCTGCTGAACCCGGCGACGGGTATCTCCTGTACCTGGAGTTCGGAGATCGCGAAGCGTTCGAGCGCTACCAGCGCCACGAGTGTCATCTGGCCCTACGCGCGTTTCTACAGGCACGCACCTACACCGCACACGTCTACGATCTTCCACTCGACGCCTCGGCATCGTCGGTGCACAGCGCGACAGAAGACCTTTCTCAAGGAGCAGGCCATTAACTCCCCCTCAGCCCTCGACACATTGCCGTTGTCCGGCACGGAAGTCCTCGAGATCTCGTCCTCGCCGGCGGCTGCGTACGCGGGTCTGGTTCTCCGTCAACTCGGTGCCACGGTCGTTCGTCCTGCGTGCGAACTCACCGCCGACTGTCTCAGTGGGTCGGCAGCGGAGCTGGCCCGCTCACTGCACGCGGGAAAACAGCAGATCCCGACCGGTGATCCAGCACGGTTCGAAGCAGCAGTAGCGACTGCCGATGTCATCCTGACGGATTCAGCCGGCAGCGACGTCCAAAACCGAACGGCACAGCGGCTCGCGAACACCGCGATCTCCCGCCGCCCCTCACGCTGCCCCGTCATCGAAATCACCGCCGGACTCGGGGAGCGGGAGTCGTTGATCGTCTCGGCACGAGCAGCAATGAGCTGGGCAATCGGCCATGCGGACAAAGCTCCGTTGCCTCTTCCCTATGACCTGCCCTCGTTCCACGCCGGAACCGAGGCCGCCGCAGCTGCGGCGCTCGCAGTACTCCTCGCCGAATGCGCTGACCTCGGTCCACAACACTGGCAGATCAACCCGACCGACGTCCTGACTTACTACGTGGGCCAGATCGCTTCCAATTTCTGGCCCTACGAACGCCCCTGGAAACGAGACGGGGCCCGAGCCAGTATGTCCGGCGGCTCGTATCCCGCCGCCATGTTCGAATGTTCGGACGGCTGGGTATCGATTATGTGCCGAACGGACCAGGATTGGGCAGGTCTGCTCGATGCCATGGGCCGGCCGGAATGGTGTAAGCACGAGCGCTTCCGCGACCCGCGCATCGTTGCGCGATTCCACGCTGACGAAGCGGACGTCCATCTCGAGGCCTGGCTGTCGGGGATGACTCGCGACGAGGCGTTCGCACTGAGCAACGTGCACAAGTTCCCGATGGCACCGGTGCTCGATACGGGCGATGCGATGGTGCTCGACCAGTTCGCTTCTCGGGGGTTCTTCGAGCACGACAGTGCTGGAAATGCCATCGCAGGCAAGCCTTGGCGCTTCACCCCGGCAACCGACATCGCCGACGGTCCAATCCTCGACCTGGAGCCAGGGCCTCAAGCGCCCCTCGCCGGGCTGAAGGTATTGGACCTGTCCTGGGCATGGTCGGGGCCCATGGTCACTTCGGGCCTCCGAGATCTCGGGGCGGAAATCCTCAAGGTGGAGAACCGCCGCCGCGCAGATCCGACGCGAGTTCGTGGCGCAGCCATCCGCGATGGCGAGCCGGTCCCCGGACCACCCCTCGAGGTCACGCCATACTTCAACCAGGTCAACCACGGTAAGAAGAGCATCGCGATCGACTTCACGACGCCCCAGGGCGCCGAACTGATCGTCGAATTGGCGGCCAAGGCAGACATCGTCGTCGAGAACATGCGCCCGGGCGTGCTGTCGAGGCGGGGCCTGACCTATGAACGACTCTCCGCACGCAACCCCGGGCTCATCATGGTCTCCATGTCCCTGATGGGGCAGCATGGGCCGATGAAGGGCGTCGGTGGCTATGCACCCGTCATGTCGGGATTGTCGGGTCTCGACTCCGTCGTGGGCTACGGACCCGGAGATCTTGTCGGGCTGTTCAACCCGGCGCTCGGCGACCCGAACGGTGCCGGACACGCCCTGGCGGCGCTCATGGCAGCACTACTCGATCGGCGGCGAACCGGCAGGGGAACGCTGATCGACCTCTCTCAGACCGAAGCACTCGTATCAATCGAACGAATCCAGATGGCCGACTTCCAGAAGACCGGTCGCAGCCATGTTCCCGCCGACGGCCACCGCACCTACTGGCCTCACGGGACGTGGCAGACAGCCAACGCCGAGGAGTGGATAGCCGTTGCCGCTCGGACGGATGAAGAACGAAGTATTCTCGCTCGATTGATCGGCTTGAAGACAGTCCCCGACCGTGCCGAATTCGAGATGGAGGTCCAGCGGTGGGCTTCTACGCGGCAGGCGGACGAAGCCGAACAAACTCTGGTGAAGCACGGGATACCTGCGAGCCGAGTGAGGAGCTTCGAGGACATATTGGACGACCCGATCTCGGAGTTGAACGGGATTTTCGCACCCGTTGACCATCCATACCTCGGGCGACAGCCCATCCTTGGCTTGCCGTGGCAAATGAACGGCCACAAGTTCCCGGCGACCGAGCCCGGACCGCTTCTGGGGGCACACACCCGTGCAATACTGGGCCGCGAACTCGGACTCACCGCCCGGCAGCTCGACGAGCTGGAATCGTTGGAAGTAATCGAAAAGTAAAAGAATCTGCTGACGTGGGTCCGAACGCTGGGAAGGAGATAGTCATGGCAGCACACCAACACGGCGTTGGTGCGAACGCCGACCAGGAAGTGAGTGCAGCCGACCTGCGGCGCCAAAAAATCGTCGCGCGTTCCGCCCTGCTGATTGATGAGATCGGTTATTCGCGTACTTCCATGGACGAAATAGCTCGGTCAGTCAAAATGGCCAAGCCAACGATATATCACTATTTCCGAAGCAAAGAAGAAATACTCTTCTCCATCCACGAGGAATTCGTGGACCACCTGTTGAAATTGCAGGCTGAACATACCGTCAGCGGTATGACGGCCGAAGAACAACTACAGGAAACGATGGTCGATCTGGTCACAGCGATCTCTACCCATCGAGGTCACTCCCGAGTGTTTTTCGAGCACTACCGAGAGCTTTCGGGCCCGAAACGGGCGTTGATCGCAGAGAAGCGTGCGAAATTTCGCCACCGGATCGTCGCTCTGATCGAATCGTGCCAGGCCGTCGGGACGTTTCGTGATACCGATCCGAATCTCGCCGCTCTCGGCCTGATCGGCATGTGCAACTGGTCCTACCAGTGGCATTCGCCGGAGGGCTCGAAATCTCCGCGCGAAGTCGCAGAGGAATTCTGGAACCTCCTGCACGGTGGACTCCAAGCGAAGTCACCCACCCCCGCGAACCTGCGCGGCTCGACATCGTCGAGCTGACGCAACGCCTGGCTCGAAGAGCATTCATACGCAGGATCAGATGACCAGCAAGTGCGCCATAGCATCCGGTCCGGGGAGTTCGAAGTATCGAACTCTCCGGACCGGATGCTATGGCCTGGATCGGATGATCAGCGGAGCCGGAACAGGATTGTTCAACGTCCCTTCCAGATCGGCATCCTCTTCTCAGCGAACGCCCTGGGCCCTTCGAGCGCATCCTCACTCTGGTACGCCTTGAGAAACAACCATTCCGCAGGCTCGCGGGATGCGTGAGGCCCCACGTCCTCGGCGAGGCGCACCATGCGCTTACCGGCCGCGACACTCAATGGCGCGTTTGCGGCAATGGTATTCGCCAAGTTCATTGCAGTTTTCAGGACATCTTCGTCGGGAACCAAATTGTTGACCATCCCCACTTCGTACGCGCGACGCGCATCGATCGGCTCCGCGGTCAGCAGCAACTCCAGCATGATCCGGCGAGGCACCATCGACACGAGCGGCGTCGCCCAGGGTGCCCCGCGCCCGCGACGGGCTTCCGTGATAGCGAACTCCGCGCTCTCACCTGCGACGCACAGGTCGCAGCTCTGCGCGAGATAGAAGCCTCCGGCGAGGGCCGGTCCGCGTACAGCGGCAATAGTTGGCTTGTCGAGCTCCGGACCACTACCCATGAGCTGCATCCATTCAGGCGGAACCTCACCCAGATCACCCGCTGCCATTTCCTTCAGATCGCCCCCTGCGCAGAACACAGGACCTTGTGACGCGAGAACTGCGCACCGCAGGTCCCCATCGGCGGAATAAGCGTCGAAGGCATCTCTGAGCTGCTGCCGCATGGTGAAATTCAGGGCATTTCGTTTGCGGGGCCTACACAGCGTTATCAATGCGACATTTCCCTGAACTTCGAAAGTCACCTGACCGTCTGTGAAATCGTTGATCATATTACCTCTTTCGTCGGCCATCCGGCTGCCGCGACGCCTTGTCTGCGATGTTGATCCTTGGCAAGTATTGACGCCTGGATCCCGGCGTGGATACGGTAATCAATGTATCACCCGACTGGTCGGTCGAGAAGAGTTGAGGAGAATCGATGAAGGTACATGTTGATCCGATCCGGTCCCGCGTTTCGCTTGCTGAAACAACCGACTTCAAGAGCTTGTCCGTGAAGGTTGCGACAGCCGGACGCGACACGGGGCGCCTGAGATCGCTGATTCGGAACGTCGGAGCCGGCACCGTCCGAGACGACTATGCCTGGCTCGCTATCGCGTGGTTGCGGAAATCCGTTTCCGACCTCACCTCGTTCGACGCCATGATTTCGTACGCCGCTTCGAAGGGGTGGGTCGACGAAGAGGCATCCCACGTGCGTGCACACATCGAGTGGTCGAACCCCTCGGCGGAGGCCGCGCACACAAACGGAACACGCCCCTCCGGCGCGATCTCGCCGGACAGCTTCCGACACACTCTCGGACATTTCATCACCGGAGTTACGATCGTCACCTCGATCACCGACACCGGTCCCGTCGGGTTCACGTGCCAGTCGTTCAGCGCACTGTCACTTGATCCGCCCCTTATCCTGATCTGCCCAGCGAAGACGTCCACGACGTGGCCACTGATCTCGACACAGGGCCACTTCGCCGTCAATGTTCTGAGCGCCTCCCAAGAGCAACTGTGCCGCTCTTTCTCCCGATCAGGTACCGACAAGTTCGCCGGAGTCGGCTGGCAAGCTGGATTGCACTGCGGCGCACCCATCCTCGACGATGTGCTCGGACACCTGGAATGCCGCATCGAAGAAGTACACGAAGGCGGCGACCATTGGATCGTCACAGCCCGAGTGGAAGCCTCCGAAGTCAACGGCGAAAAGCCCCTCACCTTCTTCCAGGGTCAATTGGGCTCGATCGCGCGTTCCATGACGAGCGGATCCGTCGCCTCCGGGTAGGGCGGCGAGTTCGAACTCCTTCCCCACCTCCCAGCAGGACCGAACGACAGACTCCCTCCGAAAAGCACTGCAGTCGTGCGGCACTCATCGTGATCTTCGCTCATGACGGCGGCCGGGGTGTGGCAGGACTTCTCCGAGTAGGGCTGGAGCACGCTGCCGCGTCCCTATTCCGTCGTCCTCCGCTTGACGAAGTAGGTTGCCGCCGGTGCTGCCACGGCGAGGATCAGAACCGACCAGATCAGCGCGGCTTCGATCGGGTGCTGCATCGGCCACGCCTGAATTGTCGCCGACGGGTTCGGGTTTTCCCAGAGCACCCGGGTCCCGGCGACGACCGAGCTCACCGGGTTCCAGGTGGTGATCGTCTGGAGCCAGTCCGGCATGTGTTCGGTGGGGACTATGGCGTTGGACACGAATGTGAGGGGTAGGAGCAGGATGAGGCCGAAGGAGGCGGCCGTTTCGGGGCTCTGCGCGTTCAGGCCCATGCAGGCGGACACCCACGAGACGGCGTAGGCGAAGAACAGCATCAGCGCAAAGCCCCCGAGCACCGATGCCAGGTTCGCCTCCGGACGCCACCCCACCGCGAGGCCGGTCAGCGCGACGATGAGCGCGCAGAGCAGTGCTGTGAGCAGGTCCGCCAACGACCGCCCCACCAAAATGGCGGAACGCCACATGGGCAGGGTGCGGAAGCGCTCCATCATGCCCTCGTGCAGATCGGTGCTCAGGCCGACCGCGGTGCCCATGGTGGAACTGACAAGGTTGAGAGCCAGGACGCCGGCCAGGGCGTAGTCGACGTAACTTCCGCCGCCGGGGATCGGGATGCCGCCGCCGAAGATGTACACGAAGAGCAGCGTGAAGACCAACGGCTGAATGGTCACATCCGACAGTTGCATTGGCGCACGCGAGATGTGGATCAAGTTGCGCCGGGTCATGGACCAGGTCTGGGACAACGGGCCGCGCACGCCGCCGGACCCGCGCAGCCGCTCGGAGCCGACCCCGGATTCCGCGATGTCTGTGCTCGTCATGACCGCACCTCCCGGACCTCGTGGCCGTCGTCGGCACGGCGAGGCGCGCCGGAATCACCGTCGTCACGTTCCACACCGTCGTCGGCAATGCGCCCGCCGGTCAGGGCGAGGAACACGTCATCGAGGGAGGGACGGCGGACTTCGATGTTGTCCACCAGAACTCCCGCTGCGTCGAGTTGCCTCACGAGGGCGGTGGCCAACCCGGATGTCGCATCCACGCCCGCGCTGAGACGCCGCCCGTCGTCGCTCGCGTGGACACGTCCGACCACCAGCGGAGCAATGGCACCTTCCGCGTCGGCGTGTGGTGCCGCCAGTGTCACCTCGACGTGCGCGCTGCGGCTCGCTTCCTTGAGCTCGTGCGGTGTTCCTTCGGCGATCACCGTGCCGTGGTCGACGACGACGATGCGGTTGGCCAGGGCGTCTGCTTCTTCGAGGTACTGCGTGGTCAGCAGAATCGTCACCCCGTCACGGAGAAGTTCCCGAATCGCGTCCCACACCATCTGGCGTCCGGTTGGATCCAGCCCGGTCGTCGGCTCGTCGAGGAACAGGACCGGCGGCCGCGTCATCAGCGATGCCGCGAGATCGAGTCGGCGACGCATTCCACCGGAGTATCCCTTCGACACCCGGTCGGCGGCGTCGAGCAAGTCGAATTGGGTGAGCAGTTCCGCAGCACGGGTTCGCGACACGGCCCGTCTCATGCCGGACAGCTCCCCCACGATCATCAGGTTCTGGCGCCCGGTGAGCAGAGGGTCGAGCGTCGCGTCCTGGGCGGCGAGACCGAAGTAGCGCCGCACCTCGCCGGGATGCTTGACCACGTCGATTCCCGCGACGGCGGCGCGTCCTGTGTCGGGGAGAGCCAGCGTGGTCAGGATCCGCACCGCTGTCGACTTGCCGGCGCCATTCGGGCCGAGCAGACCGAGAATCGTCCCGGCGGGCACCGCGAAGTCGATACCGGCCAGGGCTCGGGTCTGCCCGTAATGCTTGACCAGACCCTCGGCCTCGATCATCGGCCTGGTTTCCGTGCCGTTACCCATATGTCTTCCCTCCAGCGGTGGCGCCCGTGGCTATGCGGGCGGCTGGTGCTGTGGCCAGGGGATAGACGGCCTCGTCCATGATCTGGCGGGCGAACTCGGTATCGGGGAGCTCCCCGGACATCACGAGCTGTTGGAGGGCGAGCGCGGGGAACAGCCCGGCCAGTAGGTCCAGGTCGTGACCGTCGGACATTTCCCCTCGGGCCACGGCACGCTCGAAGACCTCCCGAAACCCCGTCATGCGCGGCGCCATGAATTTCTCCCGGATCACCTGCCGCAACTCGGCGTCCCGGGCGAGGGCGCTGACCATCCCGACCGTCACGCGCGCACCGAATTTGCCCTCCGCGCTGGTGATTTCCTCCGCCAAGGCGTGCAGATCCTGTCGCAACGATCCCGTGTCCGGGATGTCGGGGGCGCCCTTCAGGCTGTTCAGGGAATCGACGACCAGCTCTGCCTTGTCCTGCCATCGCCGGTAGATGGTGGTCTTGCCGGCACGGGCACGTGCGGCCACGGCGTCCATGGTCAGGCGGTCGTAACCCACCTCGGCGAGAAGGTCTAGCGCTGCCTCTCGCAAGGCCAGGTCGCGCGAGCTGTCCCGGCTACGACCGCCCCGGTGGCGTAATTCATCCCCGCCGCCGGCTCCGTTGTCTCGGGTCATGGAGACCCTCCTCGTTGCGATACCACACTCCGCTACGAATGCGTTTCGATACTCGAGCGTATCGCTGCAGGTCGGCAGAGTCCATAGCCGCATCCCCGTGCGCGCTCAACACTCCCCCGGCAGACCGATCAGTCGAGACCGGCGATCCGACGCCAGTGCGCGTGGGCGGTGGGGGTCCATTCGGCGCGGAGGTCCCGCAGCCGCCGGGCGGCTTTCAGCCCGCGCCAGTCCGGCAGCAGCACCTCGGGGAGCCGGGGATCCATGTACGGCATGCGCCGCAGCGCGTCCGCGAGCTGGAGGTGCGCGAACAGCAACTCGTCGCCCGGTTCGAAGGTGCGGGCATCGAATCGGTCGAGCAGTTCGTCGTACTCCTTCTCGGCGGCCTCCAGATCCCATGAGCGGCGGACGAGTTCGTTCTCGGGAATCCCGGGGACGGCGAGCGTCCCGACGAACGAGACCGTATTCGCGGTCAATCCGAGAGACTCGATGGTTCGTTCCGCTTCCGCGGCACGATCGACGTGGGGAGTGACCCAGACGCCGGGTGTCGGGTTCCCGAATCCTGCCCACCGCAGCGCGGCATAGAGCTTCTTGCGGGTCGAGCGGTGCGACTCCGGAATCGGCACGTTCACGACGAGCCACCTGCCGTCCCACTGCGTGGTGTCCACGTCGGTGGAGAAGACACGAAGTTCACCTTCGGTGAAGAGCCGATGCGCCTTGTCCGTCAACGTCCACTGCGTTTCGCGTCCGTTCCGGTCTGCGGCGATCAGACCGGCGGAACCTGTGCGCGCGATCGCCTGCCGAGCGGCATGCTCCCCGTACCCGAGTCCTTTGAGGACATAGAGAAGGGCAGCCGTCCGCACCGGCTGTCCGTACGGTTCGACGAGTTCGCCAAGCACGGTGACGAGGACCGACCGCGCGCTTCCGGTCGACGCCACTTCCTTGTCGGGGGTGGACTCCGGTTTCGAGTCGGACGGCTTCGAGTCAGACATGAGTGTCATCGTCGCGCATCAGGTCGACCCGTTGCCACAACACCCCTGGAGACCCGGTCACCGATCGTCATCGACACCCCAGTCCTTGAAGACGGCCTCGGTGTCGGCGCCGGGTGTGCGGGGCGGCGCATAGGTTGCGGGTGGTGTCTCGGCGAAGCGGGGCGCCGCCGCCGGCTGACGCTGTCCGAACGCGGTCACGACCGTGTTGCGCGCGGCGATGTGCGGGTGGTCCGGCACCTCGGCGAGGGCCAGCACCGGCGTCACGCACGCGTCGAGATGGGCGAATGCCTGCACCCACTCCTCCCGGCTCCGCGTGACGAAGACGTCGGCGAAGGTCTTCCGGAGCGTCGACCATGCCGACTCGTCGTATTGGTCCGGCAGACCCGCGGGGTCGAGTTCGAGTCCCGTCAGCAGCTGCGCATAGAAGACGGGCTCCACGGCGCCGACCGCGATGTACCGACCGTCGGCGCACTCGTACGTGTCGTAGAAGGGCGCCCCGCCGTCGATGACGTTGGTCCCCCGCCGATCGGACCAGACCCCGTTCTCGGTGAGCGTCCAGAACATCGTCATGAGCGCACTCACCCCGTCCACCATCGCGATATCGACAACGTCTCCGCGACCGGTCCGCTCCCTCGCGTACAGGGCACCGAGAATGCCGGTGACCGCCGGCATCGATCCGCCCCCCAGGTCGGCGACCAGGTTGAGCGGTGCGAGTGGCCTCTCGCCGTCCCGTCCGATGGCGTTCAGCGCACCGGTCAGCGCAAGGTAGTTGATGTCGTGCCCGGCATAGGGCGCGAGCGGGCCGTCCTGGCCCCACCCGGTGATCCTGGCGTACACGAGCCGGGGGTTCCGTTGACGGCACACGTCGGGACCGATGCCCAGTCGCTCCGCCGCACCCGGCCGGTAGCCCTCGATGAGGACGTCGGCCTTGTCGACGAGCTTCAGGATCCTCGCCAGGTCGGCGGGGTCCTTCAGGTCGGCACTCACCGAGCGCCGATTACGCAGTCCCGCATCCTTGTCCACGGGCAACAGCTGCGTCACGCCCCCTGGACGCTCGATTCGCACGACCTCGGCGCCGAGGTCCGCGAGCTGCATCGCGGCGTGGGGTGACGGGCCGATCCCGGCGAGTTCGACGACCCGCAATCCATCGAGCACTTGTTTCATCAGGAGCCTCCGAACAACGGACGACGTGGGTTCTCCCCACAACCAATGTTTGACAACTATGGATACTATCTATCCAATAACGTAATATCTCAAGTCAGGTCGCCGCGACGCAGTTCGTCAGTCGTTGGGGTGTATCCGTCCACCAAGTCGAAGGGCTGGATGTGAACGAACTGGATCCGACCGTCATGTCGTCGCTGCGAGCGGCGGCCGATGACCCGGTCGCATATGCGCAGGCATGGAAAACGAAGAACGGGAACCGCGTGATCGGTTCTTTTCCGATGAACTTTCCCTCCGAGATCGTGCACGCCGCCGGTGCGTTGCCGGTGATCGTCCAGGAAAGCCGCACCCCGATCACGGAGGGTCGTAACCTGCTTGCCGAGTTCTACTGCGGCTACACGCGTAGCGTCGCCGATCAGGCCGCGGTCGGTGAACTCGACGTCTTCGACGGCTTCGTCGCCGCCGATCACTGCGTGCAACTCCTCGGCGCCGTCGACGTGATCCGCTGGGCGCGGCCCGAGAAACCGGTGCACTTCGCGCAGTTCACCAGCGCGATGGACGACCCGTGGACCAAGCCGCGGGTCGCGGGGCGCGTGCACGAACTCAAGCTCGAGATCGAGGGGGTCGTCGGGGCGACGATCACGGACGAGTCGCTCGCCGAGAGCATTCGGCTGTTCAACACGAATCGACGCCTACTCCGGGAGCTTTACGACCTGCGGCGCAACGGCCGTGCGCGCATCACCGCGAGCGACATGCAGGTACTGGTGAAGTCGAGCATGGTGATGGACATCGACGAACACAATGCCGCCCTGAACGGTCTTCTCGTCCGGCTCGACCCGAATGCCGACGCACCCGACGACCTGGTGCGGTTGCATCTCTCCGGTCACTTCTGCCACGCCCCGCGCCCCGAGGTCCTCGATGTGATCGAGGAGTCCGGAGTGATCGTCGTCGACGACGACCTGTACACCGGTTTTCGATACATCTCGACCGACGTCCCCGAGCACGGCGATCCGCTGGAAGCGCTGTCGGAGTGGTACCTGGACCGTAACGACAACGCCCCCTGCCCGACACGGGTCACCGTCGGGGTCGACTGGGACACCTATTTGATCGACTCACTCGAGAAGAGCCGCGCGAACGGTGTCGTCGTCCTGATGGCGAAGTTCTGCGAACCCCACATGCTCTACTACCCGGAGTTGCGCAAGGCACTCGACGCGCACGGGATACCTCTGCTACTCCTCGAGACCGAGCACGAAGGCAACCCCATCGAGACACTCCGCACCAAGATCGAGACCTTCGTGGAGCGCATTCGCCGTCAGCTCGCACCCGTCCCGTCCTGAATTCGACTTTCACTCAGAGGAGTTCGCCATGGCGATCGAAGAGATCAGCAAGGAAAAGACCCGCCGCTTGTCGAGTACGCGAGTCGGCGGCAAGTTGGTGGCCGACTATTGGGAGAACATCTTCACCGCCAAGGAACGCGGGAAGCATGTCGTCTGGTACAACGGCGCCGCACTGAACCCGCTGTTCCAGGCCGCGGGCCTGGAGTGGTGCCACGGCGAGGCGTTCGCCGCTCGACTGGCCGCCCAGCACCTCGAAGGGCCCGCCCAGGCCGCCGGCGCCGAGTACGGCTACATCGGTGAGCTCTGCTCTTATGCGCGAACACATCTGGGCTGCGCCGTGCTGACGCACCAAACCGCGGCCGACCGCGAGACTGGCGTGGTCGGCATGGTCGACCAGCAGGAATTGGCGAGCAAACTGCCTGCCCCGGACTTCTTCGTCAACGGCTACGCCGGATGCAGCACCGGTCAGCAATGGGACGCGATGACGTACCGGGTGTTCGATCGCAAACTCCCGCTGTTCAACGTCTCGATCCCCATGCTGTGGGGCAACAAACCCGACGCCGGGTACATGCGGGGCGAGGAGTGGACCGAGGTGAGCAAGTACGTCGAAGGGCAACTGCGCGAACTCATCACCTTCCTCGAACACCAGACCGGGAGACCGTTCGACTGGGATGGGCTCAGCGAGAGCATGTCCTACATCAAACAGGCCTCCGAGCTGCGCCTCGAGGGAATGGCGCTGTGCAGGCAGGCACCCACGCCTGCGACCTACTGGGACTGGGTCGCGAGCATCGCGCCGATCAACTTCCTGCCCGGCAATCAGGCGCTCGTCGACTATTTCGCCGGCGTGAAGGCCGAAATTCAGCAGCGGGTCACCGACGGGGTCAGCGCGGTCGCGGACGAACGCTACCGCGTGTACTTCGACGGGATCATGAATTGGAACAAGCTCGGCTTCCTCACCCGGAAGTTCGCGGAATACGACGTCGCCGTCGTCGCCGGCCGCTACACCCACGAATCCTTCTGGCAGGAGCCGCAGCTCATCGACGTCGACAACCCGCTCCTGGGCATGGCGCAGCACTACCTGCTCTGCCCACTGAACCACGGATTGAAGAACCTGCAGGAACTCCTGCTCCGCCGGCTGGACGAATACGCGATCGACGGGATCGCGTTCCACTCGACGCGGACGTGCCGGGCGATGACCAATCCGCAGACGATGCTCGCCCGCTCTGCCGAGGCGGAGCGCGGCGTCAAGTCGTTCTTCTTCGAAGGCGACGTCGCCGACGCGTCGTTCTACAACGACGAACTGTTCGACAGTCGACTGGAGGCGATGCTCGAGGCCATTGACGTGCAGCGGATGAAGTCCGTGATCTAGATGGCTGCCACCTCCGCAGACAAGACGACGCCGGGTTGGTTCGTCATGGGCGTCGATCTCGGGTCCACCACGGCGAAGGCGGCCGTCGTGGACCAGGACGGCGCCCTGCGCGGATCGAGTGTCGTGCAGATGGGAGCCGTGAGCCGCGAAGCGGTCGCGCGCGCAATGGACGGGGCGATGGCGGCCGCCGGTGTCGCGCAATCCGACATCCGGCGGACCATCAGCACCGGCTACGGGCGCAAGCTGGTCCCCGGGGCGAACCGGACGTTCACCGAAATCACCTGCCACGCACGTGGCGCCGCCGCCCTGCACCCGGGTGTGCGGCTGGTGATCGACATCGGCGGACAGGACAGCAAGGCCATCATCGTCGACGACGACGGCCTCGTCGAACGGTTCGCCATGAACGACCGGTGTGCGAGCGGGACCGGCCGCTTCTTCGACGTGCTCGCGCGGGCACTGGAAGTCGACATCGGCGCGGTCGGCGAACTCGCGCTCGCCGGTTCCGAGAGCCTCGAGGTCAGCAGTATGTGTGCCACGTTCGCGGAGACCGAGGTGATTTCACTACTCGCGCAGGGCCGCGAGAAGGCGGACATCGCCGCGTCGGTGCACAAAGCGGTCGCGGCGCGCACACTCGGACTGGTGGCACAGGTCGGCAAGGCGACACCGACCGTGATGACGGGCGGAGTGGCGAAGAACCCGGCCGCCCGTCTTCACGTCTCGCGGGCGCTGGGCCACCCGGTGGAACTACTCGATCAACCACAGATCGCGGGCGCGTACGGCGCCGGACTGCTGGCCCGCGACGACTACGCGGGCACCGCTGCGGCGCCGACGTCGTCCGACGCCGCCACCGAAGAACAATTCCGGGCGAGCCTGTCGAGCGGGACGCCGCACTGCCAGGACTGCGACGGCAGGCCCGGCCATTCCCATCCGGGCACCGGCGAACCGGTGCCCCTCGAACTGCAGAGGAACATCCGATGACCACAGACACACCCGAAGTCTGGGTACCAGACCTGTCCGAGGCCACCGTCTACATCGTGGGTGGGACGAGCGGAGTAGGCCTGCAGGTCGCCCGTCAGTTGGTCCGGGCGGGCACCCAGCGCATCGGTCTGGTCGGCCGCAACACCGAGCGCGGCGAGAAGGCGGCGGCGGAGGTTCGATCACTCGCTTCGGGTGTCTGGGCCTTCTTCGCCGCGGGCGATGTGAACGACCCCACCGAGGCCGCGCGGGTGACCGAGGAACTGTCGGCCTCGCTGGGGCCGGCCGACATCCTGATAAACAGCACGGTGAGTTCGTTCACGCCTCGACTGTTTCACGACACGCCCCCCGACGATGTTCCGTCGATCCTGGTGCAGCAGGCGCTCGGCCCGATCAACATGTGCCGGGCCGTACTTCCACACATGCGGGCGAAGCACGGCGGCGCGATCGTGAACATCGCCTCCGACGCGGCGAAGCATCCGACCCCGGGAGAATCCGTCATCGGCGCGGCCATGGCGGCCATCGTGATGTTCTCCAAAACCCTTGCGATGGAGGCCAAGCGCGACGGCATCCGCGTCAACGCGGTGACGCCGTCGCTCATCCGCGACACCGGCGCCTACGACCGTGTCATGGCCGAGCCGTTCAGCGCCAAGCTCTTCGCGAAGGCCGCAGGGCTGGCGTCACTGGGGGTCGCCGAGCCGGTCGACGTGGCCGACCTCGTGTTGTTCCTGTGCAGCCCTCAGGCCCGTCGGATCACCGGTCAAGCGGTCAGCCCGAATGGCGGCATCTCGGCGGGGTGAGGGCTCCTCAGCTCGCCCACACTATTTTGACGAATTCATAGCGATCAGCTCCACATGTGTATTACATTGCGTGATGACTGAGACACCACTTCGCAGCCGACTCCGGCTTCCTCGTCACGAGCACCTCACGCTCCACCAACTTCCCCCACCCCGCACAGCCCGAAGGCAGGATTGCATCATGCCCCTCGAAAAGTCTCTCTGGCCGGCGACACCGAGCTCAGGCGTCCGCGACATCACCGTCGGCGACCTGCTGCGAGAGGCCACGTCGGCGGTACCCGACCGCCTCGCCCTGGTCGACGGATCTCCCGATCCGGCCGACCGGCGAGAGTGGACGTACCGTCAACTCCTCGCCGACACCGAGAAGGTAGCCAGGGCACTGCTGGCCCACTTCGCGCCCGGAGACCGGATCGCGATCTGGGCGCCCAACAGTGCGGAGTGGGTAATCCTCCAGCAAGCGATCGCGATGGCCGGGATGGTGGTGGTGGGCGTGAACCCCGCTTACCGCGCCCACGAACTCGAGTACATCCTTCGCCAGTCCCGCTCGGTCGGGCTCTTCTACCGGGAAAGCTATCGCGGCGCGGACCTCACGGCGGTCCTGGCGGAAGTACGGCCGTCACTCCCCGAACTCCGCATGGTCGTCACACCGAGCGAGTGGCAGTCCTTCATCGCGACCGGCGACCCGGCAAGTGAGTTACCCACTGTCGCACCTACCGCGCCGGTGCAGATTCAATACACCTCCGGAACCACCGGTTTCCCCAAAGGCGCACTGCTGCACCACAAAGGAATCGTCAACGAAGCCACGTTCGTGTTCGAGCGTGCCGGGCTGGTGGACCACGTCGTCTGCGTCAACGCAATGCCGATGTACCACATCGGGGGCGGTGCTGTAACCGAACTCGGGACGTTCGCGGCGCACGGGACCTTTGTGGTACTACCCGGCTTCGACGCCGCACTCATGCTCGAGATGCTCGAAACCTACCGCGGAACACACTCACTGATGGTTCCGACGATGCTCATCGCGCTTCTCGAGCACCCGGACCGCGGAACACGCGACCTGTCGAGCCTCCACACTGTGCTGTCCGGCGCGTCAGCAGTTCCCCAGGCACTCGTCGAACGGGTGCTCGACGAACTCGCCTGCCAAGTCACGATCCTGTTCGGGCAGAGCGAGATGCACGGCGTCATCAGCCAGACCCGAGTCACCGACGATCCTGCCGATCAGGCCACCACCGTCGGACAGCCACTGCCGGAACTGGAAGTGAAGATCATCGACCCCGTCTCCCAGGAGATTGTCCCGATCGGTGAGCAGGGCGAAATATGCTGTCGCGGCTACCAGACGATGCTCGGTTATTCCGAGATGCCCGACGAGACCGCCGCCACCATCGACGCCGACGGATGGCTGTACATGGGTGATCTCGCAACGATGGACGAACGAGGCTTCCTCCGCATCACCGGCCGTCTCAAAGACATGATCATTCGAGGCGGCATGAACATCTATCCCCGTGAGATCGAAGAACTGCTGTTCCGCCACGACGACGTTGCCGAGGTTGCGATCGTCGGGGTTCCCGACACCCGATGGGGCGAGCAGATCGGCGCCGTCGTGCGACCGGCGGACCCCGCGAACCCACCGAAGCCGACCGAATTGAAAGCCTGGTGCCGCGACCGAATCGCGGCCCACAAGACGCCGTCGCTGTGGTACTTCACCGACGCACTCCCCATGACACCGTCCGGGAAGATCCAGAAATTCCGTGTGCAGCAGGAAATTGCGTCCGGAGTACTCACCGCCGCAGACCTCGATACCCAGACGGCTCCGGAGTCACTGTCCAACAGCTGACCCGGACTCACCTACTCTGCTGCCACCGGACCGTCCTCCGGCTGATCGGATTCACGACGCGTTTCGATCAACGCCAACAAACGCAAGCCTGAGTTCGAAGCGGGTGTTCGCGTTCTTGGCATCGATCCCGAAACGCGTACACCACGGCATCGGCTTCCATTCGCTGTGAGCGATAGCCACCGTGACGTCGGTGAGCCTCGTCGGCGCGCGGTGGCGACCCCCTCGGCCACCGCCAGGCTCCCCTCTCCGCCGAGCCCGGTACTGGTCGACGAACGGCGTCAGGTCGAGCGGTGGCCGGCGAGCGCGAGCAGGGTACGCAGGTGCGCCAGCGCAGCGTCGGTCCGTTCCGGGTCGGCGATCGACAACTGCTGGAAGACCAAGCCGTCCAGGGCGGCGAAGACGAGGTGCACGAAGTTCTGGTCGAAGTCCATTTCCCCGCATGCCAGCTCGTCGGCGAGGGCCTGCTCGAAGGTCCGGTACAGCGACTGAACGTGTGGCCGCAGCTCCGGCCGCCGCCGTGATTCGAGAATCAGTTCGTACTGGAACGCGAGATCGTGGGGAAGCGTCTGCACCATCTCCACGATCCCGTCGAAGAGCGCATCGAGGTCCCCGCTTCCCGGCCGTGCGCTGATCGCCGGCACGCTCTTGGCGAGCGAGTACTGCAGCGCCTCCTCGAGCAGAACATCGCGGGTACCGAAATGGTGCGCGACGAGACCGTGCGCTACTCCGGCCTCGCGGGCGACCGCGCGGTAGGTGAGATTGCGCAAGCCCTGTTCGGCACCCACGCGCACCGCAGCTGCGAGAAGCGCCGTCCGCCTCTCGCCATAGCGCAGCGCCGGGCGCGAGTCGGCCGATTCGACGGCAGACATGCCGCTCCTTTCCATGAGCATCGAGAGCCATGACGCCGGTGTCTCGCACCGCCCGGCAGATCCGGGACGCCCAGCTGTGACGGCTGCGGTCTGCGTGTCATGAAGGTTACGGCAGGTATCCATCCGGAAGAAACCATAGTTGTCCACTTGACCAACTTGGCGCGATGGGGCATATTTGTGCCACCGCTCACACTTGTCCACTTGGACATGTTTCTTGCACCGCTGTCCCTGACACCTCCTCGTGTGCCTTTCGCCCTGCTCATTCGCTTCCAGGAGAAACACCATGAACTATGACACCGATGTGATCATCGTCGGCGGCGGCTTCGCCGGAATCACCGCCGCCCGTGAACTCACCCAACGCGGAATCACCGCCACGATCCTCGAGGGCCGCGACCGGCTCGGCGGGCGCACCTGGACCCGCGACAGCGCCCTGGGCCGGAAACTGGACATCGGCGGCACCTGGGTGCACTGGACCCAGCCCCACGTGTGGGCGGAGATCGGCCGCTACGACCTTCCTCTGGTGGCGAGCCCAGCCGCCGAGCGCGCGCTGTGGCGGGCCGAGGGTGAGGTCCGCACCGGCACCGCCGAGCAACTGTTCGCCCTCCTGGATCCCGGCATGACCGGGGTTCTGGCCGGCTCGGCGGAACTGCTGCCCAACCCGTACCGATTCCGGCCCGTCGGTGACGAGCTCGAGGCACTCGATCACTTCACCATCGCGGACAAGATTGCCGCGCTGAACCTCGATGAGGAACAGCACGACCTGGTCGAAGGCTTCTGGGGCCTGTCCTTCAGCGGCCTGCCCGAGGTCGGCGCCTACACCCAGGCGCTGCGCTGGTGCGCGCTGACCGGCGGAAACTGGCAGCTGATGTTCGAAGCATGCGCCACGTACAAGCTGAAGAACGGAACCAAGTCGCTCCTGGACGCAATCGCCGCCCAGTCCACCGCCGACGTGCAGTTCAACTCGCGAGTCACCCGGATCGAGCAGGATGACGACGGCGTCACCGTCACCGTCGACGACGGCCGGACCCTGAAGGCACGCAAGGCGATCGTCACCCTCCCCCTGAACGTGCTGAACACCATCGAATTCAGCCCGGCGCTGCCCGGCGACCTGGTCTCGGTCGCCACCGAGGGTCAGGCCTCGACCGGGGTGAAGGTATGGGTCCGCGTCAAGGGTGACCTCGACAAGATCGCCGGACTCGGCCCCAGCTCCTGCCCTCTGAACTTCTTCCAGTACGAGTACGACATCGACGGCGACAGCCTCATCGTGGCGTTCGGCTCCGACTCCACGCGCATCGATGTCACCGACCGTGACGCCATCGAAGCCGCTCTGCGCGAATGGATCCCCGACCTGGACGTGGTCGCCGTCGACGGACACGACTGGGTCGCCGACGAGCTGTCCGGACAGACCTGGCCGATGCTGCGACCCAACCAACTCGCCGCCGTCCAGGACGCCGCCGTCACCGAACACGGCCACATCCGCCTTGCCGGCAGCGATTACGCCGAAGGCTGGGCCGGGTTCATCGACGGCGCGATCGAGAGCGCCAAGACCGCCGCAGCCCGCATTCTGCCCGAACTGGCCTGACCCACACCACCCCTACTCTCCTCAACAAACCCAAAGGACCCCTCATGTCGTACTGCGCCGAACTGGTCACCTTCACCCTGACGACGAGCGACGAAGAATTTTTCGCGCTCCGCAAGGCAGCGATCACCGAAGTCAAAGCCGCCCACCCGAAATTGCTGTCGGTCCCCTTCTGCGCCAAACGCGCCGACGGCAGCTGGGTCGATCTGTGGATCTACGAGAGCGAGGAGGCCGCCGACGCCGCCAACGCCGACGCCGCCAACCTCCCCGAGTTCATGAAGATGTTCGCCGTCATCGACGGCGTCGAAATCGAAGTCACCGAATACCCCGAGTCTGCCGTCAGTCCGCTCGCCTGACACCACCGCCCACCCACTGCGAGGAAAAGCCATGAGCGAGAACCCTTCCGGAACACAACACCAATTGCACAAAACACTGCGCTGGTATCACGGTTTCATGCTCGCGCTGCCGATCGCCGCCGGGTTGTTCGTCTCGGTCGGATACGTCATCGGCGCGCTCGGCGCGATTCCCGCCGCGGCAATCTGCGTGATCCTCTCGGCCGTCGCCCTCCTGCAGAACGAGATCTTCTCCGAAGTGGCGGCAATGTTCCCCGACAAACCCGGCGGCATCGCCATGTTCGCGACCGAGGCGTGGAAGCGGTACTTCGCCCCACTCGGGCCGCTCGCCGCTTTCGGCTACTGGTGCGGGTGGGCGTTGGTGCTCTCACTGGTCGGGTTGACCATCGGGTCGCTGGTGCAGGCCCAGTGGTTCCCGGACGCGACGTGGACGCTGTTCACCGTGGCCGGCGTCGCGTTCGGATTCCCGCACCTGGTCTCGGCGATCACGATCGTCGCGTGCACGGTGCTCAACGTCGCAGGCATCAAGGTTGCCGTCAGGTTCAACCAGATCATCGGTGCCGCATTCATCTTCGTCCTTGCCGTTCTCGCGATCGGCCCGTTCGTCACAGGCCAATGGCAGTCGGCGAATCTGACCTCCCACATCGACGGCGGCTGGAAGACGTTCGTCGTCTGGCTGTATGTCACCGCCTGGGCGATCTACGGCTCGGAGTTGTGCGCCGTCTTCGCACCCGAGTACAAGGACACCAGTCGCGACACCTCGAAGGCGCTGACGTCGATCGCACTGTTCATGGTCGGTGCGTACACGATCGTGCCGATCGCGACCACCGGCCAACTCGGCGAGGCTGTGATCACCGACAATCCCATCACCTACGGGGTGGCCAGTGTGCAGGCGATGTCCGGCGGTCTGTCCGGAGTCATCACCGCAATCTTGTGCGGTGCGTTGTTCCTGAGCATGGTCTCCTCGTCCGCCGATGCCGGCCGCGCCCTCTACGGCATCGCGGCCGAAAAGATGTCCATCCGCCAACTCGATCAGCTCAACCGCGCCGGTGTCCCCAGCCGGGCACTGTGGATCACGATGGCCGTCAACCTGCTGATCCTGATTGTCGTCGGCAACCCGGTCGCCATCCTCATCGCCAGCAATCTCGGCTACATTCTGGCGATCACCCTCGCCGTCAGTGGCTTCCTCCTGCTGCGCAAGGATCGTCCGCACTGGCCCCGCCCGATCCGGTTGTCGCGCGCGTGGATCCCGGTCGCGGCCGTCATCACCGCGTTCAACGCCTTCATCCTCGTCGTCGGCGTCCTCAACCCCGACCTCTCCCACGCCGGCGGCTGGAAGGAGGTGCTACTCGGGGTCGGATTGCTCTCGGTCGGTGTGCTCCTGTTCGTCTATCGACGCCTGGTGCAGGACCGCGTCCCGGTTCAGTGGCGCGACACCACTCCCGACACCCCGGTCGCAGCGGTGGCGCCTCCGTCGCCGGGGACGCTCCGCTGACGTGCTCATGTTCTCGAAAGGTGTTCCGCGTGGCCCGCTCCCCGAGCGGGCCACGCGGCTTTCCCGTGATGGCCACGCCTGAACATTCTGGTGCCGACGGCGTAGGGATTGTGTTTCGTACTATCCGGCGTCTGCCGACGCAGCCTGCTCGGTCGCCAGGAGCGTTTTGATGCGGTCGGTCGCGTCGAGGAGCGATTCCTCATTGACCGCTGCGGCGGATTCACCCGAGCGGTCCCGGGCAGCAGCAACGAGGCGCTCCTGGAAGCGCCACAGCGGGTCGTCTCCCCCGGAGTCCAGGCTTCCCTGCGCGCCCACGATCTTGTAGGCCCGGCAGTGGTTCCACAGGTTGCGGATCGTCTGCAGAAGAACAGGATTCGCGGCGGCCTCGTACAGGATCGACAGCAGGGCCTCGTCGTGGTCGAGGAGGGCGACCACGCGTCCCTCGTCGACGGCGGCGCGCATCAGCGTGAACTCTGCCTGCATCCGGTCGCAGTCCTCGACGCTGATCCGCTGCGCGCCGAGCCTGGCGGCCTCCACCTCGAGCAAGCGGCGCACGTCGTACACCTGCACCAACTCGGCGAGGGTCAGGCCCTTCACCACCGCCCCCCGGTGGGGCACGCGTTCGGCCAGACCGGCTTCCTCGAGTCGGCGGATCGCCTCACGCACCGGCATCACGCTGGTTCCCACCTGCTCCGCGAGATCGCGCACCCGCAGGCGGGCACCGGCAGGCAGATCCCCGTTCATGATCGACTCGTGAATCATCGAGTAGACCTGATCGGTCAGAAGTGTCGGCTCGGCGCGCTTGGACATGACCACAGATCGCATATTAACCGGCGATCAGATCTCCTCTTGTGTGATCTGTGATTACATTTTAGGCTGAGGTGAGACGCAGGCACCGCAGCAGCCCGCCCACCTCGGGCGATCCGCAAACACACGCCGTTCCGCCCGCACTGTGCACGCCAGCCGTAATCGGCTCGGGATCCACAACGGACCGGGGCTGCAGCTCGAGTTCCACGATCATGGAGGTTCCACCGATGTCCATCTCTACTCCCGTCGAGGACGTGACGGTACGCCGTGCACCCAGCTCGGCGCCGCTGATCACTGCGGCCGATCTTCCCCCGACCACGCATTTCGTCGACGGCGCGTTCGACGAAGCTGCTCCCGGCGACGTGTTCGATGTGATCGACCCCAGCTCGGAGAGCGTCATCGCGCAGATCCCGCAGGGCAGCGTCGCGGACGTCGACCGTGCGGTGAGCGCCGCCGCAGCGGCCGCGGAAGCCTGGGCACGCGTGGTCCCCAAGGAGCGGTCGGAGATTCTGCACAAGATCGCCGACCGGCTCGCAGCGAACGCCGACCTGCTCGCCCGCCTCGAATCGGCGAACGCCGGAAAGCCCCTCGCCGTCTCCCGTGACGATGTCGACGGCACCATCGACACCTTCCGCTTCATGGCCGGCGCCCTGCGCGCGACCACGTCCATGGCCGCCGGCGACTACGTCGAGAACCACCTGTCGGTGATCCTGCGCGAACCCCTCGGAGTGGTCGGGGTGATCACCCCGTGGAACTACCCCCTACTGATGGCCGCCTGGAAGATCGCGCCCATCCTCGCCGCAGGCAACACCCTGGTGATCAAGCCGTCCGAGCAGACCCCGCTGACGACCCTGAAGTTCGCCGAACTCGTCGCCGACCTGCTGCCCGCCGGAGTGCTGAACGTGGTCACCGGCCGCGGCTCGGTCGTCGGCGCCCGGCTCGCCGAGCACCCGGACGTGGACATGATCGCCCTCACCGGGTCGGTGGGCAGTGGCCGCGCTGTCGCCCGCGGCGCCGCCGAGACCCTCAAGCGGGTCCACCTCGAACTCGGTGGCAAGGCGCCGGTCGTGATCTTCGCCGACGCCAACGTCGAGGAGGCAGCTGAATCGCTGCGGGTTGCGAGCTTCTGGAACTCCGGGCAGGAATGCGGCGCAGCGTGCCGGGTCCTGGTCCACGAGTCGGTCGCCGACACGTTCGTCGAACTCTTCGTCGCGCAGGTCCGCGAACTCGCCATCGGCGAACCCGGCTCCGGGGACGACATCGAGATCGGCCCCCTGGTCTCCAAGGCCCATTTCGATCGCGTCGTCGGATACCTCGATCGCGCCGCCCAGCAGGGCATCCGGGTCGCCATCGGCGGAACGGCACTGGCCGGGACCGGCTACTTCGTGGCACCGACGGTGCTCGTCGACGTCCCGGACGGCGCCGAGTGCTCCCGTGAGGAGATCTTCGGGCCCGTCGTCACCGTCGAAACCTTCACCGACGAGGACGACGCCGTGCGCCGCGCCAACGACGTCCCCGTCGGCCTGTCCGCTTCGGTCTGGACCGAGAACGCGCGCCGCAGCCACGACATCGCTGCGCGGCTGGATTCCGGTACAGTCTGGGTCAATTCACACCTGGTGTTGGCCAACGAGGTCCCGTGGGGTGGATTCAAGGGTTCCGGTTACGGCCGCGACCTGTCGATCTACGCCCTCGACGACTACTCCCGCACCAAGCACGTCATGCACAACCACAGCCGCTGATTCGATCGGCACCACGAACCGACGTCAACGGTGCCGATCGAGTCCTGCCCAAAGTGTGCCGCCCACACGGGCAATCGTGTGGGCGGCACGCTCTTTTCCGGGATCCCGGTTCGAGCGGTGAAATCCTGTGATGGTCCGACGATGTGCTCGAAGGTTCAGGCTGACCGTGGATCCAGAATTCCCCGCACGGTAGACCGAGAAGTCCGGCACACATGTTCGAGAATGCGGAATGCGCTGTCGCCGTCGCGGGTTTCGACCGCAGCGACGAGGTCGGCGAGATAGCTCCACCGGGACAGTCCGTGCCCGACGGCGTCGCGTCATACACGTATTCGAGTTCGTCGATGCTCAACTCCCGCACCGACGCTCCACGGTAGGGCTCCGTGACGATCAGACCTGCTTGCTCGAGGCGCCGGAACGCCTCCCGGACCGGCATCACGCTGGTGCCCACGAGAGCGGCGACTCCCGGATCCGCAGTTGCGTCCCCGGCGTCCAGTGACCCTGCGCGATGTGTCCGCGCAGCGTCTCGTATACCCGGTCCGCGAGCAGGTTTGGCGAAGAAGTCTGCAGTGGAGTCGTTTTCATCTCTCGCAGAACGAGAGTATTCGGCCTGCCCATAAGGACCTCCGAGTTGTGGCGAGGTCGCCGGAGAGAGGTCACCGACGGTTCTGTCATTCCTGCCCGGTCGTGACCGAGTGCCACACCTACGCCCAGACAGTTCGTGAGCCGTACGGGATCTGGGGCGGTGCCACCGAGGCCGATCGTCGATTCTCGACCGCCCGCAGGTCGCGGCAGCAGCCCGGAACGAACACCGCAAGCGGAAGCGCCGCACGACGCCTGACCGTCTCCTCCCGCCACCCGAGGCCCGGACGGCAACAGCGTTCCGGGGACGCGGCAGACTAGGCGGAGCCACGTAGCGCATGCCTCCGGGCCGAGCATCGACCGGAGTTTGATCTGGGAGAGCGCGATCATCAAGTAGACCATCAGGATCGTGGCGCCCGACGCGTTGACGGGTGAATGCGAACGCCGTCGTCGGCGAGAAGTAGTCGAGCGCAACCCAGCCCAGCCCAACGCACAGCGCGGCCAGCAGCGCCCCGCGGGGAACTCCGTTCTTGTCCACCCGAGCGACCGAACGGGGTGCGTTGCTCTGATTGGCCAGCACGAACATCATGCGCGAGGCGGTGTACAGACTCGAATTCAGACAGGACAGCACCGCAACCAGGACCACCTCGTTCATGGTGTCCGGGCCGCCCGGGCTTCCCATGACGTTCAGCGCATCGACGAAAGGCGACTTGCCGACCTCGAGGCACCCCGTTCGGCAGCGGACCGTTCCGCGCTCAGCTGTCGGAAACCGCGCCTTCTCTGTCGCCGTGGGCCCCCCTGTCCGCGGAATGCTCCCGCTCCGACGACAGGTAGAGCTGAACGATCGCCTCGTTGTACCGCGAGAACACCGTCGCCAATTGCTGGAGATCCGCCTCGCTCCACTCGTCGAGCATGTCCGCAGTCCCGTCGAGGCGGCGGCGTCGCACCGCGTCCATCGCGCCGATTCCACGATCAGTCAGAGCGATGACACTGCGTCGACGATCAGTTGTTGCCGTCGTCCGCTTGACGAAACCGGCCTTCTGGACCGCATTGACCTGACGTCCAGTAGTCGACGGATCCAACCCGAGCGCGCCGGCAAGCGCGCTGATATCCATCGGACCTCGGGCATCGAGCATCCGCAGGAGAAGATAGCCCGCGCGATCGACCTCGACGTAGAGGTCACCGCGCCGGCGGATCATCTCCAGGTTCCGTACGAGCACCGCGGATTGAAATTCGATTGCACCCAGTACGCGAGTCTTCTCGAGTGCCTCATCGATCGGTTCGGACATCACTCACCACTCTCAATTTAGCTTTGAGCCCATTTATCGGTATCATACCGCTATCTAAAAATACCGGTACGATACCGGTATATTCTTGCTTAGCTCGTCACCCCAATTGGAGTCGCCAGTGCCCACATCCACAGTCACATCGAGGGTGCTCGATCGGGTCGCGCGACTGGACCCGGGCAGGGCCGCCTGGCGCAGGGCCGTGACAGCGACCGCAAGTCTCGGCGCTGCCCTGGTCGCCGGGTACGGATACTCAACCCTCATCGCGCCCGCGCATGGGGCAGCGTTGCCGATGATCACCAGCGGCGTCATGGCCATGCAGACTTCGTCTGCGATGGCACATCCAGTGTGGGCGACGCGTCTACGCGTCGCACTATGGGCACCGCTGTTCTTCGGTAGCGGACTACTGATCCACAGCGTTGCAACCGCTTTGGGCGGGATTGCGGTGGAGATCGTAGCCTTCGCTTTGATGACCTTCATCGCAGTGAGTGTCCGCCGCTTCGGTCCCGACTTCAGCGTTCTCGGACTCACCGGATGGACGGGCTTCTTCATCAGCGCCTTCGCGGCCCCGTCGCTCGCCGAGACTGTAATACTCCTCGGAGGGTTGCCCATCGCCGCATGCGTCACGTTTGCAGTCTCGATTCTGCTCCGGCCGCACCGTCCACAGAACGCACTGGCCCACGTGCTTCGAGCGTGGACTGCGCAGACCGACGCAATTCTCGCTGACGCCGAGGCAATACTGCGCCAGACGAACATGACCCGAAGACGCCGCGCAGCCCAACGGATCCTCAACCGGAGTCGGCACCTCACCGAGATCTCCCTGCTCGCCGATGGCTGGCTCGGACAGGCCGCCTCATTCCCGAAGACCACACCGCACAGCATTCGCAGCCATCTGTTCCGGATGCACACGGCTGTCGATACCGTCGTTCGCACTGCGTGCGACGCAGCCGACCGCCTCGACGACTTACGCGCCCGTGCCGTCCACGGCATCGTGTCCGCACTGGCTCGCCATGATTCCGACCTTGCCATCACCCGGTCGAACCAACTCCTCGACGGCCGCGAGTCCGTAGATCTGGCTCGCTTTGCCACCGACGCCATCGCGTTGGCCACACTTCGCAGAGACGACCCAACATCGGACGAGCACCTGCTCGTGGAATTCGTTCCGGCAGCATCCATGGCCCCCGACGGATCACTCGGCGGTTCCGCGAGCATCGCGCCGATGGTGAGACCACGAGGGGGTCCACGCACCGCGAGTTGGCATCTCGCAACACGTCAGGCAGTACAGGCCTCCCTCGCCGTCGCCATCGCGGCGGCCGCGGGACTCCTCCTGTCCGTTGAGCATTACACCTGGGCGGCCCTCACGGCGTTCATCATCTTCCTCGGCCCCTCGACCCGCGGCGACATCGCCGCGAAGGCCATCTATCGAGCCATCGGAACGTTGACAGGCATGGTGCTTGCCATTCCGATTGTACTTGCGACTGGCGCCCACCCCATCGTGGTGATCGGCATCGCGCTGCTGTGCTGTGCAGTCGGCTACTATCTGATGTCGGTGTCCTACGTCTACTTGATGCTCTGCACCAGCCTGGCGGTCTCCGAGATGTACAACATTATGGGACAGTTCAATTCGGATTTCGCTGCGATTCGCATCGCCGAGGTCCTGGTCGGGTCGATCGTCGCGGTACTCGTGGCCACCCTCGTCGTCCCAATCAGCACCACCGACGCGATCACCCATGCGCGACAACAGCTCTTCCGATCGATCCGTGAACTTCTGAACACCGCCGCAGACCATATCCACGACCAACGGCCGGTCGACCGCCACGAACTGCTGAGAATGGGCAAGTTGGTCGAAGAACACACGCGCCAGCTAGCCGTTGTCGCCGCGCCTCTGAGAGTGTTTCGCAGGGGGCGGTCGGCGATCGACATTCGTGTAGCACTCCGTAAATACGACGAATACTGCATACACACCCGTCGAGTGGTGAGCTCGCTTCCTGAGCACGGGGTGGGAGCGCTTGGAGAATGTGCCGACCTGCGCTGTCGACTACACGAGTCACTGGAAGCACTGTCCGAGAAATTGAGTATCGAGATGAAGCCGAAGAAAGCGAGCTAGTCATGCAACTCGAAGGAAAACGCATCATCGTGACCGGAGCAGCACAGGGCATGGGCGCCACATGCGTGCGCGCCTACGTCCGAGAAGGCGCAACCGTGGCCGCTATCGACGTAAAAGACGAACTCGGTCGGCAAACCGCATCCGAAGCGACCTCGACAGGTCCGGGGACCGCCTCATACCTCCACGCCGACGTTTCCGACCGCGCGCAGGTGAACGCCGCGTTCGACGAAGCAGTCCATCTCCTTGGCGGACTCGACGTCTTGGTCAACGTGGCGGGTGTGCAACGAGCGCGGCCCGCAGAAACCTTCACCGACGAAGACCTCGACTTCCTACTCGGTATCAACCTTCGCGGAACCGTTTTTACCAACCAGGCAGCATTCTCCTCGATGCGCGACAGCCGATCCGGAACGATACTGAATTTCGGATCCGACGCCGGCCTCACGGCGATGCCGGGACTGGCAGCATACTCCGCGACAAAGGGCGCGGTCATGGCCTGGACACGCACCATCGCAGCAGAGTGGGGACCACTCGGAATCCGCGCGAATTCAGTGATTCCGGCGATCCAAACGCCGATGACCACCTCAGGCGCTTCCGAACGAGACAACATCTATTCCAGCGTTCCTCTCGGCGGGAAACTCGGTGACCCTGAACTGGACTTCGCCCCCGTCATGGTTTTCCTGGCCGGTGACGGAGCACGTTTCATCACCGGCCAAGCGCTCGCTGTCAACGGTGGACTCGGCATGGTCCGATAAGCATCGACCGTCCGACCCGCCGTTGCGGCGCATGGGCACCCCCGACCCCGCTACTTCAGGTAGTGGCGAAAGGCTTTGGCAGCTCCGGCGACTGCCTGGTCGATCGCGAATTGGAATTCCTCGTCGAGCAGGGCTCGTCCGTTGAGTCCGTCGGAGATCCCGCGTTCCTGGGTCACGTTCGCCACGGTGCGTCGGTGGGTGAAGGTGTCGAAGCCGTTTCTGCCGTGGTAGGCCCCGGAGCCTGAGTTGCCGAGCCCGCCGAACGGGGCGCCCGGCAGGAAGGCGTGGTAGATGCCGTCGTTGCGAGTGACTCCGCCGCTGTTCGTGTGGTCGAGGAAAGTGCGAAACTCCTCCGTGTCCTCCCCGTACCAGTAGGACCCCAGCGGGGTGGGCCGTTCCTGCAGGTAGTCGACGACTTCTTGGATGGTGTCGTAGATATAGATGGGGAGAATCGGTCCGAAGATCTCCTCGCGGGAGATCGTTGCCGTCTCCGGGACGTCGAGCAGGATCGTCGGTGGAATGCGTCGTGATGCCCGGTCGGGCAGGTTGCCCAGTTCGGTCTCGGGGGCGACGACGATCTTGGTCGCGCCCTTTGCCACCGCGTCCTCGACGAGGCCGACCACGCGGTCGTAATTTCGGTCGTTGACGATCGAGACCACGCCGGGATTGTGGAGGAAGTCGGGGAACAGCGCCTCGAATTCCTGGCGGAGTGCCGCGACGAGGTCGTCCCTGCGTTCCCGAGGAACGAAAACGTAGTCGGGGCACAGACAGATCTGTCCGCTGTTGAGGGCGCGGGTGCCCGCGATGCGGTGCGCCGCGAGTTCCAGATCGGCGTCTCGCGCGACGACGACCGGGTTCTTTCCACCCAGTTCCAGGGTGACGGGAACCAGGTTCTTTGCCGCCGATTGGGCGACGAGGCCACCGACGCCCGGCGATCCGGTGAAGAACAGATGGTCCAGCTCGAGTTCTGCGAACGCCTGGGCGGTGGCGAGATCGCCACTGATCACCGCGAACTCGGTCTCGTCGAGGCTCTCGGAGAAGAGATTCTTGATGAGCTGCCCTGTTCGAGAATGGAATTCGGAGAAGTTCAGCATCACGCGATTGCCTGCGGCGAGAGCGGCCATGGCCGGCTCGAAAGCAAGGATGATCGGGAAGTTCCACGCGCCGATCACGCCGACCACGCCCTTGGGCTTCTGCTGAACGAAGCCGCCGGGAACGTCGGTCGGCTCCATCCACTCCTCGAGCGACGCCAGGGTGGCCTGCACATCGGAGATCCAGGATGTGGCCTCGAACGCTTTCGTCAGCTCCGGTGGCCGAAATCCGTAGTCCAGGCTGAGGGTTTCGGAGATCGCGTCGATGTTGTCGAGGATCGTCACTGCCACCCGGCTGACCCGGTCGCGCCGAACCTCGGCGCTGACGTGCCCTTCTCGAAGGAAGGCGTCGCGCTGGATTCGGAGAATCCGCTCCAACTCTTCCTTCGCGACATGCTGGGTGGGAGCTTCTACGGTCATTTTCGTCTCCATTTCACCGCACGAGCTTCGATGCTCGAACGGATGCACTATGAGTTCGCGTCGTGGTGCGACACACGTGTCGCCGACCGACGTCGATGCCCTCGACTCCGACAGACGTGGTCTGCGCCACATTCGATTTCCGTCACGACAGTATCCCGGCACACCCCGTTTGCGCCAGACTTTCCGGACTTCAGTTCAAAAGATTCCGAACTGCGGTTCAGAAGTTGTACAGTGGGCGCATCCCAACGGTCACCCCCCCGTTCGCCCCCTACGCTTTCGGCGAGCCCTTCCGCGTTACAAGGAGTTTCAGGTATGAAAGCTGTTGTCGTCAACGAGTTCGGCGGTGGATTCCACACCGAGGAGGTGACCATCGACGATCCGATCGGGATGGAGGTCCTGCTCGACGTCAAGGCGTCGGGGCTGTGCCACAGCGACATGAGTGTGGCCAATTACGACCTTGGCTACCCCGTTCCCGCCGTCTTCGGCCACGAGGTCGCCGGTGTGGTAACCAAGATCGGGCCCGACGTGACCGACTTCTCGGTCGGTGACCACGTGGTCGGCTCCCTCATCCAGTACTGCGGTCACTGCACCAATTGTCTGGGCGGCCGCAGCCACCAGTGCCTGCGTCCCGAAGCCACGCTCCGCGCCGCAGGGCAGGCGCCGCGGCTCACTCGCCCCGGGGCAGACGTCACCCAGGGGTTCGGGCTCGGCGGATTCGCACAGCAAGCGCTCGTCCACTCGAACCAACTCGCCAAGATCTCGCCCGAGATGCCCTTCCCCCAAGCTGCACTGCTCGGCTGCGGCGGACTCACCGGCACGGGAGCGGTCCTGAACACTGCCGACGTCCAGGCGGGCGAGAGCGTCGTCATCGTCGGGGCCGGAGGAGTCGGCCTGCACGCCGTCAATGGCGCGGTCATCGCCGGCGCCTCTCCGATCATCGTGATCGACGTCAACGACACCAAGCTCGACAAGGCGAAGCAGTTCGGGGCGACGCACTTGATCAACTCCACCCGGACGGATCCCGTCGCGGCGGTGAAGGAGATCACCGGAACAGGTGCCGACTACGTGTTCGACTTCGTCGGCATCGGGGCCGTGCAGGAGCAGGGAATCGCGATGCTGGCAAAGGGCGGCGGACTGTACGTCGTCGGCGTCACGCCCGGACAGACCATGACCGTCGACGGATACGACCTGCTCCAGGGACAGAAGACGATCACCGGGATCTACATGGGTTCGGGCGTGTTGCAGCGTGACGTCCCCCGGTACGTCGACATGTATCTGTCGGGCAGGATCCAACTCGACGGCCTCGTCTCCAAGGAGATCTCACTGGACGAGGTCGCGGAGGGGTACGCCTCGCTCGCAGATCCGTCGATCACGCGCGTGGTGATCACGAAGTTCTAGAGACAGCCATTCGGTGGGGTGCTCATTCGAGAGCCCGGCCCGCCGGTCGCATCGCCGGCGGGTCGTACTCTGATGGCATGGAGATGGAGTCCGCCGATATGTCGCCGATCCAGATCGTGCGCAAGACTCACGGCGAATCGCGGGACCCCCGCGTGCCTCGGACCCGAGCGAAGATCTTCGAGGCAGTGGAGACCCTCGTCGCACGCAATGAGGAGCCGATCTCGGTCCCCGCGATCGTGCGCGAAGCGGGGATCTCGAAGACGTCGTTCTATTCCCATTTCGCGAGCTTCGACGAACTCGCCCTCCAGATCGTCGAGCGGGCGTACCTGCAACTGGCCGAGATCAACGAAGCTGTGCGCTCCGATTCCACTCTCGAATGGCCCGCGCAGGTGCGCGAATCACATGAGCAGCTCGTCGGCCACTACGTCGAGCACCGCTCCCTCTATGTCGCCGTTCTCGCGCTCCCCCTCTCCCGGAAAGTGCACACGAGAGCGGTCCGCTCGATGGCGGCCGACATCGAACCCGGAATCGTCGACAACCCCCGACGGCCGCCGGGGCTTCGACCCCACCTCGCGGCCAGCATGATCGCGAGCGCAGTGGTCGGGTTCCTCGACGAATGGCTCGAGGACGACTTCGACGCCACCCCTCAGGAACTCGTCGAACACATCATGGAACTACTACCCGCCTGGTACACCGGCCGGGACTGCGAATCTTGCAGCTGACACCACCCGGCGGTTCGGTGAAAGAACTGCATCAGTCAGATGAGGTACCGAAACTCCGGTGTGCCCGGCGCAATGCGCTGCACCTCGAGTGGTGAGGCGTCCAGCCGCGCAAGGATCAACGGCAGAGTGTCGGCCGCGTGCAGTTCGATCCCCACGAGTGCGGCACCGAACTCGCGGTTGTTGCGCTTTATGTACTCGAACATGGTGATGTCGTCGTCGGGACCGAGCACCTGATCGAGGAACCGGCGTAGCGCGCCGGGCTGTTGCGGGAAGTCCACCAGGAAGTAGTGCTTGAGACCTCGGTGCACGAGTGATCGCTCGATGACCTCGTTGTAGCGCGAAACATCGTTGTTGCCACCCGAAATCACGCACACGACAGTCGTTCCCGGTGCGATCGGCAGTCCCGCGAGGGCCGCGACGGACAGCGCGGCGGCCGGCTCGGCGATGATGCCCTCGTTCTGATACAGGTCGAGCATCGCCGTGCACACGGCACCCTCGTCGACCCGAGTCATCGTGATCCGGTCGAGGCGGGATACCACCGCGTACGGGATGTCACCGACGCGCTTGACGGCCGTCCCGTCGACGAACGGATCCACATCCGGCAGCGTCACCGGACCGCCCGCGGCGAGTGCGGCGGCCATCGATGCCGCGCCGGACGGTTCCACCCCGACGATCGACGTGCACGGCGACGTGGTCTGCAGGTAGGCGCCGATTCCGGCAAGGCAACCACCACCGCCCACCGGAACCAGGACCAGGTCCGGCACCGAGGGCAACTGCGCGAGTAGCTCGCGGGCGATGGTGCCCTGCCCCGCCGCGGTACGGGTGTCGTCGAACGGCGCAACCATCGTGGCCCCGGTGCGAGTGACGTCGTCAGCCGCGGCCTCTGCCGCCGCGTCGAACGTGTCACCGACCGCAATGAGCTCGACGAACGCTCCGCCGTGAGCATGGATACGGTCCCGCTTCTGCTTCGGAGTTCGGGTGGGTACGTAGATCCGCCCCGCCACCCCCATTGCCCGGCACGCATACGCCACGCCCTGGGCATGGTTGCCCGCACTCGCTGTGACGACGCCTGCCTCCCGTTCGCGAGGGGAAAGCTGTGCCATGACGTTGTATGCACCGCGCAGCTTGTACGAACGGACGCGGGTGAGATCCTCACGTTTGAGGTAGACGTCGGCACCGGTGAGATCCGACAGACGCTCGCAGTATTCGAGCGGCGTCGGCGGCACGACCGTCGAGATCCGCTCCGCCGCCCCGTCGACGTCGGCCACACAGAGCGCGGGCAGATGCGCCGGAACCATTGCCGGGACCGTCTCGGAACTCACGGCTGCGGTCGCGGTTCTCGTGGCAGCCCGAGGACCTGTTCACCGATCATGTTGTGGACTACCTCGTCGGTGCCCGCCATGATGTGCATGCCCGGCTCTCCGAGGACGAACTGGTTCCACGCGAACGTGCCCCATTCGCCGGTGTCGGCAGCGAGCCGTGGACCGAGCAGATCGGTGACGAAGCGCGATGCCATACGCAGGTTGTTCGACAGTGTCAGCTTCGCGAGTAGTGGAGACGCCGTCGGGTTGTCCCCTGCCCGGCGCCGTGCGGTGGTGACGTGCTGGAGATGCTTCGCCGCCCGGAACGCCGTGACTACCTCTGCCAATCGCTGCCGGACGATGGGGTCGTTCTCCAGGCCGAGGGACCGGACCAGCGCGACCAGACGCTCCCCGTTGGCCACACCGGCACCGCCCCGCCCCATCCCCACACCGATCGCGGTGCGTTCGATCTTCAACGTTTCCTGCGCCACCTCCCACCCCTGTCCGCGGGCGCCGATTCGGTGGGAATCGGGGACGCGGACACCGGTGAGGAACACCTCGTTGAAGGAGGAGCCCCCGGTGATCTGCCGCAACGGCCGCACTTCGACGCCGGGTTGCCGCATGTCCACCAGGAACGCGGTCAGACCTTTGCGCCCGGGCACCTGGGATTCGGTGCGGCACAGCGCGAGCCCGATATCGGCGTAGTGGGCGTCCGACGTCCAGACCTTCTGGCCGTCGACGATCCAGGTGTCGCCGTCCTGTACGGCCTTCGTCGTGAGGCTCGCGAGGTCGGAGCCGGCACCGGGTTCGCTGAACAACTCGCATCCGATGACGTCGCCGCGAAACAGGCCTCGGACGTGTTGCCGGGCGATCTCCGGATCCGCGTAGCGGAGCAAGATCGGCGTCAGCACCCGGTCGAGCTTGAAGAATGCCTGTGAGGGAGTGTCGAACTGCACCTCGAGCGCCGCGAAACGGCGCTGGGATGCGGCGTCCAGCCCCGCGCCTCCGTGCTCGACGGGTCCGTCGAGCCAGCCCAAACCGGCATCGAAGCGCGTGCGGCGGTAGGTGCGCGCGACGTCGAGTTCGGCACGCTCGACGTCGGGATCGGGGTCGTCCCAGATCGCTACCGCACCGTCATCCCCCTCGCCCCACACGAGTGCACCCTGCGTGCGACTGCGTCGGCGGCGATCGGCCAGAAACGACAAGGCTCTGTTCTCGAGTCCGTCGTCCGAGACGACGACACGTTCATCGTCGACCTTCATTGCACCCTCCGGGATTCGGGAGGCGACGTCGAGGCGTCGCTGCGTGTTGTGCGGTCCAGTAGAGAGGCGGCGACGACTTCGTGGTGCCTGCGCGGGTCTCCGAAGAGCGCGCGGGTGGAGATCGCCCGCCGGAAGTACAAGTGCGCCGGGTGTTCCCACGTGAATCCGATTCCGCCGTGGATCTGGATGCTGTCGGCGGAGGCGCGGTCGAATGCCGCCGACGCGAGCGTCTTGGCAATCGACGCGGCCGGCTCGGCGTCGGCCGAGTTAACCGTCAGGCAGGATGCAGCGTAATATACTGCCGCACGCGCTGATTCGATTTCGAGATACATGTCGACACACTTGTGCTTGATCGCCTGATACGAACCGATTGCCCGGCCGAACTGGGTGCGGGTCCCGGCATAGGCCACCGCGGTGTCGAGGCAGTACTGCGCTCCCCCGACCTGTTCGGCCGCCAGCAGCACGGCCGCACGGGTGAGGACGGCCTCGACCGTCGGCGCCGCGGCACCGAGCACTCCGACCGCGGCCGCCGGAACGTCGTGGAAGTCGGGCCGGGCCTGGCTCCGGGTGCCGTCGAGAGTCGCCATCGGCGAGCGGACGAGGCCGGGTAGCGGACCTTCGGCGGCGAACACCGACGGACCCTCGTCGGTGTCGGCGACCACGAGAACGAGATCGGCCGAGGCACCGTCGAGGACGTGGTGAACGGTGCCGTCCAGCCGCCAACCGTCCCCGTTCCGTGTCGCCCGCACCTGTGGTTTCCGCGCGGGGTCCCAATGACCGTCGGCGCCGGTGTAACCGAGCGTGCCGGTGATCTGCCCCGCCGCGAGGGCCGGAACCAGACGCTCACGCGCTGACGCGTCGCCCGCCTGCATCAGCGTGCCGATCGCGAGTGCCGTCGTGGCCAGGAGCGGCGACGGCAGGAGCGACTTGCCGAGTTCCTCCATCGCGACCGCGAGGAATTCGTAGCCCGCCCCGGCGCCGCCCAGTTCCTCGGGGACGGTCAGTCCGGCCAATCCGAGTTGTTCGGCCATGATCTGCCAGGTTCGCGAATCGAGTGGTGTATTCGTCTCGGCGAGCGTGCGCACCGCCGCCTCGCCGGCGTGGCGCTCACGGAATGCCGCGACGACGTCGCGCAGTTCGGCGAGTTCGCTGGGCCAGGTGTAGTCCGCAGTCGTGGTGGTCATCGGAGCACCGTCTATGCCGGCTCGGTGACGGTGGATGTCGTGACCACGCTCTTGTCGAGCAGTGCGCGGATTTCGTCGTGGGTGAAGCCGGCCTCCCCCAGGATCTCGACCGAGTGCTCACCGAGAAGCGGTGCGTAGCCCCGGGGCTGGGCGGGCGTTCCGTGGAGCCGGAACGGTGTGTTGGGGACCGGGTACCGGCCGTGGACGGGGTGCTCGAGTTCGGTGATGGAATGGTTGTGCACCACCTGCGGTTCGGTGAAGACGTCCTCGAGCCGGTGAACGGGTCCGCACGGCACCGCGACCTGGTCGAGGCGTTCGAGCCAGCTCGCGGCGGTGTGCTCCGCGAAGATCGGGATGAGAATGTCGTTGAGCGCCCCACGGTTCGCGACGCGGTCTGCATTGGTGACGAAGCGCGGGTCGTCGGCCAGTTCGGGGCGGTCGATGACCTTGGTCAAGCGCAGCCAGAACCGGTCGTTGAGGCACGCGACGATGAAATCCTTGCCGTCGCCGCCCTGGTAGGGCTGGTACGGAGCGATCTGCGGATGACCTCCCCCCTGCGGTCGCACAGGGACCTTCGTGCGGTCGTAGTGCGTCAGGATGTTGGCGAGCATCGCGATCTGGCCGTCCAGCAGATTCACGCTGACCTTCTGGCCGTGACCGTTGAGATCGCGGGCACGCAGCGCGGAGACGATCGAGAATCCGAGCAGGAAGGAGCCGACGAAGTCGGCCATCGGGACACCGGCCTTGATCGGGGGGCCGTCGGTCTCACCGGTCAGGCCCATGATCCCGCCGATGGCCTGTCCCAACAGGTCCATGCCGGGTTGGTGGGCACGAGGCCCGTCCTCGCCGAACGCGGTCAGCTGGCAATACACCAGCTGGTCGTTGAGCTTGCCCATCGACTCGTAATCGATCCCGAGGCGGGTGACGGCATCCGGCCGGAATCCGACGATCATGACGTCTGCGTCGGCGACCAGACGCCGCAGCACATCCATCCCCTCGGACTCGTGCAGGTCGAGTGTCAGTGACCGTTTGCTGCGGTTGACTCCGTAGAAGTAGGCGCTGTCGCCGACGCCGAACAGATTGTCGATGTATCGGAAGCTCTCCCCCGTCGGGGGCTCGATCTTGATCACATCGGCGCCCAGGTCACCGAGCAGAGACGCTGCATACGGGCCTGCGCCGACCTGCGAAAGGTCGACGACACGAACGCCCGACAGGGGAAGGCGATCACCGGGCATCTGGAGGTTGTCATCGTGCGGCATGTGAAGTCCTTCGATCCGTGGGGAGCGGGTGCGCTGCGGAGCATCGCGAGAAGTTCCGGTCCCTCAGTGGTAGGGCCATTGATTCAATTCAGGTACAACTGGAGCAGAAAGCAGCGATGGGGTTTCGAGATTGTCCCGTGACTGATGTCCTGGCCGGACGAGCTCGTTTCGGCGTGGCTACCGCACGTCCCACGACGCGAGCACGCTGCGGGAATCGTGGTCGCCGGGAGTGCACGGTGGTGGGACGGCGGCCGCGGGCGTTCGCGAAAACCGCGGCGCGGGAGCGGGCTGGCGGATCCCGGCGACGTCGACATAGGTTCCGCGCTCGCGGAGGTGATCGTCGTCGAGGGATTCGGTGAGAGACAGAACGGGCTCGACGCAGGCGTCGGTGCCCTGGAACAGGGTTGTCCATTCGTCTCGGGTACGAGTCCGGAACCGTGCCGCGATGCGGTCGCGGAGTTCGGGCCACGCCGACCTGTCGCGCCGAGAAGGCAGTTCCTCATCCGGCGCGAGAATTTCGACGAAGGCGTCGTAGAACTTCGGTTCGATCGCACCGACAGTCATGTGCTTGCCGTCGGCGGTCTCGTAGACCGAATAGAACGGGGTACCGCCGTCCATCAGGTTGGACTGCCGCCGGTCCGTCCACCGGCCGGCGTCGAGCATCCCGTACAGCAGTGTGCCCATATGCGCGGCGCCGTCGACGATCGCGCCGTCGACGACCTGTCCCCGGCCGCTGCGTCTGGCCTCGTGCACGGCCGCGAGAATGCCGATCACGAGATACAGTGCACCACCGCCGAAGTCGCCGACGAGAGCGAGCGGGATCTGAGGGCGTTCCTCACCGCCGATGGCGTGGAGGAGCCCGGTCCCCGCGAGGTATCCGACATCGTGGCCGGCGGTCGCTGCCTTCGGGCCCTCCTGGCCCCAGCCGGTCATCCGGGCATAGACGAGCCGCGGATTGACGGCGTGCAGATCGTCGGGGCCGATGCCGAGCCGCTCGGCGGCACCGGGACGCGAGGATTCGATCACCACATCGACACGGCCCGCGAGTTCCTTCACGGTCGCACGATCGGCGTCGTCCTTCACATCCAGGCAGATCGACCGTTTCCCGCGGTGGAGGATCTGGGACCCGTCCCGCGGCGGGCGATCGCGCGCTGCCGGTCGCTCGATGCGTACGACGTCGGCGCCGAGATCGGCGAGAGTCATTGCCGCGAACGGCGCCGGTCCCATACCCCCGAGCTCGAGAACTCGGAGGCCGGCGAGGGGACCGGTCGACCCGGCGGTTGGGGGAGGGGTCGTCATGGGGAGCGCCGATCTATTGGGTGGGTTGTCAGTTGTCGATCTCGATGAGGTCGGTGGCACCGCGTTCGAGCCACATCGCTTCGACGTTGCGGCGGATCACCTTCCCGGACGCGCTGGTGGGAAGCATGTCGTTGCGCAGCCACCAGCGGGTGGGAATTTGGAAGCGGCCGAGCGTTTTCGCTGCGTGTGCGCGGAGGTCGCCGGTGCTGACCGGGATGCCGCGGCGGATGGTCACGGCGGCGGCGACCTGTTCGCCGAGTTCCTCGTGCGGCAGTGCCACCACGATCGCCTCGGCGACCGCGGGGTGGGTGGTCAGGGCCGCGGCCACGTGGGCGCAGGAGATGTTTTCCCCGCCCCGGATGATGATGTCTTTCGACCGGCCGCTCAGGTAGAGGTAGTTGTCGGCGTCGAGGCGGCCGAGGTCGCCGGTGTGCAGCCACCCGTCCGGGTCGACGAGGGAGTCCAGTTCGGGGTCGACGTACCCGCTCATCAGGCCGGGGCAGTGGACCAGGATTTCGCCGTTGCCGTCGGCGTCGGGGCTGGCGATCGTCACCTCGATCGGCGGGAGCAGCTTCCCGACGCAGCCCGGGCGTTCGGAGATCTCGCGGGAGGTGCCCATCGCGAGGAGGCCACCGGCCTCGGTCAGCCCGTACATCGACCCGGCCCCGCCGCCCTTGAGGTGGGGGAACCGTTCCTGAACGGTGCGCCGGAAGGCGGGGGTGGACGCGGACCCGCCGAGGGGGATCGACCGGACACTGGAGGTGTCCGCGGCGGCGAAGTTGTCGTGTTCCATGACGCGGGTGACCATGGCGGGCACGGCACCCCAGGTCGTGACCTGCTCGCGTTCGATGAGGCGCAGGACTTCCGCGGGATCGAACCGGCCGTCCTGGTACACCATGCGTGCCCCGGTGACCAGCGCGGCGGTCATCACCTGCACGCCGGCGAGGTGGAACAGTGGCACGGTCACCAGGTTGACGCTGCCGGCGCCGTGGCGGTCGAGTTCGCCGGGCAGGCGGTGGGTGGCCAGCAGCAGGTTGTGGATGTTGCCGACGACCGAGCGCTGGGACAGCAGCACACCCTTGGCCGCCCCGGTGCTGCCGGAGGTGAACAGCACCAGCGCGGGGTCGTCCTCGGCGACGTCGGGCAGCGGCAGGTCAGGTGCAGTGTCGCCGTGCAGCAACTCACCGAGCTCGGCGACGCCGACTCCGGTGATGCCGGCGGGAACACGGTCCGCGGTGTCCTCGTCGTGGACGATCACCACCGGGCGGACGGTGTCGAGGGCCCCGTGCAGTTCCGCCGCGCTCCACCAGGCGTTGCACAGGTCCACCACGGCGCCGAGGCAGTGCGCGGCCCAGAACGCCATCGTGCATTCGGCGTGGTTGCGGGCGAACAGGGCGACGTGATCGCCCGCGCCGACGCCGAGGGTCCGGAAGTGTTCGGCGATCCGGGCCACCGCGCGCTCGTGTTCGGTGAAGCTCAGCCGGCGCTCACCCTGCACGACGTGGGTCCGGTCGCCCCAGTGGCGGGCGTCGAGCAACAGTTGCGCGACGGCGGTGCGCCGGTGGCGGTAGACCCGGCACGGGCGGCCGTGCACGATGTCGTCGGTGGTCTCCCGGCTCCACCGGAAGCCGTCGGCGGCGGGGTCGGTGTGGTCGTCCACTGTGGTCGAGGGTGTGTTCATCAGGTGTGGTCCGTTTCGTGCGGTTGCGCAGGGGGCGGGAGGCTCAGGCGGGAGGTGCGGGCAGCGTGTCGGGGGCGGGTGCCGCGAACTGCGGGGCACGGCGTTCGGCCATGGCGGCGACGCCTTCCTTGAAATCGGGCTGCTGCATGAACTGCTCGATGAGATCTTTCGAATCTTCCACGGCGGTACCGACGTTCGAGTGGAGGAGCTCGGCGTAGATCTGGCGTTTGGCGCCGGTCGCGGAGGCGGGGGACACCTGGATGGCGATGTAGTCGGCGACCTCGTAGACCGTGCCCAGGAAGTGCTCGTCCCGCGGGTGCACGCCGTTGAGGAAACCCATCCGCAGGAGTTCTTCGGAGCGCAGGATGCGTCCGGTGATGAGGATGTCGGCGGCGTTCGCCAATCCGACGATGCGGGGCAGCAGCCAGGCCAGGCCGTACTCGGCGGGCAGTCCCAGGCGTGGGGTCGCGGTGGTGAACTTGGCGCCCTCCACCGCGTAGCGGAGGTCGCAGTACCCGGCCAGGGCGACCGCGATACCGGCGCACGGTCCGTTGATGGCGGCGATCAGCGGGACGCGCAGGCCCCACATCCACACCAGGTCGTGGTCGAACTCGGGGTTGACCCCGTGGCCGGGGCGGGCGAAGTCGGGCTTGTTGACGGTGTCGGAATACTTTTCGTCGGTCTCGGTGTAGAAGTCGAGTGCCTTGGTGTCGGCGCCGACGCAGAACTGGTCGCCGCCGCCGGTGAGGACCACGACCCGAACGGTGGGATCGGCGTCGAGGGTGGCCATCGTCCAGCGCAGTTCCGCATTCATGCGGGAGGTCCAGGAGTTGCCGCGGCCGGGGCGGTCGAGCCACACCGTGGCGACGCCGTTGTCGCGGATTTCGTAGCGGGTGACCTTCAGGTCCATGGTAATTCCCTCTCGTGGGTGGAAGTGGTCGATTCGGGGCCCTGGTGTGAGCGAGCTCGGCCACGGCGGCGTCGCGACGTCGAATGTGCTCGGCAGGGCTACCTCCGATTTAATCGGTTGAGTCATTGAAAGCGCCGAATCACTACCGGCGCGCTACGTTGATCACCTTGATCTGGGTGTACTCGAGCAACCCGAGGACACCGAGTTCGGTACCGATGCCGGACTGCTTGGCGCCGGCGATGGGTACGTCCGGCGTCCGATCGCTGTGCTTGTTCACCCACACGGTTCCCGCCGAGATTTTGTGAGCGATCGCGGTGGCGGCGTCGATGTCCGTCGACCAGACCGACGCGGCCAAGCCGAACTCGCTGTCGTTGGCGCGGGCCACGACGTCGTCGATGTCGGTGTAGGGCATCACCGGGACCACGGGGCCGAATTGTTCCTCGACGACCAGGCGTGACGACTCGTCGATATCCCGGACGATCGTCGGTCGCACGAAATAGCCGGGACCGTCGACGACTCCTCCGCCGGGCATGACCTTTCCGGCGGACTCCGCGTCCGCGAGGATTTCCTTGATGCGGTCGAACTGGGCCTGGTTCTGGACCGGTCCGAACTGTGTTCCCGGTTCCATGCCGTTGCCGACGACCGCGTTCGCCGCACGGGCAGCAAGTGCGTCGCAGAATCGGTCGTAGAGATCCGCGTGCACGTAGATTCGCTTGATCGCGCGACAGATCTGCCCACTGTTGCCGAAGGCGGCGTTGAAGACCTTCTCGGCGACCTCGTCGACGTCGGCATCCGGCAGGACGATCGCCGGGTCGTTGCCGCCGAGCTCGAGGGTCACCCGGGTCAGGCACTCCGCCGCCGCAGCCATCACCTTCTTGCCCGTTTCCGTCGAACCGGTCAGGCTGACCTTCTGCAGTCCCGGATGCGCCGAGAGGTGCGGGCCGAGCTCGGGGACACCCGAGACGATGTTCACCACACCTGCGGGGACGATGTCTGCGATGAGCCTACCGAGGTGGAGGGTGGCCGCGGGGGTCGTCGGGGCGGGTTTCACGACCATCGTGTTGCCGGCCAGCAGCGCGGCGGGGAGCTTGAACGCCAGGAGGAGCAGGGGGAAATTCCACGGCACGATGATGCCGATCACGCCCACCGGAACGCGGTGGATCTCGACCCGGCGCAGCTCGCTGTCGTCGATCACTTCCGGTTCGAGGGCGAGGCCGGCGAAGTAGCGGATGTACTCGACCGCTGTGTCGACCTCCCCGAACGCGGCGGCGAGAGGTTTTCCCTGTTCGCGGACGAGGATGCCGGCGAGTTCCTGACGGTGCTGCGCGATGGTGTCGGCGATCTGCGACACGATCCGCCGCCGCTCGTCGACCGGGGTAGCTGCCCAGCTCGGGTGTGCGGCTCCGGCCGCGGCAACGGCCCGGTCCAGCTGCTCGGGCGAGGCGGCAGGGACCGTGCTGAAGGTCTGCTCGGTGGCCGGGTCGATGACCGGAAGCTCCGTGGAGCCCGGCACGAGAACGCCGTCGATCAGCAGTGCGAAGTCGTTCATCAATGGTTCCTCTAGTTGGCGTGAATGGTTGTGCCCGCGCCGGGTTCGCAGTCGGCCACAGTTCCGTCGGTGCCGTCGGTCGGCCGGGGCAGGTTCGGAATCGCGATCGCCGCGACGACGATTCCGAGAATCCCGAAGAGCACGAGTGCGTATGCGGGTGCGATGGTGGAGACCTCCGCGACCAGCCAGGTGGAGACGAATGGTGCGGCACCGCCGAACACGGCGTAGCTGATCTGGAACGGGAGTGCGCTGGCCGAGTACCGCACCTCGACGGGAAAGAGTTCGACGACTGCCAGTGCCGACACGATCAGCAGGGAGTACGCGGTGGTGGCGTACAGGGAGATTCCGATCGTCGCGGCGACGACGCCGTGCCGCAGGAGAATGAAGGCCGGCACCACCGCGATCGCCAGGGCCGCGGCGAGCGACACCGCCAGTGTCTTGCGCTGGATTCGGTCCGCCCACCGACCGATGCCGACAATCAGCCCGATCCCCACGAGGTGACCGACGACCACGATCGTCAGGGCCGTCGACATCAAGTAGTTCTGAAACTTCACGAGGTAGGACATCATGAATCCGACCAGGATGTAACCGGCGACGGATTGCATGGCGACCCAGCCGAGGAGGGTGCACATCTGGCGGCGAACCGTGCGGAAGGCCTGCGCGAGTGGCGCGGGCGTTCCCGGCTCGGAGTTCGCTCGGGCGGCGGTGAAGTCGTGGGAATCCTCGATGCTCATGCGGAGGTAGAAGCCGAGGACGCCGAGCGGGGCCGACAGGAGGAACGGCAGACGCCAGCCCCACTGGGCCATCTGCTGGTCGGTCGTCAGGGCCGAGACGACCAGGACGACCAGGGCGGCGCAGCACACCCCCGCAACGATCGACACGACGAGTTTGGAGGCGTTTCTGCCGCGTTCGCCGATCGCGGACTGCTCGACCACGAGGACGAACGCTCCGCTCTGCTCCCCGCCCGCGGAGAAGCCCTGCAACAGTCGGCACACGAGCAAGAGTGTCGGTGCTGCCACGCCGACCGCCGCATAGGTCGGCAGCACGCCGATAGCCGCGGTGGCGGCGCTCATCAGAAGAACCGCGATCATCAACGCGCGCTTGCGTCCCCAGCGGTCACCGACGTGCCCGAAGACCACCGCCCCGATCGGACGAATCACGAACGCGACGCCGAACAGGGCAAACGTCGAGAGCAGAGCCGCCACGCTGTCGAACTGTGGGAAGAACAGTGTGGCGATGGTGACTGCGAAGAACCCGTACAGGGTGAAGTCGTAGAACTCGATGAAGTTGCCGATCGCGCCGGCCCGGGTGACCTTGGTGATCTTGTCCGGAGCGCTCGTGTGCGCGGAAACGTCGAGTGTGCTCATACATCGTCCGATCGGAGTGGGAAATGAAGGGAGTGAACGGCGCAGCCGGACTATCGTGCGGTCAGGCCGCCGTCGACGGGCAGCGCGATCCCCGTGACGAAGGACGACTCGTCCGAGGCGAGCCACAACGCGGCGTCCGCGATCTCACGGGGCTGACCGGCACGGCCGAGTGGGACACCGGCGACGACACGCTTCTCGTTCTCTTCCTGGGAGAACCGTGCATCGACCTTCATGAAGTCGTTGTACAGCATTGGGGTAGCCACCGGTCCCGGGCACAGTGCGTTCACACGGACACCGTCGGTCGCGTAGCGCACGGCCAATCCCTTGGCCAGACCGATGACGCTCGCCTTCAGTGCGGAGTAGACCGGGCTCAGTGCGGACCCGACGAGTCCGGAGGTCGATGCAGTGAAGATGATCGAGCCGCTCCCCTGCTGTCGCATGTGCGTGATCGCGCGTGCCGCGATCACCGTCGACTGCGTGAGGTTCACGTCTGTGGCGGTTCGGAATTCGTCGAGGTCGAGGGTTTCGACGTCGCCGGGGGCGGGCATTCCCGCGTGGCTCCACAGCACGTCGATTCCGCCGAGCCATGCGATCGCGTCGTCGGCGACGGTCCCGGCGATGTCGGCGTCGGACAGGTCGGCGACGAATCCCTGCGCGTTGCCGCCCGCCGTGTTGATTCCGTCGACCACCTCCTTCAACCGGGCTTCGTCCCGGTCGACTGCCGCGATCCGAGCGCCTTCCTGCGCGAACAGTTCGCACCCGGCCTGGCCCATTCCCGACGCGGCCGCGGTCACCACCACGCGTTTGCCTTGCAATCTCATCGTCATCTCCTCAAAGTTGTTCGTTTGGCCCGGTTGTTCGTCTGTCACGGTTGTTCGTTCGACACGGATCGGCCGGTCGGCCTTTCCCGATCCGGTCATTCCTCCGGCGCAAGCGTCACGGTGATTCCGTCGAGCGACTGAGCGTGCGCGATTTGGCAGGACAGACGTGACGTATCCGCGTCGAACCCTTCGGCTTCCTCGAGGAGTTCGATCTCGTCTTCGGAGCGCTCGCCGAGTCCCGAGACGACCTGCGGTTCCAGGTACACGTGGCAGGTGGCGCAGGACGCGGTTCCGCCGCACGAAGCCAGGAGTGGAAAATCATTGTCCCGCAGAGCTTCCATGAGGGTCTGTTCGGGTTCCCACTCCACCTGGCTGGGCGATCCCGCACGGTCGATGACGGTGATGTTGTTGGACATGTGGTGATTTCCTAACGTGATGTAGCGAGAGCGTCGGTTCGGGTGGTCGCCAGCTTCACCGCTCGGTCTGCCGCGAGTACGGGATCGAGCCGGGCACCGGCGGCGATGAGCTTCTTTCCCGCGGCGAAGTCGCCGAGCGCATTGATCGTGTCCAGTGCGGCCAGGCGACCGTCGCGGAGGTAGAGAACCGCGAACTTGCCGTCCGCAGGATCGCCGCGCCGAACTACCTGGTCTTCCGGCGAGCGCACCCCGGCGGTTTGCAGTCGGACACCGTGCTGAACGGTCCAGAACCACGGCACTTCCGCGACCGCGGCGTCGAGACCCAGTATGTGGCGAGCTGCGCTGTCTGCCTGTGCCATTGCATTCTGAACGCATTCGAGGCGCATGCTGACACCTTCGCGGGGGCAGGTGAAACGGGTGACGTCGCCGACGGCGTAGATCTCGGGGTCGGAGGTGCGGGCGTGCTCGTCGACGACGATTCCGTCGGAACAGTCGAGTCCGGCCGCCTCGGCGAGGTCCTGGTTGGGTAGCACACCGACTCCCACCACGACGACGTCTGCGGGGATCGTCTCTCCGTCGCTGGTGACGATGCCTTCGACTCGGTCCGACCCCTCGATCCTTTCGAGGGAGCTACCGAAGGCGAACCGCACTCCCTCCCCAACATGGAGGTTCTCGAAGTAGCGACTCACATCTTCCGACGTGACACGACTCATCGATCGGTCCTGGTATTCGAGTACGGTTGCGCTGCAGCCGGATTTGACCGCCGCGGCTGCGACCTCCATCCCGATGTACCCGGCACCGACGATCACGAACCGCACGCCGGGGCGCAGCATCGCCTTCAGGTTGTGGCCGTCTGCGCGGGTCTTCAAAACCTGCACGCCGGGCAGCGCTGCGCCGGGAACGTCGAGTGTCCGTGCCCGCGACCCGGTGGCCAGGATGAGACGGTGGTAGGGAATCGTGGAGCCGTCGGCCAGGCAGACCTCCCGCGCGGATCGGTCGACAGCGGTCACCGCGGACCCCGCGATCCGCCGGATTCCCTTGTCCTCGTAGTAGTCCTGTTTCCGGAGCGCGGGGGGCTCGTGCGATTCCGCGCTGGCGAGCACGTCCTTCGAGAGGGGCGGCCGCTCGTAGGGGAGCCCGTCTTCCTCGTCGATCAGGATCAGCTCACCACGGTATCCGAGTTCGACCAGACGCGACGCGGTGTGGACACCGGCGTGCCCGGCGCCGACGACAACGATGGGTGTGGACATTGTCCTGCCTTCCGTGCGGTCCGGTCAGGCACCCACGGCATGCAGCAGAACGTGCATGCGCTCGGGTCCGACGGTGAGATTGTTGCCGTGCATGTACTCGATCGCGTGGTCGGGATCGATCGCGATCGACTCGAGCCGAGAGGACAGGAGTTTGGTCGTCACCCGCAGCTCGAGGCGGGCGAGGGGCGAACCGATGCAGCTGTGGATGCCGTATCCGAACCCGAAGTGCCCTTCGGTGTCCCGGTCCATGTCGAACTCGTGCGCGCCGGGGAACTTCGTTTCGTCGCGGTTGGCCGATGCGATGAGTAGCCGAACGACCGCACCCTTCGGAATGACGGTTCCGGCGATCTCGACGTCGTCCTTGGTGCGTCGCACGGTGCGGTGAACCGAACCGCGGAAACGGGCAAGTTCCTCGACGAATTTCTCGGCCTCGTCCGGGTTGGTCCGGATCCGCCCCAGGAGATCCGGATGGTGTGCGAATTCCTGGAATGCCATCGTCATCAACAGCGTGGTGGTGTCGTGGCCTGCGACGAACATGAACCCGCACAGTTCGCGGGCCTCCTTGTCGGAGAGCAGTCCTTCCTTCCACATCCGCGCGATGTGTCCGCCGACAGCCTCGCTGTTCTCGCGGTAGAGACGCTCGAGGTTCTCTTGGAGATAGTCGAAGAACTCCATGGTGTTCTTCTCGTCCTCGCCCGATCCCGGCGCATTCCGCGCGACGCGCGCGAAGTACGTGAACATCTCGTCCGACCAGAACTTCATCTTGTCGATGTCCGCAGCCGGAACGTCGAGGATGGCACTGATGGTCGACATGCTCAGCGGCATCGAGTACGCCGTCGCCACCTCGCCGCCGCCGGCCGCGATCATCTCGTCGAGGTACCGGGCGGCATTCTCGCGGACGCGGTCTTCGACCATCGCCACCGATTTGGGGGTGAAGGCGCGTGCGACCACCTGCCGGAGGCGGGTGTGGTTGGGCGCATCGAACAGGGTCAGGAACGTCAGCGGCACCGGTTCGGTCACCTGGGAGGAGAAGACCTTGGGTGCGCGCAGAGCTTTGCGCACGTCCTGGTACCGGCTGACGAACCAGACGTCCTCGCCGGGTGTCTGCGCGCGGAGCACCGGCGCATGCTCCCGCATCCACGCGTAGTGCGCATACGGCACACCTTGACTGCCGTCCTCGTCGATCACCTTGAACGCGGGAAGGTCTGTCGGCCACTCCAACTCGTGAGAGTAGGGGGGCGAGATCGCGGTGGACTCGGTGACGGTAGACATCGGCGTCCTTTCGTGGAAGCTGGTGTTGGACACGGGGGCACCGATCGAAGAGAGCGCCCGTCGTCCGGTCTGTGTGTGAGCACTCGACCGAGGTGGCCGTCGGGAGAGAGGATCCTGTTCTCGCTCCGGCTTCTGTGCTCTGCTGCATCAAGGCTCCCAGGAGTGAAGCAGGCCACAAATAGCACTTCCGGTAGGCGGAAGAATTTGTACAAAAATGCGTTATGAGCTGCGGTTACCGTCGCGTGCAACCGGGGTGCCCGCGACGGCGCGCGCGATACTGGTGGCGACAGTCTGCATGGCGGGGACTGCCGTCAACACGTTCTCCTCACCCCGTGGGTAGATTACGGTCAGCGCTGCGATCACCGCGCCGTGCTCGCCCATGATGGGCACTGCAATTCCGGACCACCGCTCGATTCCGAACCCTGCCGCGTAGAAGAAGCGTTGCTGGCGCACCTCGGCCAGGATCCGACGGAGCAGGACCGGGTCGGTGACGGTGCGGTCGGTGAGCTTGTCCAATGGCCCGGACAGAACCTTGGCCTGGTACTCCGGTGACGAAAATGCCAGCAGCACAAGCCCGGTCGAACATCCGTGCAAGGGATACCGCTCGGCCATCCGGCCGGCATCGAGTGTCGAGTCCGGACTCGCCAGGCGTTCGAGAAACAACACCGATCCGGCGTCCAAGACCGCCAGACTGACGTGCTGGCGCAGGATCGTCTGGAGGTCCTCCATGAACGGCAGCGCCGCCTCACGCAACGTCATCGTGTGCGAGCCGCGCGCGGAAATTTCCCACAGCCGCAACCCGATGCTGATCTCCTTGTTGGGAGCGCGTTCGAGTAGACCGTGTTTGACCAGCTCGTTCACCAACCGGTGCGTTGTCGTGAGGGGAAGGTCGGCCCGATTCGCGAGCGTTGTGAGCGGTAGTGAGCGCGATTTGCGGTCGAATGCACTGAGCAAACGCACCACACGTCCGATCACCGAGTCTCCACCGCTGTCCGGCATGATCGCAACACCTCTCCGACCGATACACGTGCAGTCTAGTGCGTGCCCCTTCGGCTTCGACCGGTGTTGGTCATACGGCGACGGGCGCGACCCGATGTGGGTCCACCAGCTTCAGAATGTCGTCCGGCCAGGGCGTCGCACGGGTGTCGGCGGGGAGAACGTGCACGGAGGTGAACGCCCCGTGCGCTGCCCGGACTCGGGTCGCGCCGTCGAATTCTTCTCCGTAGACGTCGAATTCGAAGGTGATCGAGGTTCGCCCGACCGCCTGTATGCGGACCGTGGTGGTGACCTCCTGGCCGAACCAGAGCTTCGACGTGTAGTTCACCACTTGCTGGACTCTGGGCATGCTCGGAAAATGCTCCAGCAGGCCCAACTGGCGGTACAACCGCACCTCGCACGCTTCCACCCACCGCAGGATCGATGAATTGTGGTGATGCCCCGCCGCATCGGTGTCGGACCATTCCACCAGAGCGGACATCGTCGCCGATCGTGGCGGGAACTGCGTATCGGTGTCGTGAGTCATGGGCGATCCTCCGTAGTGGACAGGAAGGTGCCTTGCGCCGAGGTCAGGACCCGGCCCGTCGAGGTCTGCAGTGTGGCGTTCACTGTGGTGATCCGTCGGCCCCGGCGTTCGACCGTGGCACACAGCAGAACCGTGCCGTCGACTTCCGGCGCAAGGGGACGCTGGTATGCCAGCGTGAGGTCGAGTAGCTCCGGAGCCCCCTGGTCTTCGTGCGTTCCGGAATGACCGACCAGCGCGCGCATCGCGTGGTCGATCAGGCTGACGTGCAGTCCGCCGTGCACGACCCCGTGCCTGTTGCACAGCGCCGGGTCGAGTTCGGCGGTCAGCACCGAGGAATTTCCGTTCCGGGCCGTGTCCGTGATGCCGAAGATCTCGTCCAGCGACGGGAGCAGCGGGACACCACCCGTAGCGGATTCCGAGACCGTCGACGTCGGGGTCGAGGGCGGCGAGAGTGGCGAGGGTGGCGATCCGGGGACGACGAGGAAGCGTGCGGTTCCCACGGCGACGTCGGCGACGTCGGGCCCGTGAATCCGGATACGGCTCAACCCAGTTCGGTGATTCGACGAGATCAGATCGCCTCGCGCCGTCACCACGGTTCCGGGCGAGGGCACCGGGCCGACGGCGTCGAGGCGCAGGTCGACCGTGCGCACGTCGAGCCCCTGCGCGAACAGGCCGCCGAGCGACTGGGCTGCCGCGGAGTCGGCCGCCACACCCAACCAGCCGAGCGGAACCTCCGGTCCCGTAGCGAAGCGGGGAAGGATCATCGCGGCCGTGGCCCAGTCGTCGCCGCGGGCCGTCACACGGCAACCGGTGAGTACCTCGGCCGGGTGGCGAGCGCGGTGTCGACCGATTTCGAAATCAGGCGCACTCACGGACAACGGTGCCACTTCCGGCTCCTTTCAGGTGCTGAGACTCGACAAGTTCGACCCGCCACACGACGCGCTCTCCAGGGCACCCCTCATAGTCAACACATTTCTAGCGATAGTCAAATCTTCTGTAGACTTTTCCTGAGTACCGAGCCTTACTCTCGGGGAGCGCGCGAATCAGCCGCCCTCCTGCCCGGCCCACACGTCCCACTGGGCCTGCGCGGTGTCGTGCCAGCGCTCGTGGCTCGCGTCGAACGCGTCCACCGCGCGCACCGCAGGCCAATCGGAGGGCAGGAGCGACGCAGGCAGGTCCGGGTCCAGAAACGGGAAGCGACGCCACTCGTGCACGAGCTCCACCTGAGCGACGAAGGTCTCGGCCGACGTCAGCGGTGCCATCCCCGTGGTCCAAGCGGTGAAGTGACGGTACTTGTCCGCCAGCTCGTCGAGATCCCACGCCGCAGATATGAGGGTCCGGACATCATCGACCGGAACCCACGTGCCGACCCAGGCAAACGCCTTGGCCCGCAAATCCAGTTCGTCGAGGACCGCCAGGACGGCGGCTTCCTTGCCCGCATCGGGAATTACCCAGAGACCCGGCGACGGCGATCCCATTCCGAGCCACGTGAGCTGCGTCCGAAGGCGATGCCGCAAACTGCGCTGAGCCTCCGGAACGGCTACCGTGACGACCAGCCAGCGCTCGTCCCATTCGCGGTCTGCACGGAGAAACCCGTAGATTCTGTCGGCGCCGTCGCGAAGCAACGTGGTGCCCGCCTCGGTCAGGGACCATCGCACCCGCCGGCCCGAACGCTCGGACACGAGCAGACCCTCCTGCGCCATCCGGGAGATCGCCTGACGCGCGGCCTTCTGTTCCACGCCGATTTCCGCAAGCGCCCGCAGTAACGTCGAGGTCCACACCGCCTGCCCACGGGGGCGGACGAACTCACCGAGAATGGTGAGGAGAGCGGACCTCGCACTGGCCGATCCGATGCCGAACGCGCCAGCACCCGCGGGGTCTGCCGCATTCGATTGCGAATACTGGACGTCGGCTTCGGTCATGCTCTCACCTTCTCACGCATCCCGGACTTGCCGGACCACGACATAGCGGCTCGACCTACCCGTCCTCCCACGTTCGATAGGTCGTGAACTCGCGGTCCGCCAAGCGCGGAAGAGCGTCGTTCACGCCGAAAGTCTTCGCGTGCTCGGACTCGACGTGGCGGCGGAACGCGTCCTCGTCGACGTACTGCTCGTAGAAGAAGAACGTGTGGTCGTCGTGAGGGTCGCGGTGCGCTTGATACAGGATGACCCCCTCTTCGGCCCGGGTCGGCGGGATCAGTTTGCCGATCGCCGCGGCGACAGCAGAGGCCTCACCGGGCTTGGCGGTCCACTTCACGGTCACGACGTAGGGCATTGTGGCCTCGTCCCCTTCTTGCTGCACGGGTGCAGTCAGTTCTTGTTATCGACGACGACGGACACCGAGCTCGGTCGTTCGTCGACGAAGTACAACGCGATCAGTGCCACGACAGGCCCGGCCGCGAGTGTCGCGAACGCCGCCAGAAATGACTTTCCGGATGCTGCGAATACGGCGCCGACCGTGATGGGAACGAGGACGCTGCCGATGTTCCAGAATGCGTTGGTGACGCCCGCTGACGAGCCGACGACGTGACTGGAGACGAGTCGCGGGATCAGTGCCACGAGCAAGGGCAGGTAGCAGTACGCGGACAGCCCGAGGAAGGGAGCGGCGATCAGGAATCCGATTGGTGTGCTGAGCATTCCGAAGACGAGCAGTGTGATGGCGAAGCAACCGAGGACGATCATGGCGGGAACCCGCCGGGCACCGTTGAAGCGGTCGGAGATGATCCCGATGAGCGGTTTGCCGAAAACACCGAGCGCGGCGAAGAGTGCCACGATGAAACCCGCGGTCGAGGGAGTCACCGAGTGGCCCTTGATCATCAGAGTGTTCGACCAGGTGATGAATCCGTAGGTTCCCCAGCATCCGCCGAAACCGGCGACTGCGACGAGCATGAGATTGCGGTTGCGCAGGATCGTCATGATCACCGCGCGGGTGGACCCGGAATCGGTTGCGGCGGCCCGTACGGCCACGGGGCCGGATCGGAGCAGGAACCAGCACACCGCACCGGCAACGACGGAGAGGGCGCCGAAGAGGTGGTAGGAGGTTGTCCAGGCGAAGTGTTCGATCAGCATGGGGACGGTCGAGTTCGCTACCACGACGCCGATCGACGTCGCGGACAGGAAGATGCCCATTGCCTTCCCGAGCTCGTCGGGGCGGAACCAGCTGGTGATGAGTTTGACGCCCGCCGCGTAGTCGGCGCCGGCGAACAGTCCGACAACCGCCTGTACCGCGATGCCGACGGTTGCCGAGGTGGTCGACCCGAAGATCATCATGAAGATTCCGGCGCCGACCAGAGACGTTGTGACGATCGTGCGCCCACCCAGCCGGTCGCTCAGGAAGCCGTTGCCGGCGTTCGACAGGACGTACCCGATGTAGTACGCCGTTGCGAAAGATCCAAGGCTGGCCAGCGGCACTCCGAGGTCCTCGCCGACGAACACCGAGGCCGGCCCCCACGTCGAACGGTCGACGGACGTCAGGACCAGGGCCAGCCAGCACAGACCGAGGACGACCCACCGATACCGCGAGATCGCCGGTGAAGCTACGGCCAATCGTTCAGTCGTGCCTAGGGAGGTATCACTTTTCACGGCGCTGATCCTTTCGGGACTGTCGAACCGGACTCCGCTGGTTGCGTGAGTCACAGTAGGCCCGGAAAGTGAAATGGTCAACAGTACGGTTGCGATGCGCAAATAATTCGTAGCATGTTGTGGTCGCGGCTCCGCCACTCGTGCGCCTTTCTGGTAGCGGGAACAACCAGAAAGGCGCACGGGCCCGGAGGGCCTAGACCTTTTCGCCGATTGCGGGGTCGCCGAACCGCGGCGCTCGCCCCTCGTTGTACGCGGCGATGCCCTCTTTGAAATCGCCCTGACGCATGAAGTGGCCGATGAGATCCTTCGAGCCGTCGATCGACTGTCGGGGTGTGAGGTGCAGAAGATCCGCGTACATCTGCCGCTTCGCGGAGGTGACCGAGGCGGGAGAAACCTGGGTCGCAACCATTCGCGCCACCTTGTAGACCTCGTCCATGAAGTTTTCACGCGGGTACAACCCGTTGAGGAAGCCCATCTTGTCGAGTTCTTCCGAGTAGACGATTCGTCCGGTGTACAGAATGTCAGCGGCGTGTGTGAGGCCGACGATGCGCGGAAGGATCCACGACAGTCCGTACTCCGCGGGAAGACCGAGACGAGGCGTCGACGTCGTGAATTTGATTCCTTCGGCCGCGAACCTGAGGTCGCAGAAACTGGCGATGGCCGCTGCGATGCCCGCGCATGCACCGTTGATGGCGGCAATCACCGGTACGCGCAGGCCCCACTGCCAGATGACGTCGGTCTCGAACTCCGGGTTCACCCCGGTCCCCGGTTGCGCGGCCGCGCTCGCGTCGACGGTATCCGCGTAGTCGTCCGTGCTCGTGGTGTAGAAGTTGAGGGCCTTGGTGTCTGCCCCGACGCAGAACTGGTTGCCACTGCCGGTCAGCACGACGACTCGCACCTTGGGGTCGTTGTCGAGCGTGTCCATGATCCAGCGGTACTCGGTATTCATGAGGTTCGTCCAGGAGTTGCCGCGTCCGGGACGGTGGAACCACACTGTTGCGATCCCGTGGTCGTCGATCTCGTATTTCGTGACTTTGAGTTCCATCGTTTGCCTTCTCTTGCCGTGTGCGGGAGGTTGTTCGAGGAGCCGGTCCTCGACTAGTCGAGAGGTTCGGGCTGCCACTGCTCCAGGACGTGCTCGGATTCGACGATCTCGCCCGTGATGCGGTGCGGACTCGCCGAACAGAGGATGACAGCGGCCCGTGCCATCACATCGGGGCTCTCGGCTTCGGGGTCGTCCGCCTCGAGGACGCCGTGGAACACCGGTCCGGGCGTCGCCACCAACCTGGACGGCCGCAGGGCGTTGACGGTGATGCCGTGCTGGAGATTCTCGGCGGCGAAGCCCGTCGTCATCCTCTCGAGGGCGGCCTTGACCATCCCGTAGCCGGTAGTTGTTCCCTTGGCGTTGAATCGCGACGGGGGAACCTCGGGATGGCGTGACTCGCTCGAGGTGATGTTGAGCATCCAGCCCTCACCTCTCTCGCGCATCCCGGGGAGTGCGAGTTGACTCAGGTGCATGGGGGCCTGAACCTGGATGTCGAACATCAACTGGAGTCGGCGCAACGCGAGGTCGGCGCCGGGCTGGAAGAACGTGACGGCGGCGTTGTTGACCAGGATGTCCACCTTGCCGAATCGGCGCACGCTGTCGCGCATGATGCGCTCCCGGTCTTCCGGATTCGTCAAGTCTGCGACGATCGACAACGAGTCACCCCCCGCCGCGTGGATGGCTTCGGCGGTCTCCTCCAGTGTTCCGGGGAGCTTGCCCGGTTGCTCGGAACTCGAACGCGCGGTCACGATCACCGAGGCGCCTTCCCGTGCGAACTCCTCGGCGATGGCGGCTCCGATACCTCGACTGGCGCCCGTAACCAGGGCGACCTTCCCATCGAGAATGCCCATATTCTTCTTCTCCTGTTCGTGGTGCGAAATCAGCAATGGTGTGTCCTTGTGGGAAGCGCTATCTCGCCATGCCGATTCCTCCGTTCACACAGATCGTCTGACCGGTCATGAAGCGGGATCCGTCGCCGGCGAGGAACACCATGACGGGAGCCAGATCGCGATCGGGATCTCCGAGATCGCCACCCAGCGGAACCTTGGCGTAGACGCCCGCACGTCCCTCCTTCGCTCCTGCGCGGGTCATCGCGGTCTTCATCGCCGGAACGACGATGTTCGCGCGGACCCCGTGCTGTGCGAACTCCAGGGCGATGGTTCGGGTCCACGCATGTACCGCCCCCTTGGTCGCCGCGTACCCGCCGAGTTGGCGGATCGCAGTCATGCCGGCATCGGAACCGAAGTTGATGATGTGTCCCCCACCGGAGGCCTTCATTGCCGTGAAAGCGGCCTGGTTGGTGTAGAAGGTGCCGCGCACATTGACGTTCAGGAGAAAGTCGAAGTCTTCCGGCGCGAGTTCTTCCGCGGGCTTGGCTCGTTGCACACCGGCGACATTCACCAGCACATCCAATCCACCGAGGTGATCCGCCGCCGCGGCGACGGCGTCGAAGACCTGGCCGCGATCGGAGACGTCCACGACCTGAAAAGTCGTGTCTCCACTGGTTTCTGCGGCAATCGAATGCGCCGTCGCGCGGACGCGATCCTCGTCGACGTCCATCGCCACGACGCTGGCTCCTTCGCGAGCGAGGGCTCGCGCCGTGGACTCACCGACACCTTGTGCGGCTCCGGTGACGATGATGCGCTTGTTTCGCAGTTGCATCGCGTTTCTTCTTTCCTCAGCTGTAGCTTGTCGCGCGGGTTCGGATGTGCTCAGGCTGCACATTCGGCATCGAGTTGTCGGATGAGATCCGCCAGTGCGTCGGGTCGGCGTCGGTGCACCACGTGGTCGGCGCCGTCGATCTGCATTAGTTTCGCGCCGGAGACTTCCGCGGCCAGGACGCGGGCGGCACGCGTGTGCCGTGGGTCTGTCGCGGTGCCGTAGGCCGATACGACCGGAACACGTATCCGCGCTGGGTCGTACGGTGCGGGAGTGCCGTGAACGGCTGACCACAGTTCGGTTGCCCAGGCCGGTGCGCTGGCGAGAAACGACCCCTTCTTGTCCGACGGGAGTTCGTCCCATCGCTGCGTGCCCATGGCCCTGCGCATGAATGTCTCTGCAGCCCGGTCGAGTTCCCCACGATCGCAATCGAGACTCTCCGGCAGCGGGACTTCCGGCCACCACCGCGCCCACGGCATGGGTGCTTCGTAGGCCACGACACCGCGCACCAGATCCGGTGCCGTCGCGGCCGCAGCGAGCGCGATGACGCCACCGAAGCTGTGCCCCAGCACGACAGCGGGGTCGTCGCCCAGCACGGAGAGAAGGTCGTCGACGTGCCCGGCGACATCGAGAGCGCCGTCGCCCGGGTGCCTCGACCGTCCGTACCCGCGCCGGTCGTATCGCGTGACATTCATGTCCGGTAGCCGATCCTCGAGGCGTGCGAAGCTCGCCGACGAGTCCATCGATCCGTGCACGATGACGACGCGTGCCGATGCGGGAACCGTGTGGCCGTTCGGCCGCGTCGCGTTGTACAGGAGTGGCCGGCACCGCGCGGTATCAGTCACGGGGCATCCCCAGGGACTTCTCCGCGATCGAATTCCGGACGATCTCGTCGGTGCCGGCGAAGATGTGCACGCCGGGCTCTCCCAGGACGAAGGAGTTCCACGAGAAGGTGCCCCATTCGCCGGTGTCGGCGGCGAGCTTGGGACCGAGTACCGTGCTCACGAAATCCGCGACTCTGCGGAGATTGATGCTGAGTGCGAGCTTGCTCACCAGTGGGGCGGGATCGCTGCGCAGGAACGGAGCGGCGACCATGTCCGTCCCCTGGGCACCGAGTTGCCGGGCCGCCCAGAAGCCGGTCATGGCTTTGACGAGGTCCTGTCGGACGAGGGGGTCTTCCGAAACGCCCACACCGCGGATCATTTCGACCAGCCGCTCACCGTTTGCGATGCCGGAGCCCGATTTCCCCATTCCGCCGCCGATTCCGGCGCGCTCGCGCGCGAGGATCTCGCGGACGATGTCCCATCCCTGGCCGATCTCGCCGAGCAGGCCCGAGGCCGGAACATGAGCGTCGTCGAAATAGACCTCGTTGAAGGCTGCCCCGCCCGTCATCTGCTTCAGGGGAAGTACCTTGACCCCGGGTTGGTGCATATTGATGAGAAAAGCGGAGAACCCGGACTTTCCGGCCTCGGTTCCGGTACGGCAGAACACCACTCCGACATCGGCGAGGTGTGCATCCGAGGTCCACACCTTCTGCCCGTTGATCCGCCAGCCGGTGCCGTCTCGGGTCGCCTTGGTGCGCGCGGAGAACAGATCTGATCCGGCCTCGGGTTCACTGAACAGTTCGCACGCCATCAGGTCTCCGCGGTGCAGAGCGCGGGGCACCTCCCGCTTCGTGGGGTCGTTCGCGTACTTCAAGATGACGGGGCCGACGACGTTGTCGAGCTTGAAGTAGTTGTCGGCGGGTACGTCGAATTGGCGTTCGAGTCGGCGGTACAGCCGTGAATACTTCGACGGGAGACCACGGCCCCCGAACTCCACCGGCCCGTCCAGCCAACCGAACCCCGCATCGAACCGCGTGCGGCGCCAGTCCCGGGCCTCGGCGAGTCGAGCCCGCTCTTCCTCCGAATCCGGCTCTTCCCACAGGTCCACACCCGTGTCTTCGCCCACGCCCCAGGTCAGTTTCTCGCGCGCACCACCGCGTCTCCGTGCGTTGCGTTCCAGGAACGCGAGGACCTCGCGTTCGAACTCCGCCGGCGAGAGAGTGGCCGTTGTGCTCTGTGCGTCTGCTTCGATGGTCATCCGATCACCCCTGCTGTTCGAAGTGTTGAAATTCTGTCCTTGGCCCAGCCGAGCTCGGACAAGATGCTGTCGGTGTCCTGCCCGGGTTTCGGGCGCGGATGAGCGTGTGACGGCGTCCGGCCGAAGCGCGGTGCCGGTGCGGGTTCGAGGAATCCGTCGACGTCGACGAATGCATCGCGTTCCCGGTGATGGGGGTGCGTCGCGGCCTCGCCCGGCGACAGCACCGGCGCGAAGCATGCTTCTGCCTCTGCCATCACCGCACACCAGTCGTCCCGGGTGCGTTCGGCGAACGCCGCCGCGAGCAGCTTCTTGCGGCTATGCCACTGGCTGCGATCGAATTGCGGGAACATCTGGTCCCGGTCGAGCCGCAGAACGTCGACCAACTGCTCATAGAACTTCGGTTCCACCGCGCCGACGGATACGTATCCGCCGTCGCGGGTTTCGTAGACCTCGTAGAACGGTGCGCCGCTGTCGAAGAGGTTCGTGCCCCGGTCATCCGCCCACCGCCCCACCGACCGAAGGTGGTGCACGACGGTCATCAGCAGCGAAGCGCCGTCGACGCAGGCGGCGTCCACGACCTGCCCGCGGCCGGACGCCGAGCGCTCGACGAGTGCGCCACAGATACCGACTGCGAGCAGCATCCCGCCACCACCGAAATCTCCGACGAGGGCCAGGGGTGGGACCGGCGCGTCGCCGGACCGCCCGATCGGCTCCAATGCGCCGGCGACCGCGATGTAGTTGATGTCGTGCCCGGCCACCTGTGCCAGCGGACCGTTCTGCCCCCACCCGGTCATCCGGCCGTAGACGAGACCGGGGTTCGTCGACAGGCAGTCGTCGGGGCCGAGGCCGAGTCGTTCCATGACCCCCGGGCGATTCCCCTCGATGAGCACGTCGGAGGTGTCGATGAGCTCCCGGACGAGGTCTCGACCGGCGGCTTCTTTCACATCCACGACGATCGACCGCCTGCCGCGGCCGAAGCTGTCCAGCTTCCGCGTCTTCTCCGGATCGGAGGTCGGGCGTTCCACGCGAATCACGTCCGCTCCCATGTCCGCCAGCAGCATCGCGCAAAACGGTGCCGGGCCCTGGCCGCCCATTTCGACGACCCGCACTCCCGTCAGCGTTCCGGTCACTTCGACCTCTCTTCCTCCGTCACCGGTGTGTGCGGTGCCATGGTGTGATTACGGGTTGCCCGAAGTCAGGTTGCGCTGAGCTCGTCGACGAGGTCGGCGGCGCCGAGATCGATCCACTGCTGTCCCAGATCGCGTTTCGCCATCTTCCCGATTCCGCTCATCGGAAGCTGCTCGCGCCGGATCCACCACCGCTCCGGGATTTCGTAACGCGCAAGTAGCTGCTTGCAGTGGTCCGTGAGCGCCGCGATGGTGGGCAGGTCGGCGTCGGCGTGCGGTACGACCACTGCGCCGACAATTTCGCCGAGGTCGTCGTCCGGTAGGCCGAGCACGCCTGCCTCCGCCACGGCCGGATGCTTCAGGAGGGTGTTCTCGATGTTGGCGGACGCGATGTTCTCGCCGCCGCGGATGATCACTTCTTTCACACGGCCGGTGACGTAGAGGTAGCCCTCGTCGTCTATCCGCCCCAGGTCACCCGTGCGGATCCACCCGTCGGTGTCCTCGATCGGCCCCTCACCGAGATATCCCTCGGGCACGTTGGGTGTGCGCCCGAGGATCTCGCCGACGCCGTTCTCGTCGGGATCGGCGATACGAAGTTCGACAACCGGGAGGGCCTTTCCGACCCGGCCGGCGTGACTGCCGATCTCCGCGCCGGCACCCGCGGCGAGCAGCCCACCCGTCTCGGTGAGTCCGTAGAGACTCCCCACCCGCTTCTTGACGTTGGGGAACGCCTCTTCGATCCGCGACCGCATCGTGGCCGGGACGGGCGAGCCTCCCAGTGGGATCGAGCTGAGGGTCGAGGTGTCGTAATCGCCGAGGGCGGGATGGTCGAGGACCCGGGACACCATCGTCGGGATGCTGCCCCAGGACTTCACCTTTTCGGTCTCGATGAGGCGCAGTACATCGGCGGGGTCGAACTTACCGTCGAGCAGTACGAGTTTTCCGCCCTGGAGGAGGGTTCCGCAGCTCACCTGGACACCCGCGAGATGGAAGAGGGGAACCGTCTGCAGACTGGTCGTCCCGGGATGGTCGTCGGTGAGTTCGCTCGGGAGTCGCCGCGTCATGGCCAGCAGGTTGTGCAGGTTTCCGATGATCGAGCGCTGGGACTTGAGGATGCCCTTGGGGGCACCGGTCGTTCCCGAGCTGAACATGATGACGGCCGGGTCCTCCTCGCTGACGTGCACCTCGGGGAGTACCGCCGGGTCCCCGGCATCGACGATGGTGCGAAGCTCGGTGAAGGCGATGCGCGGCGCGGAGTGGATTTCGCGATCGGAAATGACCAGCTTCGATTCGCTCTTGCGAACGAGCGCATCCACTTCGTTGTCGCTCCACCACGAATTACCCAGGGCTGCAACCGCTCCGAGTGACTGAATTGCCCAGAACGTCACGACCCACTCGATACTGTTGAAGCCCAGCAGCAACACGCGATCGCCCTTGCCGACTCCGTATGCGGACAGGCGGTTCGCCACCGCAGCGACGGCGCGCTCGTGGTCTCGGAAGGTCAGCCGCCGTGCACCCTGGACAAGTAGTTCCCTGTCACCCCAGCGGCGCGCTTCGATGAGGAGGTCGCGGACACGACGTGGCCTGTCCTTGTACATCAGGGACGGCCTGCCGTGCACCGTGCCCCGGACCACCTCGCGGCTCCACGTGACGTTGGTCGCCTGATCCGTATCCAGACTCATTGATGATTCCTTCCGAAGATCCGGGCCCTGGCAAGCCCGATTTGGGGATTCGACGCGAGCCGCACATCCATGCGAGTGCGTCACGTCCAGTGACCCGAGCACGGGCTCTAAAATGGTTCTACCAATTACTACCGCGGCGGGCATTCCTTGTCAATGCACGGCCGGGCATTTCGGACGAGGCGCTCCGGGCGCCTACGCCCCGTAGACAGCGTTCAGTTGCGCGGTGTCGTAGTACTCCTCGAACGACTTCACCCTGCCGTCCTCGAAGCGAAAGATCTGAACGTATCTCCCCTGGTAGCTGAGGTGCTTGTCGCCCCAGACTCCGCGAGTCCGCACATCGACGTCGCTGTGCGAGCGCACCACGACGACGTCCGGATCCTCACCCGGGATGACGCCGTCGATGTACCAATCGAAGCGTCCCTGCATATCGTCGTGAATCGGATCCCAGAACGCCCTGACCGCCGCCCATCCACGGTGCGACCCGATCTGGCATGTCGCCACATCGTTCGCCACATACGGCGTCAGTACCTCGGGCTCATCGTCGACCCACAGGGCGTAGAACCGTTCCTTGTCCCTGAGATAGAGCGAGAAGAACTCGATGACGACGTCGATATTGCTGCGCGCGCGATCGTTTCGCGCGAGGGGCTCCGATGCGAGGGTCACACCGTTCACTACCGTGGTCATCTGGTACTCCCGTCGTCAGCTGGGGCGAGTGTCGCAATGTGCGTCGGAACCGCGTCGAGGACGACGGTCTTGTTCTCCAGGAAGGGCCGCAATCCGTCGACGCCGCCTTCGCGACCGATTCCCGACTGTTTGAAACCTCCGAAGCCGATCCGCATGTCGCTGCGAAACACGTTGTGCCCGACAGTGCCCGATCGAAGGCGTCGCGCAACGGCATAGGCCCGATCCGGGTCGTGGGTGAAGACCGAGTTGTTGAGGCCGAAATCCGTGTCGTTGGCAAGCTCGAGCGCGTGGTCCTCGTTGTCGGCCGCGATGACGCTGAGAACGGGCCCGAAGATTTCCTCGCGGGCGACCGTCGCGGCGTTGTCCACCTCCGCCAGGACCGTGGGTTCGAAGAACCAGCCCCGCGTGAGACCGGCGGGCCGACCGCCGCCGAACGCCAGTCGCGCTCCTTCTGCGACGCCGGTGTGGACGTACCGTTCCACCTTCTCGAGCTGACGCCGAGTGGCGATCGGTCCCATTCCGGTGGCCGCATCGAACGGGTCACCGACGGTCACTCCCGCGAACTCCGCGGCCAGTGCGTCGACGAGTTCGTCGTGCCGGCCACGGGTCACGATGATTCTCGACAACGCCGAGCAGACCTGACCGGTCAGGAAGCAGGCGTACGCGGCGATATCGGCGGCTGCGGTCGCGACGTCGTAGTCGTCGAGCACGACAGCGGCCGACTTTCCGCCGAGTTCCAGGGTGATTCGCGCGATCCGGTCGGCGGCGATCCCGGCGATTCGCCGTCCGGCCGCCAGCGAACCCGTGAACGTGATCTTGTCGACGCCCGGGTGACGCACCAGCCGCTCCGAGGGCCCGCGGTCGGCGGTGACGACGTTGAGGACGCCCGGCGGCAATCCGACCTGTTCGGCGATCTCGGCCATGACGTACCCCGCGCCGGGTGCCTCCGGCGACGACTTCAGGACCACCGTGCAGCCGGCCAACAGGGCGGGTGCGATCTTGTACGCCATGATGTTGATCGCCGCGTTCCACGGGACGATCGCACCCACGACACCCACCGGCTCCCGGACCAGCAGCGCGAGACGACCACCTCCCGGCGGATCGTCGAACCGCTCCTCGAAGGAGAAGGTGCCGGCGAGGTCGGCGTAGTAGTCGTAGACATCGCCGATGGTGCCGGCGAAGGCGTGGGCGACCGCGTGAGTGCTGCCCATTTCGCTCGGCCAGATCTGCGCGATGTCGTCGACCCGAGCGCGTAGCGAGGCGCCCATCGCTCGCAGGTACTCCGCCCGCTCGGCGTGGGTCAGTCGTGGCCACGGACCGTCGTCGAAGGCGGTCCGCGCCGCGGCGACCGCACGGTCGATGTCGGCCTCGGTCGCATCCGCCACGCGCACGTAGACCTTCTCCGTCGACGGATCGATGACGTCGATGCCTCCGCCGCTTTCGGGGCGGACCCATTTCCCGTCGACGAACAAGCTGTCGGGATGTGCGATCGGCACTGATGTACTACGCATTGTCACTCCTGAGATCGGGGGAGGTCGTGGGCAGTGACCGCACTCCTGCATCGGACTCGGTGACCACCGTCATCTCCCGCGCGTTGGGGAGCCAGAACCACGCCACAAATATTTCGATGACCGCGACCGCCGTCACGTAATAGGCGGGTGCGAGGGCCGAGAAGTTCGTGACCAGCCAGGTGGCGATGAGGGACGCGGTACCACCGAACAGGGCAAAACCGACTTGGTAGGGCAGGGCGCTGGCCGATGCGCGGACGTCGACGGGGAACAGTTCGACGACCGCGAAGCCCGCGGCGAGGTTCATCGGGTACAGGAGCGTCGTGTACCCGGCTATTGCGATGGTGGCGAATACCGGTCCGTGGCCGATCAGGGCGAAGGCGGGAACGGTCCAGACGGCGAGTCCGGCGGCGAGGCTGATCGCGAACCGCTTCCGTGTCACGGTGTCCGACCACCGGCACAGGACCATCACGAAGGGCGCGGCGATCAGGAACCCGAGCACCATGACGAGCAGAGCGGTGGTCATCGAGTACCCCTCGAATTTGACCATGAGGGTGGTCATGAAGCCGATCAGCATGTAGCCGGCGAGCGAGACCAGTCCCACCCACGCGAACAGCGTCAGCATCTCCTTCTTGACCGTACGAAAGGCCTGGACGAGGGGAACGTGTCGGCCGACCTGCTTGGCGACCTCCGCGGACGCCGCGGTGAAGGCCTCGGATTCCTGCAGCTTCAGCCGAAGGACCAGGCCGAGGACGCCGAGTGGCGCGCCGATCAGGAACGGGATCCGCCACCCCCACGACTGCATTTGATCGGCCGTCGTCACGAAGTTCATGACGAGGGCGACGATCGCGCCGCTCGCGACGCCGGCCATGACCGAGACGACCAGCCACGATCCGTTCCGGCCCCGTTCGGCGACGGGTGAGTGCTCGATGACGAGGACGTACGCTCCGCTCTGCTCGCCGCCGGCCGAGAAGGCCTGCGTCAGTCGGCAGGCGAGCAGCAGGGCCGGTGCAGCGACGCCGATCATTGCGTACGACGGGAGGAGGCCGATCATGGCGGTCGACGCACTCATCAGCACGACGGCGATCAGCAGCGCCCGCTTGCGACCCCACCGATCCCCGACATGGCCGAAGACGATGGCGCCGACCGGCCGCATGACGAAGGCACCACCGTATACACCGAATGTCGCGAGGAGGGCCGCCTGGCTGCTGTAGTCGGGAAAGAACTGCTGCGAGATGATGATCGCAAAGAACCCGTAGAGGGTGAAGTCGTAGAACTCGATGAAATTGCCGACCGCTCCCGCACGCGTCGCACGCGCTCGGATTCGTTTGGCATCTGTCGTTGCCGGTGTCGTCTCAACGCTCACGTGCTTCTCCGTTTCTCGGTCTACGAGGTCAGAATTCCGTTGTCACGCAGTGCCTGAATCTCGTTCTCGTGGTAGCCCACTTCTCCGAGGATCTCGTCGGTGTGCTCGCCGAGCCGCGGTGCGTATCCCCACGGACCGGTGGCGGCATTCTCGAACCGGATGGGATTGTTCGGGACCTTGTAGGTTCCGTACTCGGGGTGTGTCAGCTCCGTGACCGCCTGGTTGGCAAGCACCTGCGGGTCTTCGAGGGCGTCCTCGAGCCGATGGATCGGGCCGCAGGGCACCCCCGCCTCCTCGAGCTTTCGCAGCCAGTACTCGGCCGGATGTTTGCTGAAGATCGTCTGGAGCCGCCCGCACAGCTCGTCCCTGTTCTCGATCCGCTGGGTGTTGGTGGTGTAGGAGGTGTCTCGGAAATCGTCGTACTCGTCGAGCATCGGGACCAGCTTGTTCCAGAACTTGTCGTTGAGCACCGCCAGGATGAAGTGCTTGTCATCCGAACCGAGGAAGGGCTGGTAGGGCACCAACTGGGGGTGCCCGCCACCCTGCGGCCTGAACGGCACGCGCGTCTTGTCGTAGGCGGTGATGTAGTTCGCGAACGCCGCCACCTGGCCATCGAGGAGATTGATGCTGATCTTGTCGCCCACGCCGGTCTGATCGCGCAGCCGCAACGCCGCGCACACGCCGAATCCGACGAAAAACGATCCGACGAAGTCGGCGATGGGGACGCCCACCTTCACCGGGCCGCCGCCCACCTCACCGGTCACACCCATCATGCCGCTCAGAGCCTGGGCGAGAATGTCCATGCCCGGCTGATCCGCGCGTGGGCCGCTTTCGCCGAATGCGGTGATGGAACAGTAGATCAGACGATCGTTGATCTTCCGTAGCGTGTCGTAGTCGATTCCCATCCGCTTCACCGCGTCCGGGCGGAAGGCCACGACGAACACGTCGGCGTCGCGGACCAACCGTTCGAGTACTTCGAGCCCCTCGCGGCTCTTCAGGTCGAGGGCGATGGATCGCTTGCTGCGGTTGACGCCGAAGAAGTACGCGCTCTCGCCGTGATCGAAGGCGCTGTCGACGTACCGGAAGCTGTCTCCCTGGAGCGGCTCGACCTTCACGACGTCGGCGCCGAGATCACCGAGAAGCGAAGTGCCGTACGGGCCGGCCCCGATTTGTGACAGATCGACAATTCGTACTCCGGACAGTGGAAGCCGGCCTTCGGATCGTTCGTTTCGTCCGCCGAGCGGGTTGTGGTCGCGGTCTGACGAAATGGTCATCGATACCCCTACAGATCATTGAGGAAGCGCCGCCGGTCGCGGGTGAGAATGCGCAACAGCGAGGCGCGAAATATGGTAGAACCATTAGAGGCGACTCCGCGAGGTCTGTCAACCAGCAGTTTCCGGGCGGCCTCACCGCACGACCCACACCGCACGCAGCCTGCGCCAGCCAGCGGGCGAGAGGAGACATTCGTGGCACACCACTTCGACAGTCGATTCGTCACGGTCGACGGACTTCGGGCACATTTCGTGACACCGGCAGACGCAACCTCCGGAAATTCCCCGGCCGTGCTCCTGCTGCCGATGATCACCGGGATCGGCGAACAGGTCCGGGAATTCGCGGAACTGATCGCCGGCGAAACGGGGGCGATCGCTCTCACGTGGGATCCGTGGCACGGGAAGAGTTCCGACGACACTCCCTTCGAGGAACTGCACGAGCTGCACGCACAGCTCGACGATGCGACGGTGCTCGACGAACAGCAGCGGCTCGTCGACTACCTGACGACCGAACACGGCGTCGCGTCCGTGGGAGTGATCGGGTGGTGCCTCGGTGGCCGATTCGCGCTGATTCTCGGCGCCCGCGATCCGCGAATCGACAGCGTGGTCGCCTACCATCCCACCCTGCCGGGCGAGATTCAGCCTCATCACAGCGTCGACGCCGTCGCGGCGGCAGCGGACATCCCAGGGCCGGTGATGGTGCACTACCCGGGCAAGGATTCGCTGGTCCCCCGCGAGAACTTCCTGGGCCTGCAGGCGGCGTTGCAGGGCAGGGACACCGACGCTCCGACGATCATCCATCTGTATCCGCGAGCCAAGCACGGGTTCAGCGATTCCCGGCGGCACAACGAACAGGTCAACGCCGATGCATGGGCGATGTCGTGGCCGCAGACGCTCGATTTCCTCCGCACGTCCGCCCGTCTGCGCGAACCGGCGGTGTAGCCCCAAAGGCCGCGGTGTGCAGCGACATTCTCTGACACCGCGGCCTTTTCGTGTCGGTCACGGGTGAGATCGGAGCGCCCGCTAGGCGCGCACCCATCCCGTGAACAGTCGCCGGGTTGTCCGATAGATCGTCCCGAACTCACACCACACCGGGGCGTTCGGGCCCTTGTCGGCAACCGAGGCATTCACCTCGAGGAGTCCGGAAGGCGAGCCCAGCCGGATCGGCGCTCCGTCCTGCGGTGTCCGCGCGTGGCGGTGAACCACCGAATCGGGCAGTTGCGCCGCGACCGCCGCACACAGCGCCCCTGTCAGCGGTAACGCCCGATGAGCTTTCCCGTTGGACAGGAAGCGCACGGTCAGATCGACGTCGCTCTCGTCAACTCGGTCGCCGGCGAGCGTCGTGTACGACCGGGGCGCGGCGACCAGGGCGATGAACGGGGTCATCCGGTTCTGCGCGGCCGACCGCTCGTCGGCCGCCAAGCCCATGCGCACCGATCCGGCGCGACGGATCGCCTCCAACCGGGTCATGAGCAGATCATCGACGTCGATCGTCTCGGGCAGTTCCGTGCCGTTCAGTCCCACCGCGGCCGCGTCGACGAACACCACCGGGTTGCCCGCGTCGACCAGACTCGCCGACACCGCCGGCGCGCCGTCCACGACCAGGTCGTCGGTCGAGTGCCCGGTCGGGAGGAGCGAACCGGTACCCGCACCGCCGGGGTCGAGGAAGTCCAATCGGATGGGCGCCCCGGTCCCCGCCACACCGTGGATCGTGTAGTCGCCCTGCTCGATCGCCCGGCCCGCCTTCACATCGAACGACGAGGCAATGACCTTGCCGGTGTTGACGTTGTGTATCCGAACGGTGGCGTTGCCGTCCTCGGCGGCCACGAGTCCCTCGTCCACGGCGAACGGGCCGATCGCCGATGCCATGTTCCCGCAGTTGCCGACGTAATCGACCGCCCGCCGGTCGATCTGAACTTGCGCGAACGTGTAGTCGACGTCCGCCCCCGCGACCGACGGCGGCCCGACGATGCACACCTTCGACAGCGACGACAATCCGCCACCCATTCCGTCGAGTTGGCGTCCGTGGGGGTCGGGGCTCCCCATTGCGCGAAGGAAGAGGGCATCACGCTGTGCCCGATCCGCCGGTAGGTCGCGCTCGTGGAAGACCAGTGCCTTGCTGGTGCCGCCGCGTATGAAGGCGGCGCGGTAATCGGTGTACATCCAGGTGGCCCCTCGCTCAGAACGGCCGGGGGGCGCGCTCGGACTCCCCCACGGCGATCGACATTTCACCGACGGAATCGATCGCGATCGTGACGACGTCTCCGGCGGCGACCGGGCCGACGCCCTTGGGGGTGCCGCTCGCGATGACGTCGCCGGGCTGCAGGTCGACGACGGACGAGATGAATTCGATCGATTCGGCGACCGGCATGATCATGTCCTTCAGCCTTGCCTGCTGCCGCAGTTCCCCGTTGACGGACAGCCTGGAACCCAGTGTGTCGAGGGGTGGCACTTCGTCCGCGGTGACCAGATAGGGACCGAGCGGGGTGAAGCTGCGGAACGACTTCCGCAAAGACCGGTCCTCCTCGAACTGGCCCGGTTCGATTCGCATCGTCAGGTCGATCAGACACGCGTACCCGAAGACGTATTTCATGGCCTCCTCCCGTGGCACGTTGCGTCCGTGCCGGCCGATGATGACGCCCAGTTCGCATTCGTGGTCGAAGCGCCTGGTGGAGCCGGGCGGCAACGCGATCGGCTCGCCGGCGCCGCTCACCGAACCGGCGGCCTTGAGAAAGAATCCGGTCTCGCGGGCCGTGCGTCCGCCCTTGGTGATCGCACGTTCCCCGATCTCTCCGATGTGCGCGTGATAGTTGGCCGGGATCGCGAACACCTGCGGCGGAGCGGGGTTGGCCCCCCGCAGTGTGACGGTCGCGATCGACACGGTCGGTAGCGCATCTGCGTCCGCCAGTCTATCGGCGATCGTGGGCCAGTTCCGGATCACCCAGTTCATCCGCTGCTCCGGCCAGGTGTCGAACTCCGCGGGGATCAGGGAGGTGATGTCGCGGAGGTCGTCCCCCGCGACGATTCCGATGCGGTAGTCGTCGAAGCTCGCCAGTTTCATCGTGTCTCCTGTGTTTCCGGCACCGTCTCTTCGTGGTACGCATTGAGATATCGGAGGACCGGGCTGTCGTCGACGCGGAAGAGTCGCGCCTCGGTGGAGTGTGCGTTCAGGTGCCGGACCGCCGCCCACGGCGGGATCGCCAGGAAGTCGCCTGCGTTCCAGTCGAACTGCCTGCCGTCGACGACGGTGGTCCCGGCGCCCTCCACCACCCAGTAGACCTTGCTCCCGCTGTGCCGGTGGGTCACGCCGGAGAAGCCCGGGCGCAGTATCTGAATCTTCATCGACATCGACGGCAAGGCCGCTCCACCGTCGGTGGGATTCTGGTATTCGAGGATGACGTCGTCGGCAGGATCGGGGTCGAGGCCCCGGGCGCGGCCGAGCGCGATATCGGTTTGGTCTTTCGGGTATACGAGCAGAGGGTTGACAGCCGGTCTCGGTGCCGGTCCGACCGGCCGGAGGATGCCGGAGCCGTACTCCTGCCACGACTTCTGCGGCTGACGGCTGACGGGCTGCGTCTCTTCCGGGTAGGGCTGGAAGAAGATGTTGTGCAGGTTCCGCATGAGGGACACATCGAGGACGTCGAGCCAGATCATCGGTTCGTCACCGGCGTGCACGTGGTCGTGCCACGCCCACCCGGGCGTCAACACCAGGTCTCCGGCGTTCATCTCGTAGTTCTCACCGTCGACGGTGGTGCTGCACCCGCTCCCGTGCATGACGAACCGGAACGCGTCCGGTGTGTGACGGTGTGCGGTGGCGACCTCACCGGGGCGGATGTACTGGATCGACGCCCAGAAGGTGGGTGTCGTTCCGTATTCGAGGCCGGGATTGGCCAGCCGAAGAGTCCGGCGGTCACCTCCCGGTCGCAGGTCGAGCACGCGGCCGAGTTCCTCGAGATAGCCGAGCAGATCCGCCCACCGCCAGTGCATCGGCTGCATCGACGACTGGGGCGCCGGGGTGAAGAGCGGCGGGTCGTCGGGCTGCTGGATCCGGAGTCCGGCTTCGGCCAGGGTGGCGCGCAGGCGACGACGTTCGTCGGCGTCGCCGGCGACGGCAGTGTGGGAGTGCGTCATGGTGTCTCCTCGCGACATCGGCCCGTATTGGTAGAACCATTTTGGATGGTAGTTCGGTCGACGTCGTTTCACAACAGCTCTCTTGACGTGACCAAATGGTTCTACCATACTCGGACTCAGTCGCCGATCTTTCGCTACGCAAGCGAATTCACGACGCGCACTTAACAAGAAAGGGTTGACACATGGCGAAACGAGTTCCCGTGTTGATTATCGGAGGCGGCCCCGTGGGGTTGTCCCTCGCAGGCGATCTCGGCTGGCGGGGTATCGACACCGTGCTGGTCGAGGCCCGCGACGGTTCCGTTTTCCAGCCCAAGATGGACATGGTCGGTATTCGCACCATGGAGTTCTGCCGACGCTGGGGCATCGTGGACGATGTGGAGTCCGCCGGGTACAACCGCGCCCAGGTGCAGGACTGCGCGTGGGTGACGAACCTCAACGGGTTCGAGTTCGGCCGCGAGGCGTTTGCCGCGCCACAGGACGAACGCTCCCCTGCTCAGAGCCCCCAGCACCGGGAGCGCTGTCCACAAAACTTCTTCGATCCGGTCCTCACCCGCTTCGCGAACAGCACCGGGTATGCGGACATCCGGTACCGCACCCGGTTGCTCTCGTTCGTCGATCACGGTGACCACGTCACCGCAACGGTCGAAGCGCGCGAGACCGGCGAGGTCTACGACATCGACGCCGACTACCTCGTGGGTACCGACGGTGGCGACAGCACCGTACGCACTGCGCTCGACATCGCGATGAGCGGCGACGGCGCGCTGACGTACACGTCCAATGCGATCATCAGGTGCACCGGTCTTCCGAGCCTGCACACGACGGCGCCGGCGTACCGCTACATTTTCATCGGACCGGAGGGCACGTGGGCCACCCTCGTCGCGATCGACGGGCGCGATCAGTGGCGCTTCTCCCTGATCGGTGACGGCACGCAGCGCGAGATCAGCGAAGAGGAGATGCGCACTGCGATCGTCCGTGCCGTCGGCCGCGAGTTCGACTTCGAGATCCTGTCGATGCTTCCGTGGGTCCGGCGGCAACTGGTCGCGGACAACTACCGCAAGGGACGCGTGTTCATCGCCGGCGACGCCGCCCACCTCACATCCCCGACCGGGGGGTTCGGCATGAACACCGGGATCCTCGACGCCGTCAATCTGTCATGGAAACTCGCTGCTCGACTGCAGGGCTGGGGCGGCGAGGAGTTGCTCGACAGCTACGAACTCGAACAGCGTCCGGTCGCAGTCCGCAACATCACGGAGGCCGGCGACAACCTGAAGAGGATGCTCGAACCGCGTCTGACGACACCCGACCAGAGGATCTTCGCGCCCGACGACACCCCGGAGACGCGGGCGGCGCGAAAGGCCTTCGGCGACCACTACACCGAGATGATGAAACGCGAGTGGCACAGCATCGGCATCCATCTCGGCTACGTGTACGACGGGTCCCCGGTGATCGTCCCGGACGGAACACCGCTCCCGGCGATGCAGGTGTCCAGCTATGCGCCCTCCGCCCGGCCGGGATCCCGGGCGCCGCACGTCTGGTTGGACGCGTCACGATCGATCCTCGACGAATTCGGCCCCGGATTCGTCCTGCTCCGCTTCGACCCCCCAGCGGACTCGGCACCGTTGCAGGCCGCCGCCGACCGGGCCGGTGTCCCACTGCGGGTCGTCGACATCGACGACCCCGTGGCATCGGAGTTGTACGAGCGAGCGCTGGTACTCGTGCGCCCCGACGGTCAGGTCTCCTGGCGTGGCGACACCATGGTCGAGGACCCGGACGCGCTCCTCACACGCGTATCCGGACGCCGCGAGCATGCGTTGGTGCTGCAATGAGGAGCGACCAGATGAGCGACCTCGTCGAATCTCGAGCGGACAGCACGCTGGCCGAGTTCACTGCCGACGTCTGCCGCCGGCTGGCGTCCGGCCTTCTCGACCGCACCGGTGACGACCTGCGCGACCTCGTCGCGCGGGAGGTCGACGGTCTGCGGGCCGCATTGTCGGATCCGTCGTTCCTCGACGCGGCCGACGCACCCTCCGACCCTCCCTTCGTCAGCCCCAAGGGGTATACGACGATCAACACGAACCCGGTCACGAGCCGGCGCAATCCGCTCGCGCCCCTGGTTGCCATCGAGCGCGACGGTGATGTCGTCGAGATGACCACCACCCTGTCGCTCCCGTACCAGGGTCCGCGGGGGCGTGTGCACGGCGGTTACGCGGCGGTCCTGCTCGATCATGTGCTGTGGCACGCCGTCCGCAGTCGTCTCGACTCGGTCAGCTTCACGCGCAGTCTCACGATCACCTACGAGCAGGCCCTCCCCATCGGGACAGAGCTGACGATGACCGGGCGTGTCACCGAGATCGACGGCCGCAAGACGTTCGCGGCGGGCGAGATCAAGGCCGGGGACGTCGTCTGTGTCCGCGGCGAAGGTCTGTGGGTGTCTCCCCGCCCTCGGACATGACAGCGTCGACCTCACTGGCGAGCCCCGGTTCCGCACCGTCAGGAAATTGCACGGTGCGGGATCGGGGCTCGGGTCGCGCGATGGTGCGGGTCGGTAGAATGCGATCAATGGTCAAAACATTCGGCCCACTTATTCGAGGATGGGAACATGACTGAGTCCGCTGCGCTGTTCCAACGCCAAGCCGAGAATTCGTCGATCTTCACCAAGGTCCAGACGCGCCGCGGGTTCGAGTACATCTACGAGCAGGTCCGCAACGCGGTCGCCGAAGGGCAGCTCAAGCCGGGCGACCGACTTCCCGCGGAGCGCGAGATGGCTCAGATCTTCGGGATCGCCCGGCAGAGTGTGCGCGAGGCGCTGCGCGCGCTCGAAGCATCGGGACTGGTCGAGTCGCGACTCGGGGTGACCGGCGGCGTGTTCATCCGCACCGGCGATCCCACCGTCGTGTCCCGGGCGATCACCGACCTGGCCTCACTCGGAGCCCTGTCCCACGCAAGTGTCCTCGAGGCGCGAATCATTCTCACGTCCGACATCATCCGGATGGCCTGCGAGCGCGCCACCGAGGAGGACTTCCAGAAGCTCGATGACGACATCACGTTCACCGAGCAGCAGTCCAAGACCGAGGCCGGTCTCGAGCGAACTGCACAGATCATGGAGTTCTACCACATCCTCGCCAGCGCCACGCACAACGAGGTGCTGGTCATGCTCACCGATTCGCTGTCCCAGATTGTGCACTTGAGGCTCAACCGAGCCGGCCCCAAACCCAGCAAGGACATCGCAAAAGTCCGCCGGCGCATCCTCAACCACCTGCGCGCTCGGGACGCCGACAAAGCGATCGCGGAAATTACCCGACACCTGAAACGGCTCGAGAAAGTCCTGGTCGAGGCCGAGAAGGCGAAAGAACTCGAACTCGCCGCGTCGAGCTGACAAACCCACTCGAGACCCACCCCGCTCGATCGCAGGGTGGGTCTCGAGTTTTTGCGGTCGAGCGGCCGACTCACAATTGCATGGCGATGAACTTCGTCTCCAGGAACTCGTCGAGGCCTTCGCTGCCTCCCTCACGACCCAGTCCCGACATCTTCGCCCCACCGAACGGCGCGGCCGAGTTCGACACCGAGCCCTGGTTCAGACCCACCATTCCCGACTCCATTGCTTCCGCCACCCGGATCGCGCGTCGCAGGTCCTCGGTGAAGATGTAGGACACGAGGCCGTAGTCGGTGTCGTTGGCGTATGCGATCACCTCTTCCTCGGTGTCGAAGGGAATCAGCGGCGCCACGGGGCCGAAGATCTCCTCCCGCGTGACCCTGGCCGTTGCGGGGACATCCCGCAACACGGTGGGTTCGAAGAAGTAGCCGGGGCGATCCGGGCGCTTGCCACCGAGGACCAGTTCGGCACCGGCTTGAATGGCATCCCGGACGAGGTCGTCGACAAGTGTCTGCTGCTTCTCGTTGATGAGAGGACCCAAGGTGACACCTTCCTCGACGCCCCGACCCAGGAAGAATCCCGACATCCGATCGGCGAGTTTGACGGCGAAGGTGTCCATCACCGAACGGTGCACGTAGATTCTGTTTGCGGCCGTGCAGGTTTCGCCGGCGTTGCGCATCTTCGTCAGCATGAGACTGTCGAGAGCATTCTCGATGTCGGCGTCGTCGAAGACGATGAACGGCGCGTTGCCGCCGAGTTCCATCGACGTCTTCAGGACCTTTTGCGCGGCCTGTTCGAGCAGGTGGACGCCGACGCTCGTCGATCCGGTGAAGGACAACTTCCGCGCCTTGCCCGATCGGATCAGCGGCTCGATGACCTCGCGCGGCGACTTCGTCGTGACGACGTTGATCGCACCGTCGGGCACGCCGGCCTCGTGGAACAACTGGGCGAGCGCGAACATCGTCAGCGGGGTTTCACTGGCCGGCTTGACGACACAGGTGCATCCGGCGGCGATGGCCGGCGCGATCTTCCTCGCGCCCATGGACATCGGGAAGTTCCACGGTGCGACCAGGATCGCCGGACCGATGGGCTGGCGCGTGACGATCATCCGCCCGCCACCGGCCGGGTTGACCTGATAGTTCCCCGTCACCCGTACGGCTTCTTCGGAGAAGTGGCGGACGAAGTCGGCGGCCAGGGTGATCTCGGCCTTGGCCTCGTCGATCGGCTTCCCCGCTTCGAGGGTCATGATGAGGGCCAGTTCGTCGGTGCGTTCGAGCATCAACTCATAGGTCTTCCGGAGGATGTCCGAGCGGTGCCGCGCCGTGGTGGCCGCGAACGACGGCTGCGTCGCGACGGCGACATCGAGTGCGCGCATCGCGTCTTCGGCCGAGGCGTCGGCGACCTGGCAGAGTACCTGCCCGGTCGACGGGTCGAATACGTCCAGGGTGGCACCGCCCGTCGCCGGAACCCACTGCCCACCGATGAACAACTCTTTCGGCACCGCGGCGATACCGGCTTGTTCCTGTTCCACTGTGATCGTCATCGAATGACTTCTCCTTCATGTCGCATCGAGAGCGATGCGGTCTACGGATCGACAACCCCACGCCCTGGCAGCATGGGGGGCAGAGTGCGCTCGGGTCAGCGGGCCACCAGGCCACCGTCCACCGGCAGCGGGACGCCGGTGACGAACGAGGAGTCGTCGGACGCCAACCACAAGGCCGCATGGGCGATCTCGTGCGGTTGACCGGGGCGGCCCATCGGAATCGCGGAAACGAACCTCTGCTCGGTCTCCTCGACTGTGAACCGGGGGTCGGAGGTCATGAAGTCGTTGTAGAGCATGGGTGTTGCCACCATGCCCGGACACACGGCGTTCACCCGGATACCGTCCGTGGCGTACCTGACGGCCAGGCCCCGTGTCAGCCCCACGATTCCGGCCTTGAAGAGGGAGTACAGCGGGCTCTGCGCGGAGCCGACGAGTCCGGACGACGACGCTGTGAACACGATGGATCCACGCTGCTGCGCGCGCATCACCGTGACGGCCTCGCTGGCGAGCAGTGTCGACTGGGTGACGTTCAGCTGCGCTGCACGCTGGTACGCGTCGAGGTCGAGGTTCTCGACTTCCGAGGGAGCGGGGATTCCCGCGTGGCTCCACAGCACATCGAGACCCCCGAGCCAGCGCGTCGCTTCCGCGAACGACTCGCGCACGGCGTTGTTGTCGGACAGGTCGGCGACGAAGCCGGCCGCCTTCCCACCGCTGGCATTGACTGCTTCCACGACCTCTTTGAGCGCCTTCTCGTCGCGGTCGATCGCGGCGACGGCCGCGCCCTCACGGGCGAACAGTTCGACGCCGGCCTTGCCCATGCCGGATGCAGCGGCAGTGATGATCGTGCGCTTGTTCGGTAGTCGCATTCTCGAAACCTCAGTTCTTCTCGGTACGTTGGTGATCTGATTGCACGGTGGGTGATCGGGTCCCGGACGGGTCACTCTTCGGGAGCGAGGGTGACGGTGATTCCGTCCAGCGCCGTCGACCGTTCGACCTGACACGACAACCGCGATCTCGCGGTGTCGAAACTCTCGGTCTCTTCCAGCAGTTCCTGCTCGTCTTCGCTGCGTTCCCCGAGTTCCGCCGTGACTTGCGGGTCCAGGAACACGTGGCAGGTGGCGCACGACGCCGTTCCGCCGCACGACGCGAGGATCGGGAGACCGTTGTCTCTCAGCACCTCCATCAGCGACTGGTCCGGCTCCCAGTCGAGTCGGTGATGTTCGCCGTCGCGGTCGATGACCACGATGCGCGGGTCGGCAGTATCGGGTGCCTCGGGATCGAGGACGTCGGCACGGCGGATGTCGGTCATTTCGGTTACCTCGCTCACTGAGCAATATCGGTCTGTGATTGGGCTAATTTGATCGAAGGGTCGGCGGCGCGGGCCGGGTCGAGTGCTGCGCCCGCCGCGATCAGCTTCTTCGCCGGAACGAAGTCCTTGAGCGCATCGACCGTGTCGATGGCGGCGAGTCTCCCCTCTCGCAGGTACAGCACGGAGAACTTGCCTGCCGATGCGCTGCCCCGCACCACGATGTCGTCGCTCTCATGTCGCAGGCCCGCCGTTTGCAGGCGGGTACCGTGCTGGACCGTCCAGAACCAGGGAACTTCCGTCTTGACCTCACATGACTGCGAGACGACGTGGTTCGTCGCGGTGATCGCCTGGGCGACGGCATTCTGTACGCTTTCGAGCCGCTGCCCCCGGGGCTCGCCGTCGCGCAGACAACGCGCGACATCCCCGATGGCGTACACCTCGGGGTCCGAGGTCTGGCAGTGGGGGTTCACCAGAATCCCATCGTCGCAAGCGATACCCGCATCTGCCGCCAGCTGCTGGTTCGGAACCACGCCGACGCCGACGACGACGATGTCCGTGTCCAATGACGTTCCGTCGGAGGTGACTACGCGCTGCACCCGGCCGTCGCCCTCGAACGCCCGAACGCCGGCACCGAAGACGAAACGCGCTCCGTTGCTCCTGTGCAACGACTCGAAGTGGCGGGACACGATCTCGGACGTCACGCGGCTGAGGACCCGGTCCCGGAATTCGACGATCGTCACGTCGCATCCACGCGCGGCGGCGGCTGCCGCCACCTCGAGGCCGATGTAGCCGGCCCCGACGATCGTCACTCGGCTTCCAGCGGTCAGCGCCTTCTGCAGGGCGAGAGCGTCCGCGTGTGAGCTGAGGGTGTGAACGCCCGGCAGGTCGGCTCCGGGCACATCGAGCCGGCGCGGAGTCGAGCCGGTGGCGATGATGAGCCGGTGGTAGGAATGCCGCACCCCGCCGGCGAGTTCGATCTGCCGGGCGGCCCGGTCGATTGTCCGCACCGGGCGGCCGCTGATCCGTTCGATGTTGTTGTCCCTGTAGAACGTGTCCTTGCGCAGCAGGCTCAGGGCGGTCGGATCCGCCGACTTCAGCATCTCCTTCGACAACGGGGGCCGCTCGTACGGCGCGGTCTCCTCCTGGTCGACGAGGACGATTCCCCCGTCCCAGTGTAGTTCGGCCAAGCGGGCGGCCGCCTGGACCCCGGCATGCCCCGAACCGATGATGATGACCGGTTTATCCGACACCGCACACTCCTCTCTCCTCGATGGTCCGAACGGACGCACCGCCACTACGACTGGGCGATCAGGTCCACGCGCAGCGTCTCCGGACCGGTCGTCATGCTGTTGCCCTTCAAGAACACGAGATCGTTGGGCTCGTCGAACGACACGGACCGAACCTTCTGCCCGAGCAGCTCCGCCGTCACTCGCGTTTCCAACCGTGCAAGGGGCGCACCGAGGCAGCTGTGCACGCCGTAGCCGAACCCGAAGTGGCCCTCGGTATCACGATCGATGTCGAAGGTGTCCGCATGCGACCACACGGTGTCGTCGCGGTTGGCCGAGGCGATGAGCAGTCTGACGATCGAGTCGGCGGGAATGGTGACGCCGGCGATCTCGGTGACCTCCGTCGTTCGCCTGACCGCGCGGTGAACCGGTCCGCGCATCCGCACGAGCTCCTCGACGAAACGCTCGGCATCTCCGGGGTTCTCGCGTAGGCGACCGAGGAGGTCGGGGTTGTAGCTCAGCTCTCGGAATCCTCCGCCGATCAACCGCATGGTCGTTTCGAAACCGGAGACGAAGATGAACCCGCACAGCTCGGTGGCCTCCTTCTCCGACAGCAGTCCGTCGTCCTTCCACATCCGGGCGATGTGCCCACCCACCGATTCGCTGCGGATATCGTAGAGACGCAGCAAATTGTCGCGGAGGTAGTCGAAGAACTGCAGCGTGTAGGCCTCGTCGTCGTCATCGCCCGGGGCGCTGCGGGACAGCCGAGCGAAATACACGAACATCTTGTCCGACCACAGTTCGACCTTCGCGAGGTCGTCGATGGGCACATCGAGGATCCCGCTGATCGTCGCCATGGTCAACGGTCGCGCATAGTTCTCGACCACCTCGCCACCGCCGGACGCGATCAACTCGTCCAGCTTGTCGGCTGCAACCTCCCGGACTCGGTCCTCCACGGCTGCAATCGCCTTGGGGGTGAAGGCGGCGGCCACGACCTTGCGGAGGCGAGTGTGGTCGGGGGCATCGATCAAGGTCAGGAACGCGAGCGGCTGCTCGTCGTTGACCTGGGAGCGGAAGACTTTCGGCTTCCGCATCGCCCGGCGCACGTCCTCGTGCCGCGCCACCATCCAGACGTCGCCCCCGTCGTGCCGGACGCGCAGCACGGGAGCGTTCTTCCTCATCCACGCGTAGTGCGCGTAGGGCTCGCCCTGGGTTCCCTCCTCGTCGATGATCCGATACGGCGCGAGTCCGTCCGGCCAGTCGAGTTCGTGCGAGTACCGCGGAAGTGTGGGGTTCTCCAAGCCTGTCGGCATCGTGGTCCTTCCCTCGGGGTAGGCAGAATGAATAGCCCGTCATTGCAGCGTCTTTCGCTTGTGCGCCGCTGCGGCGGGTGGTCGTCAAAGTCGTGTCTCAATACTGGCAAGCGTGACCGGCGACACAAATAGCGTTTTCACTCAGTGAAAATATCCGCAAAAGTGCTGGTCAGCGGTCTATTTTGGCACGCCGAATCCCGCCGAGGCAGTGCCCCGGCGGTCCGGTGTAGTGCGAACTATTCGATGTGCAGGGCTACCGTTCCGGTCAGCTCGAGACGGCGGCAGACCTCGTCGCGTAACGCTCCTCCAACGCGTCGTAGAAGGGTTTCGCGACGAGCCGCTGACGCTCCTGCCAGCCCGTGAGCTGGTGGGCAACGGCGTCCAACGATCCGGTTGCCCGGAGTCCGTCGAGCACCTGCAGGGTGCCCTTGATCGCTCCTTGCAACGCGGCGTTCGCGAACAACGCGATGGAATACCCCTGCAGGTCCTCGAGTGGCACGAAGGGCGTCTTCCCGCCTTCCACGAAGTTCACCAGCTGCGGGCACGGCAGACGCTCCGGAACGGCGTGCACTTCCTCGACCGTCTGCGGCGCCTCGACGAACGTGACGTCGGCGCCTGCCTCCCGATACGCGGCGGCACGGTCGATCGCGGCGTCGAAACCCTCGGCCGCGCGAGCATCGGTTCGTGCCACGATCACGAGGTCGTCGTCGCGCCGCGCGTCGACGGCCGCGTGTATCTTCTGCACCATTTCCTCGGTGCCGACCAGCTGCTTTCCGCCGAAATGACCGCAGCGCTTCGGAAACAGCTGGTCTTCGAGCTGGATTCCGTCCGCCCCTGCCCGCTCGAGGTCACGAACGGTCCGCCGCACGCTGACAGCGTTCCCGAATCCGGTGTCCGCGTCGACGATCAGCGGCAGGTCGGTCGCGTCGCGGATTGCAGCAACGTGCGCGGTCAGCTCGGTCAATGTCACCAACCCGATGTCGGGAAGACCCAGAAAGGTATTCGCAATTCCCGCGCCCGTCACGTACACCGCCTCGAACCCGACCTCCTCGACGAGTCGCGCGGTCAGGGCGTTCGCGACGCCGGGAACCACGAGAAGCGGGCCCGTCGTGATCCGCCGCCGCAGGAGCTGTGTTGTCGTTTCAGCCATTTGTCGAATTCCTTCGTGTCGTCGAAATCAGGGCGCGACGTCTTGCGTCGCAGCTCACAGACCCATCCGCTGTGCGACGAGCTCGCGATGGTGCGCGGGCGTGCCGAACAGCGACGCATTACTCTTCGCGCGCCGGAAGTACAGGTGCGCGGGGTGTTCCCAGGTGAAGCCGATGCCCCCGTGGATCTGGATGGTGTCGTAGGCAATCTGTACGTACGTCTCGGCGCACAGGGCCTTGGCCATGCCCGCCTCGACCGCAAGGGTGGCGGGATCGTCGACGGCGACCTGCGCGACGCGGTAGGCAGCCGCCTTCGACAGCTCCACCGAGAGCAGCATGTCGGCAAGTTTCTGCTTGATCGCCTGGTAACTGCCGATAACCTTGCCGAATTGGGAACGCGTACGCGCATACTCGGCGGCCAGTTCGACCTGCCGCAACGCGCCTCCGACGTCCTCGGCCGCAACCGCTACCGCTGCGAGGTCGAGCATGCGCTCGACGGCGATCGCCGCTCCGCCCTCGGCGCCGATCAGCCGGGCCGGCGTCCGGGAAAACACCATCGTCGATTGCTTACGCGTGCGGTCCATGGTGTCCATTGGCCGCACCGTGAGCCCCGACGAACCGGCGCTCACCTCGAACAACGACAGGCCCCGGTCCGTTCGGGCCACGACCAGTACGACGTCGGCGGTTCCGCCGTCGAGAACGAAAAGCTTCTCACCGGTCACTGCCCACCCGGTTGCGTCCCGCTCGGCTGTGGTCGCGACACCGTCGCCGTCCCACCGCCCGGAGCTCTCCGCCAAGGCGACCGTCGCGATCACCGAACCGTCGGCAATCACGGGGAGCAGGCGGGTCTTGGCCTCCTCGTCACCGGATTCGAGCAGTAGGTTCGCTGCGAGCACGGCCGACGACAGAACAGGGGCACACACCAGAGCGCGTCCCATTTCCTCGAGCACGATCGACATTTCGAGCTGCGTGAAGCCCGACCCGCCGTACTGCTCGGATATGGCGAGGCCTTGCAGACCGAGTTGCCCGGCCATCTGCGTCCACACCCGACGGTCGTAACCGTCGTCGGTCTCCATGAGACGCCGGACCTCGTCCTCGCTGGACTTCTCTTCGAAGAACCGCCGGACTACCCGCCGGAGTTCGTTCTGTTCCTCGCCAAATACGGATGCCACGACAGTCGGCCTCTCTCGATTCCCAAGCTCGCGATAAATGGTTCTACCTTAAGGTAGATCTGGTCATCGATTCGGTCAACCCCGGGAGTCGCCGACACTTCGTACGCACCGGGGAAATTCGCACTTGCGCAGAGAGATAGAGAGAACGCGCATTTCGGATTCTGACCCACCTCGCACAGACGCGGTGATTCACAGCTCTTGACTTTCGCGAGAAGACGCGGCTTAGATGTGACAGCGGTCATACCGCAGGCCGACGCCCGCAGAACTCGCGTTCACGCACGCCCAGCTGCTCGTGATCGAGTATTGGCGCGCCCTTCTGTTCATGACCGCAGGCTTTCTCCCACCCACCTGTCCCCGAACGAGGTGTTGGCACATGGCATCCCCCATCGACCACCGACCGACCACCGACATCCGCACCGTGCGTCGCGCCGGAGCGATCGGCAACTTCATCGAGTACTTCGACAACGCGCTCTACGGCTTCTTCGCCGTTACCATCGCCCAGCTGTTCTTCCCCGAAGTAGACCCCGTGGTCGGTCTGCTGTCGACCTTCGCGCTCTTCGGGGTGTCGTTCGTCGTCCGGCCTCTCGGCGCGATCGTCTTCGGGCACATCGGAGACCGATGGGGACGCAAGACCGTCCTCATCAGCTCGATTCTCATGATGAGTCTCGCGACTGCGGTCATCGGCATGCTGCCGACCTACTCGGCAGTAGGAATCCTTGCACCGGTACTGCTCCTGCTCTGCCGGCTTCTGCAAGGATTCTCGACCGGAGGCGAGTCGACCACGGCCTTCGTTCTCGTCGTGGAACACTCACCAGTAGCCACCCGAGCCAGAAACGCTACTCCCCTCATCGCGTCCACCATCGGCGCCAGTGTGATCGCGTCACTCACCGCAATGTTGATCAGTTCTCTGGTATCGACGGAACAGATCAACGCGTGGGTGTGGCGGATACCGTTTGCTCTCGCAATCCCGCTCGGCATCGTCGGACTCATCCTCCGGATGAAGGTCGACGACGCCGACGTGTACAAAGCCGCCGCAGAGATTTCGCACGTCATCAAGAGCGATGACAACAGCCACCGTTCGCCACTTGTCCAGGCATTCCGGGTCGCGAAGAAGCGGATGTTCGTACTCTTCCTCTGGGTAGCCCTCCAGGCCACCGCGGGCTACATCACCGTCGCGTACATGGCGACCAACCTGATGCACTTCGAGGGCCACAGCAAGACCAGCGCATACGCCATCGTCGTCATCTCACTCGGAGTAGCTTGCGCTGCGGTGTTCCCGATCGGGAGACTGGCCGATCGGACCAGCCGGAAGCGCTTTGCTATGACTCTCGCCGCCGGGCTCGTAGCGTGGAGCTACCCCACCTTCGTCATGGCAGGCCACGGAGTCGTCGTCGCGACCATTGGACTCGCGATCTTCGCCACGCTGCAGTACTCGACAATGATCGCCGCCGGCCTCGCCGTCGTCGAACTCTTCCCCGTCGACATTCGTGCCAGTGCGAGCGCCTTCCCCTACGCCCTCGGCTTCGCAATCTTCGGCGGCACCGCCCCGTTGGTCGCCACGTGGCTGGCCTCCGAGTTCTCCCCCACCGCACCGGCCTTCTATGTGATGATCTGCGCGATCGGCGGATTTTTCGTCGGCTGGCTCGGCCTTCCGAACGCCAGCGAGATGGCAGTATTGTCCGAAGACGACGGCATCGCACTCGATACGAGGGAGCGAGAGGTAGCGGAGGCGGAGCCGACTCGATGAACGAAGAATGATCGGATCAGCCCCACGCAGTGACAGCCGTTCACACCGCGGGCTGCGAGCGCCCGAGGTGGATCGCTGTGTCAAGAACCGAGGGTGAATCCCTGATCAGCCGTGTGACGAGGGTGCTGGAAGCATTCGACCGGGACAACGAGTCGATGCCGCTCAGTACCCTCGCCCACCGCGCCGGACTGCCCATCCCCACCACGTACCGGCTCGTCACGGAAATGGTGAAATACGGCCTCCTCGATCGCGCACCCGACAAGGACATCAAGATCGGGCTGCATCTGTGGGAACTCGCCTCCCACGGTAATCGCGGGGTAGGACTCCGCGATGCCGCCCTGCCCTTCATGGTCGACCTGCAAAGCGCAGTCCACGAGGTCGTCACCCTCGCGGTACTGGACGGCCAATCAGCGCTCTTCCTCGAGCGACTCGCACCAGCCCAGACGACCCTGGAAGCCGGACGCATCGCTGAACGCCACCTTCTCCACGCATCATCGTCGGGACTGGTCCTCCTCGCCTTCGCGTCCCAGGAGTACCAGAACGAAGTGTTGTCCCGGCCCCTCGAGCGGCTCACAGACAAGACGGTGACCAACCCGGACCAGCTTCGCCGACTCCTCGCCGACGTCCGGCGACGACACTTCGTCTACGCGGACGGATACGGCAGGCCGGGGTGGACAGGAGTTGCCGTCCCCGTCTTCGGCCGAAAGCACGAGGTTGTCGCGTCCCTCAGCATCGTGTACCGCAGTCGTGACGAGAGCCCCCAGTCCCAGTTGGCGGCGATGCGCACCGCCGCCGCGGGAATAAGCCGGACCCTGACCGCCCCCTATTGACCCGTGGGCGGATCCCGGACTCTAGTCCCCGATCCGATCCCCGGTCTCCGGGTGGAACAGGTGCACCGCTCCGTCTCGCTTGCGCAGTGAGACGGTGTCGGCGAGCCGCGCGGGGGTGCGGGTCAGTGACCGGGCGACGAGTTGGGTGCCGTCCCCGGCGATGTGGGTGTGGACGTAGGATTCGCTGCCGAGTTCCTCGACGAGGTCGACGATCACCTCGATGCCGCCGTCCCCGGTCGACAGTTCGAGCTGTTCGGGGCGCACGCCGACCGTCACGGTCTCCAGGCCTGCCGCGTGCAGCGTCGACAGCTGGTCGCGTTCGAGCGGGAGCGTCGAGTTTCCGAGCCGTACACCGCCGCTGACGATGGGCATCGTCATCAGGTTCATCGCGGGGGAACCGATGAAGCCGGCCACGAACGCGTTGGTGGGCCGGTCGTACAGCTCGGTGGGCGCCGAGAACTGCTGCAGCTTACCGTTCTTGAGGACCGCCACCCGGTCACCCATGGTCATCGCCTCGACCTGGTCGTGGGTGACATAGACGGTGGTGGTGCCGAGCCGGCGCTGCAGTGCCGCGATCTGGGTGCGGGTCTGGACGCGGAGTTTGGCGTCGAGGTTGGACAGCGGTTCGTCCATGCAGAACACCTGCGGTTCGCGCACGATCGCGCGTCCCATCGCGACGCGCTGACGCTGACCGCCGGACAGCTTGCCGGGCTTGCGGTCCAGGTAGTCGGTGAGGTCGAGGAGTTTGGCCGCCTCGGCCACCTTCTTCTTGCGTTCCTCGACGCCGACGCCCCGCATCTTCAGCGCGAAGCCCATGTTCTCGCCCACGGTCTTGTTCGGGTAGAGGGCGTAGTTCTGGAACACCATCGCGATGTCGCGGTCCTTCGACGGCACCCCCACCATGTCCTTGCCGTTGATGGTGATGGTGCCCTCGTCGATGTCCTCGAGGCCGGCGAGCATCCGCAGCGCCGTGCTCTTACCGGAACCGGACGGTCCGACGAGGACGATGAACTCGCCGTCTTCGATCTCGAGGTCGAGCGTATCGACCGCCAGCGTGTCGGCGTTCTCGTAGATGCAGGATGCGCCTTTGTACGCGATGTCAGCCATGATTGCTCCTCTGGTGGGTACCGAAGTCGGGGGAAGTGGTTGCCGGGGTGATCATTTGATCGCGCCGAAGGACAGGCCGCGGACCAGTTTGTTCTGCGCGACCCAGCCGGCCAGGATGACCGGGAGAGCCGCCAGCGTTGCCGCCGCCGACAGTCGGGCCCAGTACAGGCCCTCACCGGTGATGAATCCGACGAGGAACACCGGAATGGTCTGCGCCTGGACGGCGGTGAGGTTGACCGCGAAGAAGAATTCGTTCCACGAGAAGATCACGCAGATCAGCGCGGTGGCCGCGATGCCGGGTGACACGAGCGGCAGGATCACCTCACGCACCGACGTCCACAGGCTCGCCCCGTCCATGCTCGCGGCCTCCAGCAGTTCGCCCGGGACCTCGAGGAAGAACGAGCGCATCATCCACACCGCGATCGGCAGGTTCATCGCCGTGTACAGGATGATCAGCGCCCAGATGTTGTCGAGCAGGCCGATGTCGTTGACGATCACGTACAACGGGATGATCGCGGCGACGATCGGCAGCATCTTCGTGCTGATGAAGAAGAACAGGGCGTCCTTCGTCTTGCGGACCGGCCGCAGTGACAGCGCGAACGCCGCCGGAACACCGAGCACCAGCACGACGATCGTCGACATGGCGGTCGCGAACGCCGAATTCAGCAGTGCCGTACCGATTCCACTGTCGAGGACCGCCTTGAACTGGTCCAGCGTGGGTGTGAAGAACAGCTTCGGCGGAGTCGTATAGGCGTCGCCCTCCTGCTTGAACGCGGTGAGCACCATCCACGCCACCGGGAAGAAGAACCCGAGGGCCACGATCCACGCGACCACACTCCACGGGCTGAACTTGCGATGCTTGCGCGCCCGCCTCGTCTCCGGCGCGGCGGGAGCGGACTCCACCGGCGCCGCTGCAGTGTCGGTACTCATCACGCTGCCTCCTCGTTACCGGAAAAGCTCTTGAAGATCAGGCGCAACGCCAGGGTCGCGACGACGATCGTCGCGATCACGACGATGACGCCCATCGCCGCAGCCTGCCCGATGTCGAAACCGAGGAAGGCGCGCTGGTAGATGTAGAAGGGAAGGTTGGCGCTGGCAGTGCCCGGCCCGCCCTGCGTCATCATGTAGATGGCGTCGAACGTGTTGATCAGGTAGATGGCGCCGAGCACCGCACCGAGTTCGATGAACCGGCGCAGGTGCGGGAGCGTCAGTTCGCGGAACATCGCGAACGGCTTGGCGCCGTCCACCCGTGCCGCCTCCAGGATGTCGCGGGGCATGGACTGCAGTCCGGCCAGGATCAGCAGCATCATGAACGGCGTCCACTGCCAGATCAGGCTCACCATCACCGAGGCCAGCGGGAACTTGCTGACCCAGTCGACCTGCCCTACCCCGAACGGGGAGAGCACGAAGTTGACGATGCCGAACACCGGGTCGAACATCGTCGTCTTCCACAGCAGCGCACCGGCGACGGGCGTCACCAGGAACGGCGTGATGAGGAGGGTACGGACGATGCCGCGGCCGAGGAACGCGCGGTCCAGCAGCAGTGCGAGCAGCAGGCCCAGCACCACCGAGATCAGCACGGTTCCGACGATGAGGATCACGGTGTTGACCGCGACCTCACGGAACTGGCTGTCCTGGAACACGTCCGCGTAGTTCTGCAGCCCGACGAACTCACGGGAACCCGGCCGCACCAGGTTCCAGGACTGCGTCGAATAGTACAGCGTGAACAGGAACGGGATCTGGGTCACCACGATCATGAAGATCAATGCGGGCAGCAACGGCCCCCGGCGACGCCAGCCCTCAGCCCGGGAGACGCTGTCGTCTTTGGCCTCCCGCAATTCACGCACCCGGTCAGAGGTGCCGCCCGCGGTGGGTTTCTCGGCGATGGTTGTCATCGTTCCTCCCGATAGGTCGCGCCGACCACCTCGGCGTACTGCTGTGCCTGGGCGAGCGCCTCGGGCACGGTCTGCTGGCCTGCGATCGCCGCGCTGATCTGCTGGCTGACGCGGGTTCCGAGATCCTGGAACTCGGGGATCGCCAGGAACTGCACGCCCGTGTACGGAACCGGTTGCACGGTAGGAGCTTCCGGGGTCGCGTTCTCGATCGCGTCGAGCGTCAGCGGTCCGTACGCCGCCGAGGCCTCCCTGTACTCGGGAATCTCGTAGGTCGAGAGCCTGCTGCCCGGAGGCACCCGCTCCCAGCCGAGATCCTCACCGACCGTGCGTATGTATTGCTTGTCGGTCATCCACGAAATGAACTTCCAGGCCGCATCGGGGTTCTCGCTGCTCTCGGGGATTCCGAGCGCCCAGCTGTACAGCCAGCCGGAGTTGTCCTTCACGTCGATGGGTGCGGGTGCATACCCGATCTTGCCGACGACGGCGCTCGACGACGGATCCTCGAGCGTGGAGACCGCGGACGTCGAGTCGTACCACATCGCCACCTGCCCCTGAGACAACTGCGTGGCGCACTCGCCGAAGCCGCTCGTCGCGGCTCCCGGCTCGCCGTACTCGCGCACCAGGTCGACGTAGAACTGGACCGCGCGTTCCACCTCGGGGCTGGTCAGCTGGGCGTTCCAGTCCTCGTCGAACCAGCGGCCACCGAACGTGTTGATGACCGTGTCGAGGGGTGCGAGCAGTTCACCCCAGCCGGGCTTGCCGCGCAGGCAGATGCCGGCCATGTCCTCGGAGTCGAGTTGCTTCGCCGCCGCGGCGACCTCGGTCCAGGTCGGCTTCTCCGACAGGGTGATTCCGGCCTGCTCGAACAGGTCCTTGCGGTACATCAGGAACGAGGACTCGCCGTAGAACGGCACCGAGTACATGCTCCCGTCGTACGACAGCGACTCCCGCAGGGTGGGGATGAAGTCGGCCTCGTCGTAGCCCTCCGTCGCCTGGGCGTACTCCGACAGATTCTTCAGCCAGCCGTACTGCGCCCACTGCGGGGTCTCGTAGTTGCTGATCATCACGACGTCGAACTCGCCGCCGCCGGTCGCGGTGGATGCCGTGATCTTCGCGCGCGCCTGGTTCTCCGACAGTGTGACGAATTTCAGGTCGATGTCGGGATTCTCCGCCTCGAACTGCGAGGCGAGTTTCTGGGCGTCCTGCATCTGCGAGTTGGAGACCATCGCGATGGTGATGGTCTGGTCCGAGGCGCCCAGCGATCCGGCGCCCGCACATCCGCTGAGCGCTAGGGAGAGAACCCCCGCTCCGGCTACCAGCATCGTCGCCGGTTTCCTGTGTTTCTTCACCGATCTTCACCTCTCTTGCGTGGTGCTACTGATCGAGCAGCCAACGCGCGCATTCGATGTCGCAGACCAGCATCTTGGCCAGTCCGCCGTGGAGGGCACCCAGTGCCGCTTGGTGTTTGGCGACGCCACCCGTGACGAGGATCGATCCCCCGCACGCGCGGATGTCGTCGAGCGGAACGGACATGGCCCGTTCGTCCAGTGGGCCGCCGACCTCGGTTCCGTCGAGCCGGTAGAAGCGACCACCGACCTCGCCGACCGCACCGAGGCCGGTGAGCACGGACAGCATGTCCGTGTCGATGAAGCTGCCTTCGAACAGGGTGGTCGACGTCGAGACGGCGCCCGTGCCGAACATCATCATCTCCGCGGTCCGGCCCGCCTCGAGCGCTTTGGAGATGACCGAGTCGCCCCGCATGGATACCACAGTCGACGCGTCCGCGTACAGGGGAACGGGGAGCCGAACGGTGTTGGCCTGCAGCTGCTCTGCGCATCGACCGAGGACGTACTCCGTTCCGGTCTGGTAATTGATGGCACTCACCGAGCCGTCGAGCTGGACGACGGAAGCGCACGTGGCCGCGCCGGACGGCAGGCCCTGCGCAACGGCGACCGTCTCCGGCCCCCACGTGAATCCGAGGGTGTCGCCTTCCCGGATCCGGCGAACCAGCAGGGACGCGGCGGCGCGCCCGACGCCGGCGAAGCTGTTGTGGTCGTCGATCGCTCCGGTGGCGTCGACGGAATCGGCGACCACCACCGCCTCGAGGAGTCCGAACTTCTCCTCGAGCGCGCGCTCCTCGTCCGAACGCAACGCGTCGCGCAGATGTGCGGGAGCCTGCACCTCGATGCGCACCAGGCCCTGGGCGCGGGCTCGCGCCACCAGCCGTCCCGCGGTCGGGCGGGAGACGCCGAGACGGGTGGCGACCTCGGCCTGGGTCATTCCGTCGAGGTAGTACAGCGTTGCAGCACGCAACGCGAGGCGCAGATCCTCGGTCGTGGACGGCGGTGGTGCCGCGATGAGAGACGGCGTCGGGGCCGTCGAGTTGGGGGACGTCACTGGTTCTCCTCGCCATGATCCCGGGCCCGTCGAGTGTGTCCTCGGCGCCTCGGGAATCCGTGAGCAAATGATCACTATGCGTTCTTCTGCTCAATACGCTAGCATCGAAGTGTGACCCACACAACACTCCCTTCGGATATCCCCAGGACGATGCGTGCCAGCGTGCTCGTCGAGCCGGGCGTGATCGAGATCCGGGAACGCCCCGTGCCGACTCCCGGTCCGGGTGACGTGCTGGTCCGCGTCGCCTCGGTCGGCGTCTGCGGATCGGACGCCCACTACTACCGCGAGGGCCGGATCGGTGAGTTCGTGGTCGACCAGCCGATCGTGCTGGGACACGAGGCGTCGGGCACAGTCGTGGGCGTCGGCACCGGCGTCCCGGCGGCACGCATCGGACAGCGAGTCTCCATCGAACCGCAGCGCCCCGACCCGGACACCGACGAATCCCGGCGCGGTCTCTACAACCTGTGCCCGCACATGCAGTTCTATGCCACCCCGCCGATCGACGGCGCGCTGGCCGAGTACGTCACCATCGGCGCGGCCTTCGCGCATCCGGTTCCCGACGAGATGTCCGAGGACGCGGCCGCACTGTGCGAACCGCTGTCCGTGGCCATTGCCACCACCCGCAAGGCCGGAGTGACGGCGGGTTCCCGGGTGCTGATCGCGGGCGCGGGACCGATCGGGATCGCGACGGCGCAGACCGCCCTCGCGTTCGGCGCCACCGAGGTCATCGTCTCGGATCTGGATCCGCGGCGACGCGACGTCGCAACGAAATTCGGCGCCACCGCGGTGCTCGACCCGCGCGAGCAGGACGTCGCGGGACTGCACGTGGATGCGTTCGTCGACGCGTCCGGCGCCCCGAGTGCGGTCCTGGCCGGCATCCGGGCGGTGCGGCCCGCGGGAACCGTCGTGCTGGTGGGCATGGGCGCCCCCGAGATGACGCTGCCCGTCCAGACCATCCAGAATCGAGAGTTGGTGTTGACCGGGGTGTTCCGCTACGCCAACACCTGGCCGACGGCGATCGCGCTGGCGCGGTCCGGGCGGGTCGACCTCGATTCGATGGTCACCGGAAGATTTCCGCTCGCCGAAGCGGAGCAAGCACTGAACGCAGACCGGGCGCCGGGCAGCCTCAAGGCCGTCGTACGCGTCCAGGAATGAGGAGAGACCGATGCAACTGAGCGCGCAGGCACTGCCACACCTCGACGACACCGTGCAGGTGCCGAATTATGATCGCGACGACATCACCGTGGGCATAGTACATTTCGGTGTCGGCGGATTCCACCGGGCACACCAGGCGATGTACGTCGACCGCCTGCTGCGGCGCGGTCAGGCGCGCGACTGGGGCATCTGCGGGGTCGGGGTCCTGCCCGGCGACCGGCGCATGAAGGACGTCCTCGATGCACAGGACGGCCTGTACACGCTGGCGCTGCGGCACGCCGACGGCACCTGGGACGTGAGCGTCATCGGTTCCATCGTGGACTATCTCCTCGCCCCTGACGACCCCGAGGCGGTCATCGAGAAGATCGCCGCGGAGACCACCCGGATCGTCTCGCTCACGATCACTGAGGGCGGCTACAACTTCACCCACGACACGGGCGAGTTCGACACCGAGAACCCCGACGTCGTGCACGATCTCACGGACGGCGCCGTCCCGCGGACCACGTTCGGACTCGTCGTGGAGGCCCTGTCCCGGCGCCGCGCGCGCGGGCTGCCGTCGCCGACCGTCATGTCCTGCGACAACATTCAGGGCAACGGCGACGTGGCCCGCCGGATGTTCCTGGCGTACGCGGAGTTGAAGGACCCGGACCTCGCCGAGTGGATGCGCGCCGAGACGTCGTTCCCCAACTCCATGGTCGACCGCATCACGCCGGTGACCACCCCCGAAGTGACGGACGCGTTGTCGTCGCGCTTCGGCGTCGACGACCGGTGGCCCGTCGCGGCGGAACCGTTCACGTCGTGGGTTCTCGAGGACGCGTTCCCGCTCGGCCGCCCCGCGTTCGAGGACGTCGGCGTGCAGGTGGTCGACGACGTCGAGCCGTACGAATTGATGAAACTGCGCCTGCTCAACGCCAGCCATCAGGGCCTCTGCTACTTCGGATACCTGGCCGGGTACCGGCTCGTGCACGACGTCGCCCAGGATCCCCTCTTCGCCGACTTTCTGCTGGCGTACATGGACGACGAGGCCACGCCCACCCTGGCGCCGGTGCCCGGGGTCGACCTCGACGAGTACAAGCGCACGCTCATCGAGCGCTTCTCCAATCCCGAGATCCGCGACACCGTCGCCCGCCTGTGTGCCGAATCGTCCGACCGCATCCCGAAATGGCTGTTGCCGGTGATCCGCGAGAATCTGGTGGCCGACCGGCACGTCCGCCTGTCGGCCGCGATCGTGGCGAGCTGGGCCCGGTACGCCGAGGGCGTCGACGAGGACGGCGGACCCATCGACGTCGTCGACCAGTTGAAGGACTCCCTCGTGCCGATCGCGCGCAGCCAGCGCGAGAACCGCACGGCGTTCATCGAGAACCGTTCCGTCTTCGGCGATCTCGCCGACAACCCGCGTTTCGTCACCGCGTATCTCTGGGCGCTGGACTCACTGCACTCCGTCGGCGCGCGGAAGACACTCGAGGCCCTGCGTGAGAAGGTGCAGTCATGAGTCTGATCATCGGTGAAGCCCTCGTCGACATCGTCACCGCGAGCGACGGCACCACCACCGAATACGTCGGTGGCAGCCCGCTCAACGTCGCGGTCGGTCTCGGCAGGCTCGGGCGTCCGGTCGAATTCGTCACCCGGATCGGCGACGACACCCGGGGTGCTGCGATCGTCCGGCATCTCGAGCAGTCGGGGGTGAGCCTCGCGGCGGGCAGCGTCACCGCGCAGCGCACCGCGACCGCGCACGCCACCCTCGACGCCGCCGGATCCGCCACCTACGAGTTCGACCTCGAGTGGGACCTCCCCTCCCCCAGCGGTGCGTCGGCCCCGTCGCTCGTGCACACCGGTTCCATTGCCGCCGTGCTGGAACCCGGTTGCGACGTCGTCGCCGACATGCTCGACCGCCGCCGTACCTCGGCGACCATCAGCTACGACCCCAACGTGCGACCGGTGCTGATCACCGACCGGGCCCGCGCCCGGCAGCGGATCGAGCACCTCGTGTCGATCTCGGACATCGTCAAGGTCAGCGACGAGGACCTCCACTGGTACGACCCCGACCGTGATCCGGTCGACATCGCCAGCGAGTGGCTGGCCCGCGGCCCGGCGATGGTCGCGGTGACGAAGGGCGCGGAGGGCGCCTTCGCGGTCTGCGCGGCCGGACTCGTCGAGGTCGCGGCCCGCGACGTCGAGGTGGTCGACACCGTCGGCGCGGGCGACGCGTTCATGGCCGGACTCCTCGACGGATTCTGGTCGCACGGATTTCTCGGCGCGGAGAGCCGCGCCGCCCTCCACGCGATCGGTCCGGACGAACTGCGCAACGTGCTCGACAACGCCGTGCTGATGTCGGGTCTCACGGTCGCGCGCGCCGGGGCGGACCTCCCCACCCGTGAAACGCTGGATCGCGCGGCGGGCGTTCGGCAATGACCCTCGTCGCGGGCATCGATTCGTCCACCCAGTCGTGCAAGGTGATCGTCTGCGACGCCGCGACCGGTGACCTCGTCCGGGAGGGCAGGGCGTCGCATCCGGACGGCACCGAGGTCGATCCGAAGGCGTGGGCGGAGGCCCTCGACAGCGCCGTCGCCGCCGCCGGTGGACTCGACGACGTCGCGGCGGTGTCGGTCGGAGCGCAACAGCACGGCATGGTGTGCCTCGACGACACCGGGACGGTCGTGCGTCCGGCGTTGCTGTGGAACGATACTCGCTCCGCCGACGCCGCCGCCCAACTGGTGGACGACCTCGGCGGTCCGGACGCGTGGGCCGACGCCGTGGGTGTCGTGCCCCTCGCGGCGATCACCGTCAGCAAGCTGCGCTGGCTTGCCGATTCCGAACCGTCGAACGCAGACCGGACGTCCGCGGTGTGCCTGCCCCACGACTGGCTCGCCTGGCAGCTCACCGGCCGATCCGACCTCGGCACCCTGACCACCGACCGCGGCGACGCCAGCGGAACCGGATACTTCTCCGCCGCAACGGATTCCTACCGTCCCGACCTGCTGTCGATGGCGCTGCGGGGGCGCACGGCCGCCGTGCCGCGCGTCGCCGGACCCGCCGAGCGGATCGGCGAGACCCGCTGGGGTGCCGCCGTCGGACCGGGCACCGGGGACAACGCCGCCGCAGCCCTCGCTCTCGACGCGCGGGAAGGCGACGTCGTCGTGTCCGTGGGAACGTCGGGGGTCGTGTCCGCGGTGTCCGTGACACCGGCGAACGATCCGGGCGGTTTCGTCGCCGGATTCGCCGACGCCACCGGACGCCAGCTGCCGCTCGTGTGCACGCTGAACGCCGCCCGGGTCCTCGACGCGACCGCCTCACTGCTGGGGGTCGATCACGACGAGCTGTCGCGGCTGGCGCTGTCGGCGCCGTCCGGCAGCGGCGGCCTGGTGATGGTGCCGTACCTCGAGGGCGAACGCACCCCCAACCGCCCCGACGCCACCGGCTCCGTTCACGGTCTGCGGCTGGCGAATTCGACGCCCGCCCACCTCGCCCGCGCGGCAGTCGAGGGGCTGCTGTGCGGCCTGGCGGAAGGCATCGACCACCTGATCGCCCAGGGCGTCACGGTGCGTCGCATCCTCCTCGTCGGCGGCGGTGCCCGTTCGCAGGCGCTGTGCGAACTCGCGCCCGCCATCTTCGGGGCGCCGGTCCTCGTACCCAGGCCGGCGGAATACGTCGCCATCGGCGCGTGCCGTCAGGCGGCCTGGACCCTGGCCGGGACCCCGGAGCCGCCCCAGTGGAGCCAGACGTCCACCCGGCGCTTCGACGCCGACCCGGCACCCGACGTGCGCGAGCGGTACGCGGAGGCCCGGGGATAGGCGCTTCGCGCCCGTGCGCCTTTCTGGTTGCTCCAGCTACCAGAAAGGCGCACGGGCGGCTACGCCACCTTGACCAGCATCTTCCCGACGTTCGCGCCGCGCATGAGCTGCAGGAACGCGTCGACCGAGTTCTCGATGCCGTCGACGACAGTCTCGTCGTGCACCACGTCGCCGGACGCGAGCCACGGTCCCATCTTGGCGGCGAACTCGGGGAACACGTGCGTGTAGTTGCCGAGGGTGAAGCCCTCGAGGGTGAGCCCGCGGCTGATGATGTTCACCATGTTGTCGGGGCCGGGCGTGCGCTCGGTGGCGTTGTATGCCGCGATCGCGCCGCACAGTGCGGCCCGCCCGCCGGGGCGCATGACGTCGAGGGCGGCCTCGAGGTGGTCGCCGCCGACGTTGTCGAAATAGACGTCGATGCCGTCACCCGCGAGTCCGCGGAGTTGCTCGCGCACCGGCGCCTGCTTGTAGTCGAAGGCGGCGTCGTATCCGTAACGCTCGGTCAGCAGCGCGACCTTCTCCGCGGACCCGGCGGATCCGATGACGCGGGACGCGCCCTCGAGTCGCGCGATCTGCCCGGCGGCGGTCCCCACCGCACCCGCGGCTCCGGAGATGAACACGGCGTCGCCGGCCTTCAGGTGGGCGATGTGCACGAGGCCGACGTAGGCGGTGAGCCCGGTCAGGCCGAGAATCCCCAGGTGCGCCGAGATCGGCACTCCCGGAATCTCTTCGACCACGCGGAACGCCGCAGCGTCGCCCTGCGCGACGTCGCGCCACCCGAGGTCGTGGACGACCACCGAGCCGACCGGATGGGTGGCGGCGGTGGATTCGACGACGCGACCGACGGCGCCGCCGGTCATCGTCTCGCCCAGCACGAACGGCGGGATGTACGACTTCACGTCGTTCATGCGGCCGCGCATGTAGGGGTCGACCGAGACGAACTCGTTGTGCACGCGCACCTGCTCGGGCCCGAGTGCGGGCAGTTCGACGGTGGCGGTGCGGAAGTCGTCCTGGGTGGGCCAGCCCACCGGCCGATTGATCAGCTGGATCTGGGTGCTCGACGTCACGGGTGTTCCTTTCGATACTTCTGAGGTCACAGCGCCAGTCCGAGCGCGAGGAGGATTACGGCGAGCAGCGGCAACGTCCCCTGGGTGATCGCCGCGCGAGCCTTGTCGGGCGACGACAGCAGGAGCACGAGCGCCGCGAGCAGCATGGAGCCCGCGCCGGCGAACACGAGAGCCGATCCGACCGCGGTCGCGCCGATGGCGACGGCGACGATGCCGACTGCCGTCACGATCGCCAGGAAGAGGTTGTAGAAGCCCTGGTTGAAGGCAAGCTCCCGGGTGGCGGCGGCCTCTTCGGCGCTGGTCCCGAACGTCGCACGGGTGCGCGGAGCGGTCCAGAGGACGGATTCGAGCACGAAGATGTAGACGTGCAGCGCACTGGCGAGTGCGGCAAGAACAAGACCCGCGGCAACCATCCGAAACTCCTCCTCGTTCTGAACTGACCATTTCAATATATACTGAAATGGTCGTTTCACAACCACGAGTGAGGATCGTCATGCCGCGCACGCAGGACTTCGACACGGCCGAAGTGGTCGGCCGGGCCCGCGACCTGTTCTGGGACAAAGGCTTCGAAGCAACCTCGATACCCGACCTCGAGCGCGTCACCGGTTTGAATCGGTCGAGCCTGTACAACGCGTTCACCAGCAAACGCGGACTCTTCGACGCCGCCGTCCACGACTACCTGGACCGGGTGGTGCGCCCCCGACTGCGCATCCTGACCGACGAGCCGACCCGCTCCGACGCCGCCTCGCGCTATTACCGCAGCCTCGCGGACGCCCTCGCCGCCCTCCCCGACGACGCCCCCGGTCGCGGCTGCCTGCTCCTCAACAGCGCCGCCGGTTTCGCCGCACACGACGACGCGCAACGGTCCGTCGTCGAGAGCTACCAGCGCGAACTGTCCGCAGCACTCACCCACGCACTCCGCGCCCACGACCCCGACGCCTCGTCCGCCACCCTGCAGCACCGGGCCCGGCTCCTGACGTCCCTGTCCGTCAGCGCCCTCCTGCTGTCGCGGGTCGACCGCGACGAAGCTGTCGCGGTCGCGAAGACCGCCGTCGAGCAGCTCGAGGAGTGGCGCCCGTAGGTGAGTGGCAAAGAGTGCCCCGGCACGCATTGCGACTCATCTGGGGGTCAGGCGGTCACCCAGTCGGCCATCACGTCCGCGAGCGCCTCCGCGCCCCGATTGCAGTCGTCGGCCTCGGCGAACTCGTCGGGTGAGTGCGACACCCCGGTGGGGTTGCGGACGAACATCATCGCGGTGGGCACCTTCGCCGACAGGATTCCGGCATCGTGCCCGGCCGCGGTGGGTAGGACGGGGATGTCGCCGAGATGAGCGAGGGAGCGGCGCAGTCGCTCCCGGGTGTCGTGTGGGAACTCGACGATCGGTGTGACCGATTCGGCTTCGACCTCGAGACCGATGCCGTCGGCGGCCGCGTATGCCTGCGCCTCGGCGGTGATCTGCTGCACCAGTCTCGTCAGCGTCTCCTCGTCGGCGGCCCGGGCGTCGAGCCACGCGCGCACCTCCGACGGAATCGCGTTCGCACCGTTGGGAAGTACCCGCACCTTGCCGAAGGTGGCGACCGCCTCGTGCAGCGTGGCGGCGGACCGTGCGGTGTGGACCGAGGACGCGAACGCGAGCATCGGGTCGCGGCGGTCGACCAGCCGGGTGGCGCCTGCGTGGTTGGCTTCCCCGGAGAACACGAATTGCCACCGGCCGTGCGGCCAGATCGACGAGGCCACGGCTATGGGGCTGTCGATCAGGTCGAGGGCTCGCCCCTGCTCAACGTGCAGTTCGACGTACACGCCGACGCGGTCGACGAGTCCGGGGTCCTCGCCGAGATGGTGCGGGTCGCGGCCGGCGGAGATCAGTGCCTCGCCGAGGCTGATGCCGTCGTTGTCCCGCAGCGCCAGGGCACGGGCGGGTGCCACCGCCCCGGTCGACAATTGTGAACCGACGCAGGCGACACCGAACCGGGCACCCTCCTCGTCGGAGAACGCCGCGACCGCCACCGGACGCGTCGGCACGATCCCCCTCGCCCGCACGAGGTCGATCGCCGCGAACGCCGACACGACCCCGAGAGGTCCGTCGTAGGCGCCGCCGTCGGGCACGGAGTCGAGATGCGACCCGGTGACGAACGCATTGCGGGGATCACCCGACCAGCCCTCGGGCATCCACCAGGCCCACAGGTTGCCGTTGCGGTCCTCCTCGACGCTCATCCCCCGCTGCCGGGCGCAGTCGCCGAACCACTCGCGCAGCGTCAGGTCGGCGTCGTTCCACGCGAAGCGGCGGTACCCGCGCGTCGACTTGTGCTGTCCCACGTCGAGAATGGTCGCCCACAGCGAATCGAACGAAGTCATGTATTGGGTCCTCTACTCGTAGTTCAGGCGCTTCGCACCCGTGCGCCTTTCTGGTTGTTCCAGCTACCAAAAAGGCGCACGGGCGGCGGAGCCGCCTACAGTGCTCCCGGAATCCAGGTAGTTCCGGCGAGGGGCACGCGGGCCATGGCCGACGCCTCGACGGTGAGGGCCACGAGGTCCTCGGGTTCGAGGTTGCGCAGGTGCGACTTGCCGCAGGCGCGGGCGAGGGTCTGCGCCTCCATGGTGAGCACCCGCAGGTAATTCGCGAGCCGGCGGCCGCCTTCGACGGGGTCGAGATTCTTCGACAGTTCCGGGTCCTGGGTGGTGATCCCGGCGGGGTCCTTGCCGGCCTGGAAGTCGTCGTAGAACCCGGCGGCGGAGCCGAGTTCCTCGTACTGCCTGGCGTAGCGGGGGCTGTTGTCGCCCAACGCGATCAGGGCGGCGGTGCCGATCGCGACGGCGTCCGCACCGAGGGCCATGGCCTTCGCGACGTCGGCTCCGCTGCGGATCCCGCCGGACACGATGACCTGCACTTTTCGATGCACGCCGAGTTCCTGCAGCGCCTGGACCGCCTGCGGGATCGCGGCGAGGGTGGGGATGCCGACGTGCTCGATGAACACGTCCTGGGTGGCGGCGGTGCCGCCCTGCATGCCGTCGACGACGACGACGTCGGCGCCGGCCTTCACGGCGAGCTTCACGTCGTAGTAGGTGCGGGTGGCGCCGACCTTGATGTAGATCGGCTTCTCCCAGTTGGTGATCTCGCGCAGTTCGATGATCTTGATGGCGAGGTCGTCGGGGCCGGTCCAGTCGGGGTGCCTGCAAGCCGACCGCTGGTCGACGCCCATCGGGAGGGTGCGCATCCCGGCGACGCGTTCGGTGATCTTCTGCCCCAGCAGCATTCCGCCGCCGCCGGGCTTGGCGCCCTGGCCGAGGACGATCTCGATGGCGTCGGCCTTGCGGAGGTCGTCGGGGTTCATCCCGTACCGCGACGGCAGGTACTGGTAGACGAGGTTCTTCGACTGCCCCCGCTCCTCGGGGGTCATGCCGCCGTCACCGGTGGTGGTGGACGTGCCGACCTCGCTGGCGCCGCGGCCGAGGGCCTCCTTCGCCTGCCCGGACAGCGCGCCGAAGCTCATGCCGGCGATGGTGATCGGGATGTCGAGGTGCAGTGGAAACTTCGCGTTGCGGTCGCCAAGGACGACGTCGGTGTCGCACTTCTCCCGGTACCCCTCGAGCGGGTACCGCGACATCGACGCCCCGAGGAACAGCAGGTCGTCGAAGTGGGGCAGCTTGCGCTTGGCGCCCCAGCCGCGGATGTCGTAGATGCCGGTCTCGGCGGCCCGCTGGATCTCGGAGATGACTCCGCGGTCGAAGGTCGCCGATTCGCGCAGGGCCGGGTTCGGGGTGTTCATAGCGGGTCTCCTAGTAGGCGCTGGCGTTGTCGACGTGGAAGTTGTAGAGCTGGCGGGCGGAGCCGTAGCGGGTGAACTCGGACGGGTCGGCGTCGAAACCGGCCCGGTCCAGCAGTTCCCGCAGTTCCGTCAGGTGCTCGTCGCGCATCTCCTTCTTGATGCAGTCGGCGCCGAGGGACGCGACGGTGCCGCGGACGTAGATCCGGGCCTCGTACAGCGAGTCGCCGAGCGCCTCGCCGGCGTCGCCGAGGACGACGAGACGTCCGGCCTGACCCATGAACGCGGACATGTGCCCGATGTTGCCGCCGACGACGATGTCGACGCCCTTCATCGAGATGCCGCAGCGGGCGGCGGCGTTGCCGTCGATCACGAGCAGTCCGCCGTGGGCGGTGGCGCCCGCGGACTGCGACGCGTCGCCCTTGACGTGCACCGTCCCCGACATCATGTTCTCGGCGACCCCGACACCGGCGTTCCCGGTCACCGTCACCGTCGCCTGCTGGTTCATGCCGGCGCAGTAGTAGCCGACGTGGCCCTCGATGGTGATGTCGATGTCGGAGTCGAGGCCGCAGGCGAGAGCGTGCGCACCGTGGGGGCCGGTGACGGTGACCGTCCTCGGCGCCTCGGGTGAGGTGAGCCGCTCGTTGACGGCCCTGGTGCTCGACGACGCGAGGTCCAGGACAATTGCTTCGGTGGTGGCTACCGGTGCCATACGTACACCTCTTCCGGTTCGGGCTCGAAGATTCGGGCGTTGTCGACGCCGGGCAGGTTCGCCAGGGCGCGGTATTCGGAGGCCATCGCGACCCACTGGTCGGTCTCGGCGATGACGGCGGGCTTGCAGGAGATGGCGTCGCGGACCACGGCGAACGAGTCGGCGGTGGAGACGAGGAGGGTGTAGAAGCCGTCGAACGTCTCGTTGAGCATGAGCAGCGCCTTCTCGAGGTCGACGCCCTCGGCGAGTTGCTTGGCGACGAACCGCGCCCCGACCTCGGTGTCGTTGGCGCTGTCGAACACGACGCCGTCGCGCTCGAGTTGGTGCTTGATGCTCATGTGGTTCGAGAAGGACCCGTTGTGCACCAGGCACTCGTCGGGGCCGACGGAGAACGGGTGCGAACCCTCGGCGGTGACGGCGGATTCGGTGGCCATCCGGGTGTGGGCGACGCCCTGCCAGCCGGTGGCGGCGGGCAGCCCGAACCGGTTCGCCAGGTCGACGGGGTTCCCGACGCCCTTGAGGACGGTGAGATCGTCGCCGAAGCCGATGACCCGGGCCGTGGGGACGAGGCTGCGCACGGCCGCCGCGAGGTCCTCCGCGCCGACGACGCCGTGCAGGATCGTGGTCGGGTTCAGGTCGAGTCCGGTGATCGTCGTGTCGAGGGTGGATGACAGCGTCGCGGCGAGATCCGCTGCGGGGATGGGGCAGTCGAGCAGCGAGACCGTCGACTCCCCTTCCGGTGACCAGGTGCGGTCGCCGTAGATGGCCATCCCGGCCGAGTCCGGTCCACGGTCGCACATCTGCGCGAGCATGTCGGTGAGCAGGGCGCCGAGTTGTGGGTAGAGGGCGGGCTCACGCAGGTGAAGTCCGACGATTCCACACATGGATGTCTCCTTTCGGGAGGTCTGTCAGAACGCTGTCAGGTAGTGGTCGAGTTCCCAGGGGGAGACGGTGTTGTGCCAGGCGAAGAACTCCTCGCGCTTGAGTTTCGCGAAGTACTCGGCGACGCCGGGGCCCGCGACGTCGAGGGCGCCCGTCACGATCGGATCCGATTCCAGTGCGTCCATCGCGTGCAGCAGCGTCATCGGCAGCATGTCGCTGGGGCTGTCACCGGATCCGGGGGTGCCGGGGTCGAGGTCGCGGGCGATGCCGTCCAGCCCGGCGGCGATGGCGGTGGCCGCGGCGAGGTAGGGGTTGGCGGAGCCGTCGCCGCCGCGCAGTTCCACCCGGTTCTTGTCCGGCACCCGAAGATAGTGGGTGCGGTCGTTGCCACCGTACGTGGCGTACCGAGGCGACCAGGTGGCGCCGCTGCTCGTCGAGGTGGCACCGGTTCGCTTGTAGGAGTTGACGGTCGGGGCGATCACCCCCTGCAGAGCGCACGCATGTTCCAGAATTCCGGCGATGAACGCGTACGCCGTCTTCGACAGTCCGAGCCCCTTGGGGTCGTCACCGTCCGGGAACACCGAACCGCCGTCGTTCCACAGCGACAGGTGCAGGTGCATGCCCGACCCGGTGCGGTCGGAGAACGGCTTGGGCATGAACGTGGCCTTCATGCCCCGCTTCTCGGCGATCACCGACAACAGGTACCGGGCGGTGATTACCCGGTCCGAGGTGGTCATCGCGTCGGCGTAGTCGAAGTTCTGCTCGAACTGCCCGTTGCCGTCCTCGTGGTCGTTGGCGTAGTTGCCCCACCCGAGCGTGTTCATCGCCTGCGACACCTCGGTGAGGTGGTCGTACATCCGGGTGACGTCGCGGGCGTCGTAACACGGCTGACGGCTGACGTCGTCGGTGTCCGCGGTGGTGAGGGGACCGTCGCCGGTGCGGTTGACGAGGAAGTACTCGATCTCCGCCCCGACGTTGACGGACAGGCCGAGTTCGGCCGCCTTCTTCAGTGTCTCCTTCAGGATCACCCGCGGCGCATACGGCCACGGTGTGCCCTCCACGTGGGGGTCGCAGTGCACGATCGCCAGGCCGGGCTTCACGAACGGGATCGGCGTGAACGACGAGACGTCGGGCACGGCAACGAGATCGGAGTCCTTGGGTTCCTGGCCCATGTGCCCGGCCGCGTAGCCGGCGAAGCCCACGCCGTCGTTCTGAAGTTGCTCGACGGCCTCGATCGGGACGAGTTTGGCGCACGGTTTCCCGGACAGGGTGACGAACAGGGCGAGGATGAAGGTGGTTCCGGTGGCCCGGGCCACCTCGGACAAGGTCTGCGGTGGGGATGTCACGATGTTCTGCGCGGTGAACGCGTCAGCAGTGTCGACAGCCATGGGGAGCTCCTGAACTGGTGGTCTGCGGGTGAGGTGGTCTGTGGGTCAGCGCATCTCGCCGGCGCCCTCGTAGGGGTGCAGGCTGAAGAGGAGATCGCCCTCCTCGAAGCGCGAGTAGCGGAAGTCGGACGGCTCGACGTTCGGGAGCGTGGTCTTGCCGTCGTCGAGCAGCATGTCGGCGACGAGGCGCCCGACCGCGGGTGAGATCTTGAAACCGTGACCGGAGAACCCGGTGGCCAGGAACAGTCCGTCGACGGGTGCGGGCCCGATGATCGGGTTGTAGTCGGGGGTGACGTCGTACGCCCCGACGTACGACGACGTGATGCGCGGGTCCGGCATCTCCGGCAGCCGGTTGCCCAGCTTCATGATGTTCTTCTCGATGGTGCTGTCGTCCGCGCGGTTGCTGTACTTGTCGGGGTCGATGTATTCGGGCGCGGCGTGGTCGCTGTTCCCGACGAGCAGTTCGCCGTTGGGTTCGCGGCAGATGTACTGCAGTCCGGCGAGGTCCGACAGCACCGGTACCTCCGGCGTCGGCACGCCCTGGTCGATCAGGACGAGTTGCGCGCGTTGGGCTTTCACCGGGATGTCGACACCGACTCCGGCACCGAGTTCGGGCGCCCACGGGCCGGTTGCGAGGATCACGTGCTCGGCGTGCACCTCGTCGCCGTTCCCCAGGGTCACGCCGTAGACGCGGCCCTCGGCGTTCTGGAGCAGTGACGCCACCGGCGTGCTCTGGCGGATCGTGACGCCCAGCTTGCGGGCGGACGCGCCAAATGCCATACCGGCCATGTACGCCTCGCCGCGGCCGCCGAGCGGCTCGTACGCGAAGGCGGCGAAGTCGTCGAGGTGCAGCCCCGGCCACAGCTCGGCCATCTTGTCGGGTCCGATGTAGTCGACATCGATGCCGAGACCCTGCATCATCGCGACGTTCGCCTTCAGCGGGTCGATGTTGTTTTCGCCGACACCGACGACGTACCCGCACTGACGGAACGCCATGTCATCGCCGAAGATCTCGGTGGCCCGGGTGAAGATGTCGACGCCGTACCAGGACATCGCCGCCAGCGACGGCGTCCCGTAGTGGCACCGGACCACGCCGGACGACTTACCGGTCATGCCCGAGCACAGGGTGTCGCGCTCGAGGACCAGGACATCGGTCTCGCCTCGGTCCGCGAGCGACCACGCGATGGCGAGACCCTCGAGTCCTCCACCGACGATCACGAACTTTGCTGTCTCTGTCACGTTGCTTCCTTCATTCGGCCGGAGGGTCGGGCTCTGGCGGCTTCGGTAGCGGTTCGTTTCACCTCATGAATCGCTGTTGTTCACTATGAAACAGTTCTACTATGTCCATCGCGTTACGGCAATGTTGTGGCCGAATCACCAAAATCCGCCGACCAGCTAAGGATTCCGCAGGATAATCGGGTCCTGAACTGCGCATTTTTCGGGCCGCCGACGAGATTTACGCCGTGGAAATGTGCGATGTGGTTTCCTGTTGCTACCCCAAGTTTCACGAAGGGGATTCGCTCTTCAGCACCCTCATCGCCTCTCACAGGAGACTCCATGACCACGACCGACAAGCCCACCGCCGTCCCGTTCCGCGTCACCGCCGGATTCCACGAGAACCTGCCGCAGATGCCGGTCGCGGAGTACCCGGGCACCAAGGGATACATCGACGACGTCTTCGCCAACCCGGACGGCTCCGAGATGTCGGCCGGCTACTTCGAACTCCAGCGCACCGACACCCCGCTCGACTACTACTACGCCTACGACGAGATGAAGGTCGTCCTCGAGGGCGAGTTCACCCTGGAGAACCTCGACACCGGCCAGGTCGAGGTGGCGAGGGCGAAGGATGCGATCTTCTTCCCCAAGGGGTCGCGCATCCGCTTCACCACCCCCGACCGCGCGCTGGCCTACTTCGTCGGCCACCGTTCCTTCGCGCCCTGATCCGCGATGGCCGTCTCGATGAGGTCGACGAGCGTCCCCCGGTGGCGGTCCGATTACTCGGCCGTCGACGATTTGGCGGCCGGCGCTCGCGTCACCTGCTACGTGCTCGTCTCGGACGGTTCGGTCAGCGCTCGGGCGCTGCGCGACCTGTCCGCGCGGGTCGCCCCGGTGCCGACTCGCACGTTGACCGTCGACAACGTGGAGGGATCCGGACTCGACGACCTGCTGTCCGAGGCGCGCATCGGATGGCGATTCGTGGTGGCGGGTTCCGAGCGGACGGTGGGGGCGGTGCGCTCCCACCTAGTCTCCGCGGGTGCGCTGCCCGCGGAGATCGCCGCCGTGATCAGCGACCAGGACACCCGCGTGCGCGACGTGTACTGCGCGCACTGCCATACGACGTCGCCGAACGTCCCGGTGGCCGTGGGCGGGCAGACGCCGTGCGCGGGGTGTTCCGCAGAGCTCACCGTCTACTACCACTTCTCCCGGCGCCACAGCGCGTACCTGGGTTACCGAGCCGACGCGGAGGAACTGCCATGACTATGGTGCTCGAAACGGTTGCGGGCGAGGGAGTTACCGGCACGCTCACCTTGACGGTGCGCGAGGCCCGAGTACTGTGCCCCGGCGTCCGGCACCTCGTGCTGGCGGACCCGGGTGGCCGCGTCCTTCCGACGTTCACACCGGGCAGCCATATCGCGGTGAATTGGGCCGAGGGCCGGCACAACTCGTATTCACTGACGGGGCCGTCGATCGAGCCGGACCACTACGCGATCTCGGTCCGGCTCGACGAGAACGGCCACGGCGGTTCGCGCTGGGTCCACGACCTGCGGCCGGGGCAGACCGTCCGGGTGAGCCGTCCGCGCAGCGCGTTCGCGCCGATCCTCAACGCCCGGCACCACATCCTGGTCGCGGGCGGGATCGGCGTCACCCCGATCCTGTCGCACGTGCGGGCTGCCCTCGAATGGGGTCGTTCGTTCGAGGTGATCTACTCCTTCCGCGACCGTCAGGGGGCGCATGCCGACGAGTTGGCGGCGCTGTGCGGCGACCGGCTCGTCACGGTGTCCACCCCCGGAGAACTCGCGGACCGCCTCGTCCCGACACTGGCCGATCAACCACTCGGCACCCACGTCTACACGTGCGGACCCGCGCCGATGATCGCCGCGGTCGCCGAATGGGCCCGCGAAGGCGGCTGGCCGCCGGGCCGCGTGCACTCGGAGGCGTTCGGTGCGGGTCCGCTGCCCGAAGGAAACCCGTTTGCCGCCAAGCTCGGACGCACCGGGATAATCGTCCCCGTCCCGGCGGGCACCAGCCTTCTCGAGGCCCTGCTGGACAAGGGAATCAACGTCCCGAACCTGTGCCGTCAGGGGGTGTGCGGCGAATGCCGGCTGTCGGTCCGTGGCGGCGATGTCGAGCACCGCGACCTGTTCCTCACCGACGAGGAGAAGGCGTCCGGGGATTCGATCATGCCGTGCGTGTCACGGGCCGTAGGAGACCGATTGGAGCTGGAACTGTGACCTCGACCGACTCACGCACCGCGCGCTATCCCTTCCCCTTTCCCCGCGACCAGTACCGCTACAGCACCAACGTCGAGCCCGCCGGGAACACCGCTACGACCGTGGCGGGCAGTTGGGGCACCACGCACTTGGAGATCGATTCCCGGTACCACGAGGAACTCGACGAGCGCGAACGAATCCTCACCACTGACCCGTCGCGGCACCAGTGCCTGCCGCACATGGTCCCGGCCGCCTGGGACGCGATGCTCACCCTGATGCGCACCCTCGCCGCCGAATACCCCGACACCATGGCCCTCGAACGTCGCGGCGACAGCTGGTTCTGGCGGAACGACCTCCTCGGGATCGAGCACAGCTTCGTGTTCGGCGACCTCGCCACGCTCCCGGCGCCGCCACTGATGTATATCTGCGGCCAGATCCAGGAAGACGTCGTGCTGCTCGACCAGCGTGAGGGACAGCTGTGGGGCGACGCCGGACTGGTGACGTTCGCGGCGGACTGGTCCTTCGGATTCGACGTCGGGATGAGCTTCCTCGAGATCCACGGCCCCGTCCCGCGTATCCACAGCGAGAAGATCATCACCCGCGCCCACAACTTCCTGATGCGGCTCGAACCCGGCCAGAGCTACCGGCGCACCAACTGGACGCTGACCGTCGACGGCAAACTCGACACGTCGACCGAAACCTATCCGGAGTGGGGGAAGGACCGTCGCACCCTCGCCGACGGACCGCTCGACGAGGTCGGCGACCGACTGTTCCTGAGAACCGAAGTGCAGCATCTGATCCGGCTCGCGCACTCCGGCGCCGTCATGTTCCTCATCCGCACCTACCTGTTGCCGCTGCGCGATGTCGCGTCCGTCCCGGAATGGGGTGCACGGCTGTACAAGGTCCTCGAGGACCTTGTACAGC